>NZ_CP035103.1:3035885-3339473 GCF_006094695.1 Kocuria rosea | reverse complement strand
TGCAGGCGCGCTCGGGGGCCTACTCCCGGGACCCGGAGACCATGAAGGAGGCCCTGGACGTGGTGGGCGACTCCTCCCGCGCGGCCCTCAAGGACCTGCGCCGGCTGCTGGGGATCATGCGCGTGGAGCCGGGCGCCGGGCTCGCACAGGACTCCAGCGCCGCCGCGGCCGTCGACACGGGCCGGGGCCTCGAGGAGGCCGCGGCCGCGCTGCGGGAGGTCGGGTTCCGCACGGACACCCGGGTGCGGGGCGACCTCGCGCGGATCCCGGAAGGGGTGCGGCCCACGGTCCAGCGGGTCCTCCAGGAGGGGGCGACGAACATCATGAAGCACGCGCCCGCCCGGACGAGCTGCGTGCTGGCCGTGCAGGTCGACGAGGCCGACGTCGTGGTCGAGGTGCACAACGCCGCGGGGCCGGGCTCCGGGCCCGGCCTCCCGGCCTCGGGGTACGGGCTGCTCGGGCTGCGCGAGCGCGTCCAGCCGCTCGGCGGGGAGCTAGCGGCGGGACCGGCGGACGGCGGCTGGCGCGTCGGCGCCCGCATCCCGCTGGGTCCGGCCGCCGTGTGAGACCACCACGACCGCCACGAGGACGAGCAGGGCCGCGCTGAGCCCGTCGAAGCCGATCAGCGCCAGCACCGGTCCGGCGAGCGCCCCGCCGGTCGCCCCGGCGAGGTTCATGAACAGGTCCGAGACGCCCTGCAGCTTCGGCCGCTCGGCCGGCGGGACGGCCTCGGCCACGAGCGTGGAGCCCGCGACCGTGGAGGCGGACCAGCCGAGCCCGAGCAGGACCAGGCTGACCGTCACCAGCACGGGGGACGTCGAGCCGAACCAGGACAGCACGAGGGACGCCACGAACAGGGCCTGGCCGAGCAGGACGGTGGGGCGGCGCCCGGCCCGGTCCGCGAGCCAGCCGAACACGGGGGCGAGGGCGTACATCCCGGCCACGTGCAGGCTGATGGTCAGGCCCACGACGCTCAGCGATGCCCCGTGGAGGGTCAGGTGCACGGGCGTCATGGACATGAGCGCCACCATGACGGCGTGGCTCAGCGCCACGGTGAGCACGGCCCGGCGGGCCGGCGACGAGGCCCGCAGCACCGCCAGCCCGCCCGCGGGGGAGGGCTTGCCCCTGCCCGCGGCCTCGCCGTCGGCCACGGCCAGCAGCAGGGAGTCCGGCCGCAGCGCCGTGAGGTAGACCAGGGCCCCGAAGGCCTGCGCCACGAGGGCGATGACGAATCCGCCCGTCAGCGCCGGCAGGCCCAGGGCCCGCCCGAGCAGCTCGCCCGGCTCGAAGAGGTTGGGGCCGAGCACCGCGCCGATCGTCGTGGACCAGACCACCAGGGAGAGGTCCCGGGCGCGGGTGTCGTCCGCGGCCAGGTCGGTCGCCGCGAACCGGGACTGGAGGTTGAGCGCCGAGCCGGCGCCGAGCAGGGCCAGGCCCAGCAGCAGGACGGGGAAGCTCGAGAGGACGGCGGCGCCGATCGTGATCGACGCGCCCGCCATGGCGGTGAACGCCCCGGTGCTGAGCGAGATCCGCCGGCCGCGGGCCTGGGCGAGCCGCGCGAGGGGGACGGCGAGCAGGGCCGCGCCGAGGGTGTTCATGGTCGCGGCCATGCCGGACCAGGCGGAGGAGCCGGAGACCTCGGTGACGAGGAGGGCGCCGAGGGCCAGGGTGGCGCCGACGCCCAGCCCACCGAGGATCTGGCCGAGGGCGAGGACGCGGACGACCCTCCGCTGCAGGGCGCGCCGGTCCACGGCGGGGTTCGTCGGGTGCATGACCGCCATCCTATACCCCTGGGGGTACTCGCCCCGGGTGTGTCGGAGCCTCTCGGTGTGGTTCGATGCTCGGCATGAGCTCCCTGCCCGATCCCGCGACCGGACTCGTCCTCGGCGAGGACGGGCTCGCCCGCCCCGTCTGGGCCGCCACGGACCCGCTCCTGCGCGAGTACTACGACACCGAGTGGGGCGTCCCCGTGCGGGACGAGCGGGGGCTCTACGAGCGGATCTGCCTCGAGGGCTTCCAGTCCGGGCTGTCCTGGGCCACGATCCTGCGCAAGCGGCCCGCCTTCCGGGCGGCCTTCGCGGACTTCGACCCGGACGCGGTCGCCGGCTTCGGCCCGGCCGACGTCGACCGCCTGCTGGGCGACGCCGGGATCGTGCGCCACCGGGGCAAGATCGAGGCCGCCGTCGGCAACGCCCGCGCCACCGTGGCCCTGCGCGCCGAGGGCGGGCTGACCGAGCTCGTGTGGTCGTTCCGCCCGGCGCGGACCCCGCGTCCGCGCACGGCGGAGGAGGTCCCGACCCGCTCGCCGGAGTCCGAGGCCCTGTCCCGGGCCCTGCGGGCGCACGGCTTCCGCTTCGTGGGGCCGACCACGATGCACGCGCTCATGGAGGCGGTCGGGATCGTCGACACCCATCTGCTCGGCAGCCACCGCCGGGGTAGCTCCGGGGTGTGGCCGGAGGCACCGGAGGGTGCGTAGGATTCCTGGCACCGAACCCGACGACGCCCCGCGTCGCCTTCCGGCAGGAGGCCCGGCCATGTACGACAACAGCGAGCAGCGCAGCGCGGTGCTGCCCCTGGTGCTGAGCACCGTGGGCTCCGTCCTGGTCGGCCTGGTGGTCCGGAGGCTGCGGGAGGACCGGGCGGCGGCCCGTGGCGGGACCGCCGCCGGGCCCGCCGGCCGGGACGCCCGGCGAAAGGGACGGGCCCGGCCCGCCCGGAGGAACACGCGCGGGCCGGTGCTCTGAGACCATGACGAGCCACGCGATCAGCTGGGTGGACGTCTTCTCGCCGGCGCCGCTGGGCGGCAACCCGCTCGCCGTCGTGCACGGGGCCGACGCCCTCGACGAGGACACGATGGCGCGCTTCGCCCGCTGGACCAACCTCTCCGAGACCACGTTCCTGCTCGAGCCCACGGTCCCCGGCGCCGACTACCGGGTGCGGATCTTCACCCCCGGCGGGGAGCTGCCCTTCGCGGGTCACCCCACGCTCGGGACGGCGTCCGCCTGGCTCGCCCTCGGCGGGGAGCCCGCGGGAGCGGACGTCGTCCAGGAGTGCGGGGTCGGGCTGGTGACCGTCCGGCGCCGCGAGGGCAGGCTCTCGTTCGCCGCCCCGCCCCTGACGCGCTACGAGCCCGTGGCGGAGCCCGCGCTGCTGGACCGGGTGGCGCGGTCCCTGCGGCTGGACCCGTCCGCGCTGCTCGACGTGTCCTGGCTGGACAACGGCCCCGGCTGGATCGGGGTGCGCGTGGCCGACGCCGGGACCGTGCTGGGCGTGCGTGCGGACTGGTCCGCCATGGCCGGGCTCAAGCTCGGCGTGGTGGGCCCCCACCGCGAGGGCGCCGAGTGCGCGGTCGAGGTGCGGGCGTTCGTGGGGGACTGGGTCGTGGAGGACCCGGTCACTGGCAGCCTCAACGCGGGCCTGGCCCGGTGGCTGACGGACAACGGGTGGGCCCCGGAGCGCTACGTCGCCGCCCAGGGCACCGTGCTCGGGCGCACCGGGCGCGTGCTGCTGGAGCGGGACGCGGACACCGTCTGGGTCGGCGGCCAGGTCAGCCCGGTGGTCCGCGGGACCGTGGAGCTGTAGCCGACGGTGCGGAGGGCGCCCTCGGTATCGTGGGGGCATGACCACCCAGGACATCACCTTCCGCACCCGCAAGTGGGTCAAGCCGGAGGACCTCAACGCCAACGGCACCCTGTTCGGCGGCAGCCTGCTCCGCTGGACCGACGAGGAGGCGGCGATCTACGCCATCGTCCAGCTCGGCAACCAGCGCGCGGTGACGAAGTACATGTCGGAGATCCTCCTGAACCCCGACCGGGACCGGATCCCCACCACGGCGCTGCCCGCGGTGCACGAGAAGGGACTCTGAGATGGCGGCACGGCGGCTGCGCGCCGAGCGGATCACCGACTCCGTCACCTACCACGGCGAGGGGCCGTGCTGGTCGGAGTCCTGGGGCGGGCTGCGGTGGGTCGACATGCTCGCCGGGGACGTGCTGTCCCTCGGCGCGGACGGCGAGGTGCTCCGCAAGCACGTCGGGGACGTCGTGGCCTGCGTGCGCCCGCGCGCGACCGGGGGAGCGGTGCTGGCCCTGGAGACCGGCGTGGCACTCGAGGACCCGGACGGCACCGTCCACCCGGCCGAGCAGCTCTGGGAGCCCGGGGCGGTCCGGATGAACGAGGGCGGGGCCGGCCCGGACGGCTCCTTCTACGTCGGCTCCATGGCCTGGGACCAGACGGAGGGCGCGGCCACGCTCTGGCGCGTGCACCCGGACCTGCGCGGGGAGCCGGTCCTGGAGGGCGTCACCGTCTCCAACGGCATCGCCTGGTCCCCGGACGGCACGCTGGCCTACTACAACGACACGCCCACCGGGAAGGTCGACGTCCTCGACTGGTCCCCGGACGAGGGTCTGCGCGGGCGCCGCACCTTCGTGGTGCCCGAGCTCGCGGAGGGGGACGTCCATCCCGACGGGCTGACCGTCGACGCCGAGGGCGCAGTCTGGGTGGCGCTGCACGGCGCCGGGCAGGTGCACCGCTACACGGCCGACGGCGCCCTGGACACCGTCGTGGAGGTCGGCGCGCGCCAGACGACCGCGTGCTGCCTGGGCGGGGAGGACCTGCGCACCCTCTACGTCACCACGTCCCGGGAGAACCTCGCCCCGGACGAGGACCCCGCCGCGGGCTCCCTGTTCGCGGTCCGGGTCGACGTCCCCGGCCTGCCCGTCCTGCCCTTCACGGGCTGAGCGCGGTGCGGAACCCCAGGCGCACCGCCGGACTGCTGTGGCTGCTCGTGCTCGTGTGGGCCGTCGCCCTCGTGGGCTCCCTGCTCAGCGGGGGCACCTCCTCGGCGCTCTCCTTCGCCGTGCTCGGGGTGCTGTGCGCCGCCGGGGCGGTGCTCTTCGGCGCCCGGGCCCGCCGCTGACGGGCTTGACCCTCACGCGACGGGAGGGCCCAGAGTGGAGGACCGGGAGGGCCCAGAGTGGAGGACATGGACGGACAGCGCCCCGTGACGGCGGACGAGAAGCTCACCGTGGGACAGGTCGCGGAGCGTTTCGGCGTCACCGTGCGCACGCTGCACCACTACGACGACGTCGGCCTCCTGCGCCCGAGCGAACGCTCCGCGGGCGGATACCGCCTCTACACGGAGGACGACCTGCTCCGGCTGCGGCACGTGGTGGTCTACCGCCGGCTCGGCTTCCCCCTCGAGCGCATCGAGGAGCTCCTGGCCGCGGCGGACCCCGGTTCTGTGCTGGTCCACCTGCGCCGGCAGCGCGAGTCCGTCCTGGCGAGACAGGCCGAGCTGGCCGACCTCGTCACCGCGATCGACCGAGCACTGGAGAAGGAAATGACCGGAATCGACCTGACCCCGGAGGAGCGCCGCGAGCTCTTCGGCGAGGGCTTCAGCGACGAGTACGCGGCCGAGGCCGAGCGCCGGTGGGGCGGCACCGACGCGTGGGCGCAGTCCCGTCGGCGCGCGGCCGGACACGACCGGGAGGACTGGCGGCGGATCGCCGCCGAGACCACGGCGATCAACGAGCGCTTCGTCGCGGTCAAGCGCGCGGGGCTCCCCGCGGACTCGGCCGAGGCGATGGACGCCGCGGAGGCCGCCCGGCGACAGATCCACGAACGCTTCTACGACCTCTCGCCCGAGTTCCACCGGGCCCTGGGGGACATGTACGTGGCCGACCCGCGGTTCACGAAGACCTACGAGGACCTGGAACCCGGGCTGGCGCAGTACGTCCGCGACGCCATCCACGCCAACGCCGACCGCGCCACGGGCTGAGGTCCTCCCGCCGCCCGGGGCGTGCGGGCGGTCCGGCGGGCCGCCGGACTACCATCGTCAGCGAGGAGGCACCCATGACCGAGACCCCCCGGGCGGCCCCGGACGTCGTCACCGGCTCGATCCGCCTGCTCGCGGAGCAGGGCTGGGACGCCACGACCGTGGACCGGCTCGCGCTCGCCGCGGGCATCAGTCGGGCCACGTTCTTCCGCAAGTACGGGTCCAAGGAGGACATCGTCTTCGCGGACCACGCCGCGAACCTCGAGCGCCTCGAGCAGCAGCTGGCCCGGGCGGGGGAGGAGCCGGGCACCGATCCGGCCGTCGCCCTGCGGGACGGCGTGCTGCTGGTCTTCCGCCACCACCTCGACCACCGCGAGCGGGCGCTGGCCCGCAACGCCCTGCTCCGGCAGGTCCCGCAGCTGCGGGACCGGGAGCTCATCACGTCCCACCGCTACGAGCGGGTCCTGCGGCGCTACCTGCGCTCCGCGCTGCCCGACTCGCCGGGGCGGAGCACGCTGGCCACGGCGCTGTCCGCCGCCGCGGTGGCGGTGCACAACGCCGCCCTGCGGGCCTGGCTGCGCGCACCGGACACCGACCCCTCGGCCGAGCTGGCCGGGCAGCTCGAGCGCCTCGCGCACACGCTCGTCTCCGGCTACGAGGACGGCGCGGCGCGGCCGGCCGCCGCGCCCGGGGCCCGCCCCGCCGTCGTCGTCACCGTCCTGGACCCCGGCGCGGACACGGAGGAGATCCTGGCGTCCGTGCGGGACGCCCTGCGCCGATGACTCAGACCTCGTCGGCGAGGATCGCGTAGATCAGCTCGTCGCGCCACTCGCCCAGCTGGCGGTGGCTCTCGCGCAGGGTCGCCTCCAGGCGCATGCCGATGCGCTCGCAGACCTTGGCGGAGCTCACGTTGAGGGCGTCCAGGCTCGCGCAGACCCGGTGGGCGCCCAGCTCGGCGAACGCGAACTCGATCGCGGCGCGGGCCGCCTCGGAGGCGATGCCCCGGCCCGCGTGGTCGGGGTGGACCACCCAGCCGATCTCGACCTGCGCGGCCGCCGCGTCCGTGAGGGTCAGCACGATCTCGCCCACGAGCTCCCGCGAGCCCCGGGGGGAGACGGCGAAGCGGACGGAGTCGCCGTCCCGGCCCCACGGCCGCAGGCCGCTGTTCTCGGCCAGGGTGCGCTCGCACTCCTCGCGCGTGCGCGGGCCCCGCCACGCGTACTGCGCGTAGTCCTCGCGGCTCTGGTAGGAGTGCATGGGCTCGAGGTCCGCGCCGTCGAAGCGGCGGAACGCGAGGCGCTCGGTCTCTGGGGGCAGCACGTCGATCATCACCAGCCAGAATACGGCCTGAACGCCCCGGAACCGCACGCCGCACCACCACACTGAGACTCAATCCCTTGACCTGAGACTCGGTATCAGTCAGAGTGGTGACGATCACACCACTCGTCAGGAGTCCGCCCATGGCACCCGCCGCGCCCGCCCCGTCCTTCCCCTCCACCGTCGCGGTGGACGTCGAGCAGCTGGTCCTGCCCGGACGCTCCGCGCCCGTCGCCCTGGTGCGGCTGGACTCCACCCCGCCGGGCGGGCTGATCATCTGGGGCTCCGCGGCCCTGGAGCAGCTCCGGGACGTCCTGGGCTCGATCGACCAGTCGGCGGTCGAGGCCATCGTGGTCACCGGCAACGCCCGGTCCTTCGGCGCGGGGGCCAACCTCAAGGAGATCCGCCACGCCCAGCTCAGCGGCGTCTCCGACCGGTACGTGGGGCTCGGCCACGAGGCCTTCGGCGTCCTGGCCGACGCGAGCGTGCCCACCTTCTCCCTGCTCACGGGTCAGGCCCTGGGCGGCGGGCTCGAGCTCGCCCTGCACACGGACTACCGTGCGGCCCACCCGCGCACCGGCCCGCTCGGACTGCCGGAGTGCAGGCTCGGCTTCTTCCCCGGCTGGGGCGGCGTGCACCTGCTCCCGCACCTGATCGGCCCGGCCGCGGCGCTGCGCGTCATCGTGTTCGACTCCCTGCGGGGCCGGAACACCAAGGCGGCGGAGGCCCTCGAGCTCGGCCTCGTGGACGTGGTGCTCGACGCCGCCCCGGGGACCGGGGAGTGGGACACCGCCTGGCAGCGGTGGGTGGCCGGCACGCTCGACGCGCTCGACGCGGGGGAGACCCGCCGCCGCGCGGGCACGCCCGGCGGCACCGGGGAGCAGGAGTGGCAGGACGCCGTGGACCAGGCCCGGGACCGCGCCGAGCGCACCTGGCACGGCGCCGCGCCGGCACCGCTCGTGGCGATCGACCTCGTGGCCGACGCCCGGACGGAGTCCCGCACGGAGAACGGGACGAAGGCCGTGGCCGCCTTCGCCGAGCTGGTCCGCGGGGACGTGGCCAAGGCCTCCCTCTACGCGTTCGAGCTCGTCTCGGCCCGCTCCCGGCAGGCCGCGGACGTGCCCGCCGCCGAGCCCGTGCCCCTGCGCAAGGCCGCCGTGATCGGCGCCGGCCTGATGGCCGGCCAGCTCGCCTCCCTCATCGCGAGCGGCGCCCGGATCCCCGTGGTCATGACCGACCTCGACGACGAGCGGCTCGCCGCCGGCGTGGCCCGGACCCGGGAGCGCTTCGCCGCGCAGGCGGCCAGGGGCCGGATCAGCGCGGAGCAGGCCGAGCAGCTCGGCGCCCTCGTCACGGGGGCGAGCGGGCCGGAGGACCTCGCCGACGCGGACTTCGTGATCGAGGCCGTCTTCGAGGACCTCGACGTGAAGAAGAAGGTGTTCGCCCAGTGGGAGGAGGTCGTGCGCCCGGACGCGATCCTCGCGACCAACACGAGCTCCCTGTCCGTCACCGCCATGGCGGAGGGCCTCCGGCACCCCGAACGGGTGGTCGGCTTCCACGTCTTCAACCCCGTGGAGGTCACCCCGCTCCTCGAGATCGTCGCCGGGCGGCGGACCGGCGACGCGGCCCTCGCGACCGCCTTCGAGCTCGCCGCGGCGCTGCGCCGCACGGCGGTGCGCGTCCAGGACGCCCCCGGCTTCGTGGTCAACCGGGTGCTGACCCGGCTGTTCGACGTGATCGTCCAGGCGATCGATGCGGGCACGGACGTGGCGGCCGCCGACCACGCCCCCGATCCGATGGGCCTGCCCATGACCCCGCTGCGGCTGCTCGACTTCGTGGGCCCGGCCGTGCTGCACCACGTGGACGAGACCATGCACCGGGCCTACCCCGAGCGCTTCGCGCGGTCCCCGTGGATGGACGCGGTGGTCGGGGCGGGCCTCACCCACGTGCTGCCCACCGAGCAGGCCCCGGGGACGGGCGCGGACGGCTACCTCGCCGCCGACGCCGCCCGGCTGCTCGAGCGGACCCGGGCGGAGCACCCCGCCGACGCTCCCGTCCCGGCGGAGGAGCTGCTCGTGCGGGTGCAGGACGCCCTGGCCGAGGAGATCGGCGCGATGCTGGCCGAGGGCGTCGTCGCCGGGCCCGAGGACGTGGACCTGTGCATGGTCCTCGGCGCCAACTACCCCTTCCACCTGGGCGGGATCACCCCGTACCTCGACCGCACGGGCGCCTCCGAGCGCGTCCTCGGCCGCCGCTTCCACCAGGAGTGACCTTGTCCCCGACCTCCCACCAGCCCACAGAACGAAGGACCCAGCCATGACCGCCACCCCCGAGACCGGCGCGACCCTGTTCCCCGCCGGCACCGTGGAGCCCGACTACGTCCTCGACAAGGCCCTCGACACCGACGCCGCCGGCGCGTTCGACGCGGTCTCCGACACCGACCGGGGGCACTGGATGCGCGCCCGCCGGTTCGTCCAGGAGGACCTGCTGCCCGTCATCGGCGAGCACTGGGACCGCTCGGAGTACTCCCTCGACCTCGTCCGCCGGCTCGGGGAGCTCGACCTGCTGCGCGACGGCGTGGCCGTCGACGGCTACGAGCAGATGTCCAAGACCGCCGCGGGCCTGATCAGCATGGAGCTCTCCCGCGGCGACGGGTCCATCGCGACCGTCTCGGGCGTCCAGGGCGGGCTCGCGATGCGCTCGATCGCCATGTGCGGCTCCGAGGAGCAGCGGCAGCGCTGGCTGCCGCGGATGGCCACGGGCGAGCTCCTCGGCGCGTTCGCCCTCACGGAGCCCACCCACGGCTCCGACTCCGTCAGCCTCGAGACCCGTGCCACCCCGGTGGACGGCGGCTGGGTGCTCAACGGGGAGAAGAAGTGGATCGGCAACGGCTCGATGGGCGGGATCACCGTGGTGTGGGCCCGCGCCGACGAGGACGGCCAGGTCAGGGGTTTCGTGGTCCCGCAGGAGAGCGAGGGCTACACCGGCACGACCATCCGTGGAAAGCTCGCCCTCCGGGCCATCCACCAGGCGCACCTCCGGTTCGAGAACGTCTTCGTGCCCGAGGAGAACGCGCTGCCGGCGGCACGGTCCTTCAGGAACACCGCCGACGTCCTGTTCGCCACCCGCATCAGCGTGGCGTGGGGCGCGGTGGGGCACGCCCAGGCCTGCTACGAGACCGCCGTGCAGTACGCGGCCCAGCGCGTGCAGTTCGGCCGCCCGCTGGCCGCATCGCAGATCGTGCAGGAGCGGCTGGCCCGGATGCTGAGCGAGCTCACCCAGATCCAGCTCCTCGTGGCACGGATGACCGAGCGGGAGGAGGCCGGCCGACTCACCGCCGAGCAGGCGTCGCTGGCGAAGTACACCTCCACGCGCACGGCCCGCTCGATCGCGGCCAACGCCCGGGACCTCCTGGGCGGCAACGGCATCCTCATCGAGAACCGCGTGGCCCGCCACTTCGCGGACATCGAGGCGCTGCACACCTACGAGGGCACCGAGACCGTGCAGGCCCTCATCATCGGACGCGGGATCACCGGCATCTCCGCCTTCGCCTGAGCTCGTCCGGGTCCACATGACGACGGCGCCCCGGCCATGCAGGCCGGGGCGCCGTCGTGCTCGGTCCGGCCGGGCTCAGAGGTCGGCGCCGCCGTGGAACGAGTCGTTGCTCGGGTCGACCTCGTCCTCGAACGCGGGGTCCTCGGGGACGTCGAGGTCCGCGATCGCCTCGCCCATGCGGGGCTCCTCGGGCGGGACCTGCTCCTCGCCCGCCTCGTAGCGGGCCTCCGCCGTCTCGTCCCGGAGCTCCTGCTCCGAGGGGACCTCCGGGTGCTCGGGGTCCACGCGCTCGTCCTGCGCGCCGGCCTCGGCGCCCTCGATCAGCGGATCCTCGCGCCAGTGCTCGGGGTCGACCTCGGCGGCGCCCTCGTAGGTGTCGGGGGTCTCCGGCAGCTCTTCCGGTGAGGTGCTCATCTGCTGTCCTTTCGGGTCGGGGCATCGATGTGCCATCAGCCTACGCACTGCCGTCGCCGCCGCTCCGGCCGCCGGTCCTCCGGGGTTTTGACGGTCCTGCGGGGCGTGTGTAATGTATTCCGAGTCGCCGCAAGGGACGCGAGAGATCGCCCCGGACGGCAACGCCGAGTCCGGCGGACCGAACCCCTCGAACCATCAAGCCGATCATCGCTGCGCGGTGGCCGACAGCTTGTGGGCCGGGACCGGGTCGGGTACGCTGGTGGAGCTGTTTCGGGCAGCAGCGAGAAATCGCTGCGGCCCACGGCGCCGAATCCGGCAGATCCACGAATTCTCCTCCCGAAGGACTTTTACGCCGCTGAGCGACGGAAAAGCGATTTGGGAAAGCGGAGAAGATCGGGATAAGCTGAGGAGGTCGCCGCGGGGAGAGCGAGAGATCGCGAGAACCGAGCGAAAAAGAATTCCAACACGGTTTCCGGGTGTGGTGCCTGGTTGCTGGTCTGTTGTTTGAGAACTCAATAGTGTGCCATGTTTGTTGATACCGGATGTTTTATTCGGTTGATTGGTTGTCGCCGTCCTGCCTCCGTGGGGTGGTGGCGACATTTTCAGCCGGGGTTTGATGTTTTCGTTGTTTTTTTGACGGAGAGTTTGATCCTGGCTCAGGACGAACGCTGGCGGCGTGCTTAACACATGCAAGTCGAACGATGATGCCCAGCTTGCTGGGCGGATTAGTGGCGAACGGGTGAGTAATACGTGAGTAACCTGCCCTTGACTCTGGGATAAGCCTGGGAAACTGGGTCTAATACTGGATACTACCTCTTACCGCATGGTGGGTGGTGGAAAGGGTTTTACTGGTTTTGGATGGGCTCACGGCCTATCAGCTTGTTGGTGGGGTAATGGCTCACCAAGGCGACGACGGGTAGCCGGCCTGAGAGGGTGACCGGCCACACTGGGACTGAGACACGGCCCAGACTCCTACGGGAGGCAGCAGTGGGGAATATTGCACAATGGGCGGAAGCCTGATGCAGCGACGCCGCGTGAGGGATGACGGCCTTCGGGTTGTAAACCTCTTTCAGTAGGGAAGAAGCGAGAGTGACGGTACCTGCAGAAGAAGCGCCGGCTAACTACGTGCCAGCAGCCGCGGTAATACGTAGGGCGCAAGCGTTGTCCGGAATTATTGGGCGTAAAGAGCTCGTAGGCGGTTTGTCGCGTCTGCTGTGAAAGCCCGGGGCTCAACCCCGGGTCTGCAGTGGGTACGGGCAGACTAGAGTGCAGTAGGGGAGACTGGAATTCCTGGTGTAGCGGTGAAATGCGCAGATATCAGGAGGAACACCGATGGCGAAGGCAGGTCTCTGGGCTGTTACTGACGCTGAGGAGCGAAAGCATGGGGAGCGAACAGGATTAGATACCCTGGTAGTCCATGCCGTAAACGTTGGGCACTAGGTGTGGGGGACATTCCACGTTTTCCGCGCCGTAGCTAACGCATTAAGTGCCCCGCCTGGGGAGTACGGCCGCAAGGCTAAAACTCAAAGGAATTGACGGGGGCCCGCACAAGCGGCGGAGCATGCGGATTAATTCGATGCAACGCGAAGAACCTTACCAAGGCTTGACATTCACCGGACCGCCCCAGAGATGGGGTTTCCCTTCGGGGCTGGTGGACAGGTGGTGCATGGTTGTCGTCAGCTCGTGTCGTGAGATGTTGGGTTAAGTCCCGCAACGAGCGCAACCCTCGTTCTATGTTGCCAGCACGTGATGGTGGGGACTCATAGGAGACTGCCGGGGTCAACTCGGAGGAAGGTGGGGATGACGTCAAATCATCATGCCCCTTATGTCTTGGGCTTCACGCATGCTACAATGGCCGGTACAAAGGGTTGCGATACTGTGAGGTGGAGCTAATCCCAAAAAGCCGGTCTCAGTTCGGATTGAGGTCTGCAACTCGACCTCATGAAGTCGGAGTCGCTAGTAATCGCAGATCAGCAACGCTGCGGTGAATACGTTCCCGGGCCTTGTACACACCGCCCGTCAAGTCACGAAAGTTGGTAACACCCGAAGCCGGTGGCCTAACCCCTTGTGGGAGGGAGCCGTCGAAGGTGGGACTGGCGATTGGGACTAAGTCGTAACAAGGTAGCCGTACCGGAAGGTGCGGCTGGATCACCTCCTTTCTAAGGAGCCGTTGACCGCCGTGTGGTGGTCGCCCCCGCCCTAGTGCCCGTCCGTGGTGCTGGTGGGGTGAGCTCATGGGTGGAATATCAACGAGCAAGTGGCCGCACTCCTCCTGTGCTTCCCGGGTTCCGATCCGGCGGGTGTGGGGGTTGCCGGCCGGGTCGGGTCCTAGTACCTGTCCCATCGTGGTGGACCCTGTGGGGTTCGTGCGGTGTGGGTGGTGGAAGAGAACCGGTCCGGTGGTGGGTGTGGTCCGTGGCGCACTATTGGGTCCTGAGACAACAGGCCCCGTCCCCTTTGGTGGGGGGTGGGGGTGTTGTGTCGCAGGTTCCCGGCGTCCTGCCGGTGGTCGTGTCCCTTTCGGGGGCCGCTAACCACCAGTGTGCGGGGTGTGCGGGTTGTTGTTTGAGAACTGTATAGTGGACGCGAGCATCTTAAGAACAGGTGCCGCAGGCAGCCGGACGGCTTCCTCTTCCCGCAAGGGTTGGGGGTGTGTCTGGTGGGTTGTGGTGCCGTGTTCGTGATTGATCGCCGAGATACCGCTGCCGTGCCCCGTTGGGGTGTGGTGGTGGTGGTATCGGTGTGTTCTGTGATCATGTGGCAAGTTTTTAAGGGCGCACGGTGGATGCCTTGGCATCAGGAGCCGATGAAGGACGCGGTAATCTGCGATAAGCCTCGGGGAGCTGATAAACGAGCTGTGATCCGAGGGTCTCCGAATGGGGAAACCCCGCCGCGTGTTATGCGTGGTGACCCGCACCTGAATTCATAGGGTGTGTGGAGGGAACGTGGGGAAGTGAAACATCTCAGTACCCACAGGAAGAGAAAACAACAGTGATTCCGTCAGTAGTGGCGAGCGAACGCGGAAGAGGCCAAACCGATGGTGTGTGATACCCGGCAGGGGTTGCATCATCGGGGTCGTGGGGCGTGTCGTCCTGGGTCTGCCGGCCCGGGCGTGTGAGTGCAGGGCGATAGTCGAACCGGTGTGAGTGCCGGACCGGAGAGGGTGAGAGTCCCGTAGACGAAATCGTTGCTGCCGCACGGTACGCGTACCCAAGTAGCACGGGGCCCGAGAAATCCCGTGTGAATCTGCCAGGACCACCTGGTAAGCCTAAATACTACCTGATGACCGATAGCGGACCAGTACCGTGAGGGAAAGGTGAAAAGTACCCCGGGAGGGGAGTGAAATAGTACCTGAAACCGTGTGCCTACAAACCGTCGGAGCCCTACAAGGTGACGGCGTGCCTTTTGAAGAATGAGCCTGCGAGTTAGTGTTACGTCGCGAGGTTAACCCGTGAGGGGTATCCGTAGCGAAAGCGAGTCTGAATAGGGCGAGTGAGTGGCGTGATCTAGACCCGAAGCGAAGTGATCTACCCATGGCCAGGTTGAAGCGCGTGTAAGAGCGCGTGGAGGACCGAACCCACTTCAGTTGAAAATGGAGGGGATGAGCTGTGGGTAGGGGTGAAAGGCCAATCAAACTTCGTGATAGCTGGTTCTCCCCGAAATGCATTTAGGTGCAGCGTTACGTGTTTCTTGCCGGAGGTAGAGCTACTGGATGGCCGATGGGCCCTACAAGGTTACTGACGTCAGCCAAACTCCGAATGCCGGTAAGTGAGAGCGTAGCAGTGAGACTGTGGGGGATAAGCTTCATAGTCGAGAGGGAAACAGCCCAGACCACCAACTAAGGCCCCTAAGCGTGTGCTAAGTGGGAAAGGATGTGGAGTTGCTTAGACAACCAGGAGGTTGGCTTAGAAGCAGCCACCCTTGAAAGAGTGCGTAATAGCTCACTGGTCAAGTGATTCCGCGCCGACAATGTAGCGGGGCTCAAGTACACCGCCGAAGTTGTGGCATTGCACCAATGATACCCAACCGGTCTTCGGACCGGTTCAGGTGGTGCGATGGGTAGGGGAGCGTCGTGTGGGCAGTGAAGCTGCGGGGTGACCCAGTGGTGGAGCCCACACGAGTGAGAATGCAGGCATGAGTAGCGAATGACGGGTGAGAAACCCGTCCGCCGGATGATCAAGGGTTCCAGGGTCAAGCTAATCTGCCCTGGGTCAGTCGGGACCTAAGGCGAGGCCGACAGGCGTAGTCGATGGACAACGGGTTGATATTCCCGTACCGGCGAAGAACCGCCCCTATCGAACCGGGGACACTAACCACCCGAACCGGGCCATGCGGTGACCATTGGTCGCCGCCGGCACCGGGGAGCGTGGGACCTGAACCGGGGAGGTAAGCGTATTAACAGGTGTGACGCAGGAAGGTAGCCGAGCCGGGCGATGGTAGACCCGGTCTAAGCGTGTAGGGCGATCCGTTGGCAAATCCGCGGATCATTGAGCCTGAGACGTGACGGGACCCCCATTCGTGGGGGGATTCGGTGATCCTATGCTGCCGAGAAAAGCATCGACGCGAGGTTCCAGCCGCCCGTACCCCAAACCGACACAGGTGATCAGGTAGAGAATACTAAGGCGATCGAGAGAATCATGGTTAAGGAACTCGGCAAAATGCCCCCGTAACTTCGGGAGAAGGGGGGCCCCGACCGTGGACACCACTTGCTGGTGCGAGCGGGTAAGGGCCGCAGAGACCAGGGGGAAGCGACTGTTTATCAAAAACACAGGTCCGTGCGAAGTCGCAAGACGATGTATACGGACTGACTCCTGCCCGGTGCTGGAAGGTTAAGAGGACCTGTTAGCCTCACGGCGAAGCGGAGAATTTAAGCCCCAGTAAACGGCGGTGGTAACTATAACCATCCTAAGGTAGCGAAATTCCTTGTCGGGTAAGTTCCGACCTGCACGAATGGAGTAACGACTTCCCCGCTGTCTCAACCATGAACTCGGCGAAATTGCAGTACGAGTAAAGATGCTCGTTACGCGCAGCAGGACGGAAAGACCCCGAGACCTTTACTATAGTTTGGTATTGGTGTTCGGTGTGGCTTGTGTAGGATAGGTGGGAGACGGTGAAGCGGGCACGCCAGTGCACGTGGAGTCAACGTTGAAATACCACTCTGGTCACTCTGGACATCTAACTTCGGCCCGTGATCCGGGTCAGGGACAGTGCCTGATGGGTAGTTTAACTGGGGCGGTTGCCTCCTAAAGAGTAACGGAGGCGCCCAAAGGTTCCCTCAGCCTGGTTGGCAATCAGGTGTCGAGTGTAAGTGCACAAGGGAGCTTGACTGTGAGAGCGACAGCTCGAGCAGGGACGAAAGTCGGGACTAGTGATCCGGCGGTACATTGTGGAATGGCCGTCGCTCAACGGATAAAAGGTACCTCGGGGATAACAGGCTGATCTTGCCCAAGAGTCCATATCGACGGCATGGTTTGGCACCTCGATGTCGGCTCGTCGCATCCTGGGGCTGGAGTTGGTCCCAAGGGTTGGGCTGTTCGCCCATTAAAGCGGTACGCGAGCTGGGTTCAGAACGTCGTGAGACAGTTCGGTCCCTATCCGCTGCGCGCGCAGGAAATTTGAGAAGACCTGTCCTTAGTACGAGAGGACCGGGACGGACGAACCTCTGGTATGGCAGTTGTACCGCCAGGTGCACCGCTGCTTCGCTACGTTCGGAAGAGATAACCGCTGAAAGCATCTAAGCGGGAAGCTCGCTTCGAGATGAGATTTCCATGCACCTAGTGTGTGAGAGGCCCCCAGCTAGACCACTGGGTTGATAGGCCGGAGGTGGAAGCACGAACCAACGACGTGTGCAGCCGACCGGTACTAATAAGCCGACAACTTACACCACACCCCCACCCCCAACACGTGTGGGGAACATGGGTGGGGTCACCACAGAACACCGCGTCCACTATACGGCTCCCAACCAACAACCCCGCCCGTCGCTCTGGCGGCGGGCACAGGGAACCGCAATTGAATACCGCCCACCACGGGCGGACAACCACAGTGACTTACCCACCCCCGCCGGCACCGGCAGGGGTCGGGCACCAGAGTTACGGCGGTCATAGCGTGGGGGAAACGCCCGGTCCCATCCCGAACCCGGAAGCTAAGACCCGCAGCGCCGATGGTACTGCACCCGGAAGGGTGTGGGAGAGTAGGACACCGCCGGACCACACCACCAGGGTCGAGCCCCCGCACCACACGGTGCGTGGGCTCCCCGCATTTAACACCCATCGTCTTCGTTGAATCCCCTCCGACCACGGCTTATGGTCGAGGACCAGGACCCGGTGACGACGAGGAGGAGCCGTGCGACGGAGCAGGCTGATGGCAACAGTGATCGGAACGACTGCTCTGGTGCTCGCCGGCTGCGGCGGGGGCGGTGACGACAGCGCCGTGGTCGAGGAGACGTCGGCCGCCCCGGAGGCGGCTCCCGGCTCCCGCGCCGTCCTCCAGGACGCCGAGGGCGCGGAGGTCGGCAGCGTCAGCTTCTCGGAGGTCGCCGCCGGCACGGAGGTCGTGGCCGAGGTGCAGGGACTCGAGCCCGGCTTCTACGGACTGCACGTGCACGCGACCGGCCTCTGCGAGCCCGACAGCACGGCCCCGGGGGACCCCGGCACCACGGGCGCGTTCCTCTCCGCGGGTGGCCACCTCGGGAACGAGGACGCCGAGCACCCCGGCCACCGGGGCGACCTCCCCGGTCTCCTGGTGACGGAGGAGGGGGCGGGCTTCCTCACGACGGTCACCGACCGCTTCGGTGTCCAGGACCTCGTGGCCGACGACGACGGCAGCGCCGTGGTGGTCCACCCGGGCCCCGACAACCACGCCAACGTCCCGGAGCGCTACGCCCCCGGCGGACCCGACGAGGCCACGCTGGGCACGGGCGACGCCGGCTCGCGGCTGGCCTGCGGCGTCGTCGAATGACCGCGGGCCGTTCCGGCCGCGGGTGAGACCCGGCCCTGCGGCGGCGTCCTTCGCTACCCTGGGAGCGTTCCTGCCGTACGCCCGAGAGAGGGGTCTCCCACCATGCCCGACGTCAGTCCCGCCACCGCCCGGATCAACGGGGTCACCATGACCTACACCGACCGGGGGGAGGGGCCGGTGCTCCTCCTGCTGCACGGTCACGCCTACGACCGCAGCATGTGGACCCGTCAGGTCGAGGTGTTCGCCTCCCGCGGCTGGCGGGTGATCGCCCCCGACCTGCGCGGCTTCGGCGGGTCCGAGGTCACCGAGGGGATCGTCTACACCGAGGAGTTCGCGGACGACGTCGCCGCGCTGCTCGAGCACCTGGCCGTCGACCGGGCGGTGGTGGTCGGGTTCTCGATGTCCGGCCAGATCGCCATGGAGCTCCTCCACCGCCACCCCGGCCGGGTCCGGGCGCTGGTCGTCAACGACACCGTCCCCGAGGCGGAGGACGCCGCCGGCAGGCGGCGCCGCCACGTCGCCGCGGACGCCATGCTGACCGGCGGCATGGAGGCCTACGGGCGCAATGTCCTGGGCAAGATGGTCGCCGAGTCGACGGTGGAGACCCGCCCCGAGGTGGCGGCCGAGGTGCTGGCCATGCTCCAGAACGCTCCCGCGAAGGGGGCCGCCGCGGCCATGCGCGGGCGCGCCGAGCGCCGGGACTTCACCGAGCTGCTCCGCGGCGCCCGGATCCCCGTGCTCGTCGTGGTGGGCGCGGACGACGCCTTCGACGGCGGCGCCGGCCTGCGGATGACCGAGCTGGCCCCCGGGGCGGAGCTCGTCGTCGTCCACGGCGCCGGGCACACCCCCAACCTCGAGCAGCCCGCCGCGTTCGACGACGCCCTGGAGAACTTCCTGCACCGTCTCGACGCCTGAGCGCGGTCACCCCGCGGCAGTACGCTCCTGCGCCCCGTGCCCCTCGGCGGTCCCTCCGTCACGGGGGCGCGGGGTGTCCTGTTCTCCCACAGAGAAGCCGTTGTCCTGCCGACCGCATCATCAGTATGCTGTCCAGATCAGTGCACGACGAGAGGAAGTGGAGCATGGCCGAGACGAACAGCGGCAACCCCGAGAACGCCGACCGCGAGACGGTGGACCAGCTCGCGTTCCAGAACCCCGTGACGCGATACCCCGTCCTGTCGCCCCCGAAGCAGGACCAGCCCGAGCCGGGCCTGGACGTCGAGCTCGAGCCCAGGACCGACCGCGGGGAGCTCTCCTACCGGGGGACCGGCCGCCTGGAGGGGCGCAAGGCCCTGATCACCGGGGCGGACTCGGGCATCGGCGCGGCCGTCGCCATCGCGTTCGCCAAGGAGGGCGCCGACGTCGCCCTGAACTACCTCCCGGACGAGGAGCCCGACGCGCAGGTGGTCAAGGCCGCCATCGAGAAGGCCGGTCGCACGGCCGTCCTCCTCCCCGGGGACCTCACCGACAAGGACTTCTGCGCGGCCCTGGTCGACAACGCCGTGGACGGGCTGGGTGGCCTCGACATCCTCGTCAACAACGCCGGCAAGCAGGTGGCGGTCGAGAGCCTCGAGGACCTGAGCGACGAGCAGCTGGTCGACACCTTCACCGTCAACATCGTGGCGATGTTCCGGATCACCAAGGCGGCGCTGCGGCACCTGCCCGCGGGCTCCTCCATCATCAACACGACGTCGATCCAGGCGTACCAGCCGTCGCCGGACCTCCTCGACTACGCGTCGACCAAGGCGGCGATCAACAACTTCACCAAGGGCCTCGGCCAGCAGCTGGCGCCCAAGGGCATCCGCGTCAACGCCGTGGCGCCGGGACCGTTCTGGACGCCTCTCCAGGTCTCGGACGGGCAGCCGAAGGACGCGCTGCCAGAGTTCGGGCAGTCGACGCCCCTCGGCAGGGCCGGCCAGCCCACGGAACTGGCCCCCGCCTACGTGTTCCTCGCCTCCTCCGAGTCGAGCTACGTCATCGGCGAGACCCTCAACGTCAACGGCGGCAGCCCGTCGCCGTGAGGGACCCCTCTCGCCGGATCGCCGCGAAAGGCGCGCCGATCCGGCGGAGGGGCTTGGTTCCGCGGGGCGTCCGGCCTACGCTGGGACCAGCCCGCACCATCAGTGGACTTATGAAATGTTCCAGAAAGGCGGAATCATGACCACCAACCCCTATGACCCCACCCCCTACGACGCCGGTTCGAGCCACGCGGCGCAGACCGGCACCTCGTCCAAGAAGGACGTCGCGGCGGAGCAGGGCAAGGCCGAGGCGAACCAGCTGAAGCACGAGGCCGCCGGCTCCGGCCAGCGCGTCAAGGAGACGGCGAAGGAGCAGGCCGGAGCCGTCAAGCAGGAGGCCACCGCCCAGGCGCAGAACCTCCTCGGCCAGCTCCGGAGCGACCTGAGGGACCAGGTGGCCCCCCAGCAGGAGCGCATCGCCTCGAGCGTCCGCTCCGTCAGCGACGAGATCAACGCCCTGTCCCGCGGTGAGAAGCCCGAGACGGACTTCGTCACGGGTCTGCTCGGCAGCGTCTCCGGGCGCGTCGACTCCGTGGCCTCCTCCTTGGAGAACAAGGACGCCCAGGACCTGCTGCAGGACGTCCGCCGGTTCGCGGCGCGTCGCCCCGGGACCTTCCTGGCCCTGGCCGCCGGCATCGGGCTCCTCGCCGGTCGCGCCACCCGCGGCGTCAAGGACAGCGACGAGATCGCGACCGACCGCCAGGGCGCCAAGGAGTACTTCGGCGTCTCCGGCCGGCAGGGCCAGGGCACCGCGGCCGGGACGGGCGTCGCCACCGGCGCCGTCTACGACCAGGGCTACGACCGCAACCTCACGGCGACCGAGACCTCGGGCTACACCCCGGCCGACCCCTACGCCTACCGCTCCGACGAGCAGGGCGAGGCGGCCCGCACCTACACCGACCGCGTGCCCGGCACCGTCTACCCGGACCAGGAGGGCGACCGTCGATGAGCCATCCCATTCCCCCCTCGAACGCCGAGAACAGGGCGGAGCACGAGTCGCTCGGTGAGATGTTCAAGTCGCTGAGCACCAACCTCTCCACCCTCATCCAGCAGGAGATCGCGCTCGCCAAGGCCGAGACGACGCAGGCGGTGCAGGAGGCCAAGCAGTCCGCCAAGGACACGGGCAAGGGCGCCGGCATGCTCGCCGGGGCCGGCGTGGCCGGACACTTCGTCCTGCTCTTCCTGTCCCTCGCCCTCATGTGGGGACTGAGCAACCTCGTGGGCCTGGCCTGGTCCTCGGTCATCGTGGCCGTGCTCTGGGCCGTCATCGCCGGCATCCTCGCCGCGATGGGCAAGAAGAACCTCAACGAGGGCAAGCGGGAGATGACCGAGGCGACCCAGGATCCGCTGCCCCTCACCCGCGAGACCGTCTCCGAGATCCCGGACACCGTGAAGCCCTCCAAGAAGGAGAACCGATGAGCCAGCAGAACCCCGAACAGATCCGCGCCGACATCGAGGCCACCCGCGCTCGGCTCGGCTCCGACGTCGACGCCGTCGCGGAGAAGGTGACGCCCGAGCGCGTCGTCGAGCGGCAGAAGGACAAGGTCCGCGGCAAGGTCCAGGACACCGTGCACGGAGTGAGGGAGCGAGTCATGGGTTCTTCCGACGACGAGTTCACGGTGGGCGGCTACTCCACCGGCGACGTCCGGGACGAGGCGGCGTACCGCGCCGACCAGGCCCGCGGCGCCGTGCAGAACGCCCCGGCCACGGCCCGGGCGAAGACCCGGGGCAACCCGCTGGCCGCCGGTCTGATCGCCCTCGGCGCCGGCTGGCTCGTCGGCTCGCTGCTGCCCTCCACGCAGAAGGAGCAGGAGCTCGTCGCCGACGCGGCGGACCGGGTGCAGCCCCACGCCCAGCACGCGGTCGAGTCCGCGAAGAGCGCCGCGCAGGAGGTCGCCCAGGACCTGAAGGAGCCGGCGCAGGAGGCCGCGCAGTCCGTCAAGGAGACCGCGCAGTCGGGCGCCCAGGAGGTCAAGCAGCAGGGCCAGGGCGAGGCCCAGCACCTGAAGTCCTCCGCCCAGGACTCGGCGCAGTCCGTCAGGGACGAGACGAAGAACGCCTGACCCGCGCCCGGCCGCACCCCGGCCGGGCGCCGGTGACGCACCGGCCACGACGCAGGCCCCGGACCGACGGTCCGGGGCCTGCGTCGTGGCCGGCGAGCGGTCAGCGGGCCCGGGCGGCCTGCCCGAGGAGCCCCGGGAAGTAGCCGGAGAGGTACCCGCGCTCGGTCGGGTGCAGGTTGTGGCTGCCGGCGTCGGGGCCGAAGAGGATCCACGGGTCCGCCGAGCCGACGCCGTGGCCGCGGAAGCGGTCGGTGACGTCCACGAAGACGGCGCCCTCCTCCTCCACGCCCGCCGCGAGAGCCGCGTTGAGCTCGTCGGTCCAGTCGTTGAGCTGGGCGGCCCGCTCGGCGGAGATCAGCGGGCTGTCCGCACGGTCGTCGAAGAGGTGCGGATAGCCCAGCACCACGATGCGCGCGTCCGACGCGGCGTCGACGGCCGCGACGGTCTCGGCCGCGGAGGCGGCGGCGGACGCGATGAGCGCGGGGGCCTCCGCGAGCTTGGCGTCGCACGGCGCCGGGCCGTAGGCGGCCTCGGCGGGGGCGCTGCACGCCTCGACGAACCCGCCCCACCCGATGTCGTTGCCCCCGAGGGTCAGTGTCGCCAGGTCGGCCGAGGCGAGGGCGTCGGCGACCGGCTGCGCGGCGACGAGGTTCCGCACCTCGTGCGTCTCGTAGCCGGCGCACGCCGCGTCCAGGGTCACCTCGATCCGGGGGTGCGCGTCCAGCTTGTCGACGTGGTCCCGTCCCGTGCCCTGGACGCAGCCGGGAACGCCCTCGACCGCCTGGAGCCCGCCCGTGCCGAAGGCCGCGGAGTAGGAGTCGCCGAGGTTGACGACCTCGACGGTGCGCGGGGCCGCGGCGGCGGGGGAGGCGGCCGCGCCCGAGAGGGCGAGCGCCGCGGCCAGGGCGGTGACGGTGCGTCGGGCGGTGACTGAGGACATGGCGGGGACCTTTCGGGGGGCGGTGGCGCCTCCCGGGGGCGGCGCCGTGACGGCGGACGCCGGTGACTCCCTGAATTTACAGTCGCGACGCGGCGGAGGGAAGGTCTGTCCCGGCGTCCTGACCCCAGGCCCCGGCCAGGAGCTCGAGGGAGCGCAGCACCTGCTCCTGGGTGGGGGACGCGGGGGCGATCATGAGCTCGTCGGCGTCCGCCGTGACCGCGAAGTCCTCCAGGGAGGACCGGACCTCGTCGCCCGTGCCCGCGGCCGACCAGTGCAGCATGTGCAGGATCTGCTGCCCGGCGGGGCTGTCCATCACCATGTCCAGCTCAGCCTCGCTCAGCTCGCGGCCGCGGCCCACCATGGCGCGCACCCGTTCGCGCCGGGCGGTCCCGAGCTGTTCGGCGGCGTCCTCGGCGGTGTCCGCGGCGATGACGTTGACGGCCGCGACGACGTACGGCTCCGCGAGCTGCTCGGAGGGACGGAACCCGGCGCGGTAGGCGGCCACGGCGTCCACGAGCGCGTCGGGGGCGAAGTGGGAGGCGAAGGCGTAGGGCAGCCCGTAGGCGGCGGCGAGCTGGGCGCCGAACAGCGAGGAGCCCAGGATCGTGAGGGGCACGTCCGTCCCGGCGCCCGGCACGGCGCTGACGCCCGGGACGATCGAGCGGCCGCTGAGATAGCCCTGCAGCTCGCGGACGTCCTGCGGGAACTGCTCGGCGGCGGAGGGGTCCCGGCGCATGGCCCGCACCGTCCGCAGGTCCGTGCCGGGGGCCCGGCCCAGGCCCAGGTCGATCCGTCCGGGGTGCAGCTCGGCGAGCGTGCCGAACTGCTCCGCGATCACGAGGGGGGAGTGGTTGGGCAGCATGACGCCGCCCGCGCCCAGGCGGACGGTGGAGGTGTGCGCGGCGACGTGGGCGATCAGCACGGCCGGGGCCGAGGAGGCGATCGTGGGCATGTTGTGGTGCTCCGAGTACCAGACCCGCAGGTACCCCAGGCGCTCGGCGTGCTGGGCGAGGCGCACGGAGTCGGCGAAGCTCTCGCCCACGGACGCGCCCTTGCGGACGGTGGCGAAGTCGATGACGGACAGGGGCAGCGGCACGGCGGACCTTTCACGGTGATCGGGAGAACCTCCACGCTACTCCTCTCCGCCCGGGGCCGCCGTGGCGGGGCGCACACCGGTGCCGCCGCCCGCGGTGCCGGTGCGCGGTGTCGGCGGTCGCGGCTACGCTCGGCAGCATGATCGACCCCTCGACCCCGTTCTCGGCGCCCGAGCTGTTCGAGCTGCCCCGGGAGCGCGCGGAGATCGCCCCCGGCGCCGTCCACGTGCCGGGGTGGCTCGGGCCCGAGGAGCAGCGGGACCTGGTGCTCCGCTGCCGGGAGTGGGCCGTGGGCCCGGTGCCCATGCGGCACATGGTGCTCCCGGGCGGCGGCCGGATGTCGGTGCGCTCCACGACCCTGGGCTGGGACTGGGCGCCCTACCGCTATCTTCGCACCGGGGAGCGCAAGCGGGCACCGGACATGCCCCCGTGGCTGACCGAGCTGGGCCGCCGGGCCGCCCGGGAGGCCTACGGCCCCGGCAGCCCGGACGCGCAGGACTACCGGCCGGACACCGCCCTGGTGAACTTCTACGACGCGGACGCCCGGATGGGCATGCACCAGGACAGGGACGAGGCCTCCGCCGCGCCGATCGTCTCCCTCTCGCTCGGGGACACCTGCGTCTTCCGCTTCGGGAACACGCAGACCCGCTCGGCGCCGTACCGGGACGTGGAGCTGCGCAGCGGCGACCTCTTCGTCTTCGGCGGACCCTCCCGCTACGCGTTCCACGGGGTGCCGCGCATCCGCCCCGGCACGGGGGCGGCCGCGCTGGGCATGAAGGGCGGGCGGCTGAACCTGACCCTCCGGATGACGGGACGGTCCCGGCCGGAGCGCTGAGTCCCCGTGCCAGACTGGCGGGATGGAGCTCCCCGATCCCGCACCGGCCCACCTGATCGACCCGGCGGCGCCGGACGCCGAGGACGTCGGCGCCTACCGCCTGCTCGCCGCGGACATCGCCTCCGGCGTGGCGGTCGTGGCCGCCCGGCACCGGCGGCGGGACGTCGCCGCGACCGTGACCGGGTTCCTCGACGTCTCCTACGACCCGCCCACCATGCTCGTGAGCCTCTTCGAGGAGGGGCGGATCTGCGACGCGGTGGAGTCCTCCGGCGCGTGGACGCTCTCCGTGCTGCGCCGGGACCAGGAGGGCATCGCCAACTGGCTCGCGAGCCCCGGCAATCCGGTCGAGGGCCTGCTGGACGGCGTGCCCTTCCGGCGCGCGCCGCGCTCGGGGGCGCCCGTCCTGGACGGGGCGCTCGCGTGGTTCGAGCTCTCCACCGTGGCCGTGCACACCGCCGCGACGCACCGGGTCGTCGTCGGCGAGGTGACCGCGATGGGCCGCGGGGTCGCGGAGGCCCAGGCCGACGACCCGCTGGTGCACTACGCCCGCGGCTACCGGGGCCTGACCCGGTGACCCGGGGGCGCCGGACACGACGACGGCCCCCGTGCAAGACTGTGACGTCGGGTTTCTCCCGCCCCGTCAGCGGCGGAATCGATTGACTTCCGCTCCGGTTCCGGACGTAGCGTGGACCGGTGGGGCCGCCCGGCGGCACCGTTCCCACGGCTCTCCACGGAAGGACACTCATGGCGGCCCAGCACCACGAACGCCGGCCTCGTCGGGGGCACGGCGACGACGCGCCGGCCGGCGGCGCACCGGAGCAGAGCCCTGCGCGGACGCCCGAGCGGACGGCGGAGGAGCCGCGGCTGAGCGCGGTCCCGCGGCCCGGCCCCCCGGCCGAGCGCGCGGCCGCGTCGGTCGCCGACCTCGAGGTCCCGGCAGACCACCTCCAGGACCTGGAGCACGTGGGCGAGGCGTTCAAGGCGGCCTTCGCCCACCACCCCGCGGGGGTCGCGATCATCACCGCGCGGGGCCCCGAGGGGCCGGTGGGCCTGACGGCGTCCTCGGTGTCCTCCGTGTCGGCCGTGCCGCCGATCCTCGGCTTCTCCCTGCAGGCCCGTCAGGGCTCGGCCGCGCTGCTGGCCGAGGCCGACTCCTTCCTGGTGCACCTGCTGGACGCCGAGAACCTCGACCTCGCCCGGTCCTTCGCCGTCTCCGGGGCGCCGCGCTTCGGGGCGGACATGCCCTGGGAGTACCTGGAGACGGGGGAGCCCCGGCTGCTCAACGTCGCCCGGGTCCTGCGCGCGGTCCCGCTGGCCCGGATCAAGGCCGGGCCCGCCCTCGTGTTCAACGCCGCCGTGGTCGACGTCCTCGGCCACGAGGGCACGGGCGTCCCCCTCGTCTACCACCGCCGCCGGTTCCACGAGCTCAACGACCGCTCCGCCCTGGACCCCGAGGCCTGAGCACCCGGAGACGGGCCCCGAAGTCCCGGAAGAACTTCGGACTTTGTTGTTGACACATCACCAAGGTGCTCCTAGAGTAGTTGACGAAGCAACAACCTGCTCGCCACCGATCCCCAAGGAGAACACCATGTCCCAGCTCAACGGTCTCGTCCCCGGTTCCTGGACCTTCGACCCCGCCCACTCCGAGGTCGGCTTCACCGTCCGCCACGCCGGCATCTCCAAGGTGCGCGGCACCTTCGGCGAGGTCGACGCGCAGCTCGAGGTCACCGACCCGGTCGAGAGCTCGACCCTGAACGCCACGGTCCAGATGGCGAGCATCGACACCAAGAACGCCGACCGCGACGCCCACGTGCGCAGCGCCGACTTCTTCGCGGTCGAGGAGCACCCCACGATGACCTTCACCTCGACCGCCGTGGCCTTCGACGGCGAGGAGGGCACGATCACCGGTGAGCTGACCATCAAGGACGTGACCCGCACCGTCGAGCTCGCCACCGACTTCAGCGGCGTGGTCGTCGACGCCTTCGGCGTGACCCGCGCCGGCTTCTCCGCCGAGACCACCATCTCCCGCAAGGACTTCGGCATCACCTGGAACGCCGCGATGGAGGCCGGCGGGGTCCTCGTCTCCGACAAGGTCGTCATCAGCCTCGACGTGGCGTTCACCGCGCCGCAGAACGACCCCGAGGAGACCGTCGAGGGCCAGGAGGCCGCCTCGGCCCAGGCCTGATCCCCGACGGGCGCGCACGGGAGCGGCCCGCACCCCTGCAGGGGTGCGGGCCGCTCCCGTGCGCGCCGTGACCGGTGCCGCGGGCCGGTGCGGCTAGCGGAGCTGCTGCACCAGGAACCAGATCGCGGGACCCGCGACCAGCAGCAGCAGCGCCCACCGGCGCAGCCGCACCTCGAACGTGGCGGCGTTGAACCGCCGCCCGTCCTTCGGCCGGGACTCGGCGATCTCGTCCTCGAGCGGCTTGGGGGAGGGCTCCTGCGACTCCTCGTGCGGGTCCTGGTGCGGGTCCTCGGGGCCGGTGCCGGCAGGGGGCACCGAGGTCACCGCCACTTCGTGGTCATGATCAGCCCCACCATCATCAGGGCCAGGCCCACCCCGATGTTCCACGTGCCGATCCCGGGCACGGGATAGGTGCCCTGGAAGAGGTAGTAGACGATGAGCCACAGCAGCCCGGCCACCAGCAGGCCCAGCATGATGGCCTTGTACCAGGTGGGCGTCGGGGCGTGGGTCTCCGGGGAGCCGTGCCGGGAGCGCTCGGTGAGCTCCTGCGCCACCGCGTTCGCGGCGGCCTCCGGGTCGAACGCGGTGGAGCCGCCGGGCAGCCCCTCCGCCGCCAGCCGCGCCAGCTCCGCGTCGACGGGCGGGGCGGCGGCCGGCGTCGACCGTCCGGAGCCGCCCGGACGGCGGGCCGGCTTCTTGCGGCGGTTCTTGGACTCGGGCACTGATCCTCCTGATCACCAAGCGGGCCGTCTTCACGGCGGGGGGTCCGGTGCACCAGTCTAGCCGCCCGGTGCGCGCCCTCCTGCGGACGCGTAAGCTGGACGGGCGCACGCGCCGAGAGGCACCCCACTCCCAGGAGATCCTGTGACCGTCAAGATCCTCGTCGTGGACAACTACGACAGCTTCGTCTACACCCTCGTCGGCTACCTCGAGCAGCTCGGTGCGAAGACCACGGTCATCCGCAACGACGACCTCGACGAGACCGCCGCGTGCGCGCTCGCCGACGAGCACCAGGGCGTCCTCCTCTCGCCCGGCCCGGGCGCTCCCGCCGACGCCGGCGTGTGCACCGCCCTGATCCGCCACGCCGAGCGGACGGGGCAGCCGCTGCTCGGCGTCTGCCTCGGCCACCAGGCCCTCGCGGAGGCGTACGGGGGAACCGTCACCCACGCCGAGGAGCTCATGCACGGGAAGACCTCCCGGGTGGAGCACAACGGCACGAGCGTCTTCGGCGCCGTGCCCAGTCCGTTCACCGCGACCCGCTACCACTCGCTCGCCGTCGTGGACCAGTCCGTGCCCGACGTCCTCGAGGTCACCGCCCGCACCCCGAACGGGGTGATCATGGGGCTGCGCCACAAGAGCGCCCCGCTGCACGGGCTGCAGTTCCACCCGGAGTCCGTCCTCACCGAGGGCGGCTACCTCATGCTCGGCAACTGGCTCGAGCTCGTAGGGCTCAAGGGCGCGGCGCGGGCCGCCATGTCGCTGTCCCCGCTGATCGCCGTCTGACCCTCGGCCGCCGGCCCGGACGTCAGTCGCGCCGGGGCCCTCGGTCCGCGCCCTGCTCGAGCGCCTCGCGGGCCCGGTCGGCCGCCTGCTGGGGGATCCCGTCCTGCTCGTCGTCGTCGCGCGCCTCGGTCTCGGGGGAGTCCTCCGGGGACGTCTCGGCGGAGTCGTCCGGGGTGCTGCCGGGCTCGGACTCCTCCTCCTCCGGTGCGGCGGTCTCCTCGGCCTCCTCCTCGTCCTCGGTCGCCTCCGGGGAGGGGGACGGGGTGGGCGAGGGGCTCGGCTCCGGAGCGGGCTCGGGCTCCGGGGCGACCGCCACGGTGAGCGTGATCGTCGAGCCCTGCGGCGCGGACTGTCCGGCGTCGACGCTCTGGTCCACGACCTGCCCGGCGGGCACTCCGGCCCGGGGGGTGGTGACGACCTCGGACGAGAGGCGGACCGCGTCCGCGCCGAGGGCCGCGACCGCCTCCTGCCGGCTCAGGCCCACGAGCTGCGGCACGGTCACCCGCCCCGTGGACAGCACGAGCTGCACCTCCGAGCCGCTCGGAACGGTGGTCCCGCCGGCCGGGTCGGTGGCGACCAGCATCCCCTGGGGCACCCACGGGCTGTTCGCCGTGCGGGTCGCCCCGGCCTCGAGCCCGGCGGCCTCCAGGGCGTCCCGCACGTCCTCCTCGGACCGGCCCGCGAGGTCGTCGGGGACCTCCACCTCGGCGGGCCCCCGCGAGACCGCGAGGACCACGGCGGAGCCCTCCTCGACCTGTGTGTCGGCCGTGGGATCGGTGCCCACGGCGTCGCCCTCGGGCACCTCGTCGTCGAAGACCTCCTCGCGCTGCGGCACGAGCTCCGCGTTGCGCAGCGCCGTCTCGGCCACCGCCGCGTCCATCCCCGCCACGTAGGGGACGGCGACGAGCGCGGGTCCGCCGCGCTGGTCCTGGACCCACTGGAGGGCCACGACCCCGAGGACGGCGAGGACCGCGAGGGCGAGCAGGCCGATCAGCGCCGCGCGCAGCGGTCGCCGTCGGCGGTCCCGCGCAGGGGTCGAGCCGCTGCCGGGGTCGTCCGCCGGCACCGGCGCCGCGGCGACCGCCGTGCCCGCCGCCGTCGGCGGAGCGGCCGCCCCGGCGGGCACGGGGACGGGCGGGAGGGTCTTGGTGTCCTCGTCCCGCTGCCGCACCGCGTGCAGGGGCTGGGTGGCCTCCAGGTCCCCCGGCACCGCGGGGCGCAGCTCCCGCAGCGCCCGGCGCATCTGCCCGGCGTCCTGGAAGCGGGCGGAGCGGTCCTTGGCGAGGGCCTTCGCCAGGAAGTCGTCGACGCGCCCGCCGAGCCGCGGGTCCAGCTCGGAGGGCGCGGGGGGATGGTCCCGGACGTGCTGGGCGGCGATGTCCACCGAGGACCCGCCCACGAACGGCGCCCGGCCCGTGAGCATCTCGAAGAGCACGCACGCGGCGGAGTAGAGGTCGGAGCGGGCGTCCACGGACTCGCCCCGGGCCTGCTCCGGGGACAGGTACTGCGCGGTGCCGAGGACGGCCTGGGCCTGGGTCAGGGCCGGCGAGGTGTCCTCCACGGCCCGGGCGATGCCGAAGTCCATGACCTTGATCTGCCGCTCGGGGGTGACGATCACGTTGGCGGGCTTGATGTCCCGGTGGACGATGCCGGCCCGGTGGCTGTACTCCAGGGCGTCGAGGATGCCCAGGGTGATGTCCACGGCCTCCTGGGGCGTCACGGCGTTCTCGTGGATCAGCTCCCGCAGGGTCCGGCCGGGCACGTACTCCATCACGATGAACGGCCGGTCCACGCCCTCGTCGGTCGTCGCGAGGATCTCGCCCGTGTCGTAGACCGAGACGATCGAGTGGTGGTTCAGGGCGGCCACGGACTGGGCCTCGCGCTTGAACCGCTCGTGGAAGGTGCCGTCCCGGGCCAGTTCGGGGCGCAGCACCTTGATGGCCACCCGCCGGCCCAGCCGCAGGTCCCGCCCCAGGTGGACGGTGGCCATCCCGCCGCGGCCGATGGTCTCGCCCACCTCGTAGCGGTCGTTGATGAGGGAGGGGACGGGGTTCCGGCCCGGCACGGCTCAGCCCTCCTGGCCGGGCCCGGTCGGTGTCGCGGTGGGCGAGGGCGATCCGGTGGTGGGGGCGGTGGTGGTCTCGGGCGCCGCGGCGACCCACATCTCGATGGTGTCGCCGGGGCGGACGGTGGACCCGCCCAGGGGCTGGGTGCGCAGCACGGTCCCGGGCTCGGCGTCCTCGGTGGTCTCGTCGTAGCGGATGATGTTCACGCCCAGGAGCCGGATCTCGTCGATCAGCGGGTCGGCCGGGCGGCCGACCATCCCGGAGGGCAGCTCCACGGTGTCCGGGCCGGTCGAGTAGACCACCGTGATGGTGGTGCTCCGCGCCACCTGGCCCACGGGGTTCAGGGACAGGACGGTGTTCTGCTCCTCGTCCGCGGTGCGGCCCTGCCGCTCCACGGGGAAGCCCAGGTCGGAGAGCTCCTGCACCACCTCGTCCACCGGCCGGCCCTCGTAGCGGGCGGCGAGGACCTCCACGGTGTCCGCGCCGGGCTGCTCCGCCGCCGGGGGCGTCGGCTCGCCGGGCACCGTCGAGGTCGAGACGGTGCCCGTGGGGGAGGGCTCCTGGCTCACGGGCGCCGGCTCGCGCAGCAGGAAGAACCACAGCAGCCCCGCCACGAGGAGCAGCACCAGGAGCACCGGCAGCAGCCAGGCCCACACCGAGCGGCGCTCCCGGCGCTCCTCGGGACGGGCCGGACCGGTGCCGGGGTCCTCCCCGGGGCCCTCCCCGGGGCCCTCCGGGCCGTCGACGACGTCCAGCTCGGCGGTGATGGGCCGTGGCCCGCCGGCGGCGGCGGCTCCGGTCGCCGCGGCGGCCGCGGTGCGGTCCCGGTCCAGCACCTGCGTCGGCTCGTCGCGCACGGGCTCGAACGCCTGGGTGGCGTCGTCGTCGGGCAGGTCGAGGAAGGGGCGCATCCCGGGGACGGCCGCGACCGCCGCGTCCTCGTCCCCGCGGCGGATGGCGTCCACGGCGGTGGCCAGGGCGCCCGCCGTGGCCGGGCGGTCCTTGGGGTCCTTCGCCAGCATCGACATCAGCAGCGCCCGCACGGTCTCGGGCACGCTGTCCTTCAGCGGCGGCGGCGGGTCGTTGACCTGCGCGAGGGCGATCGCGATCTGCGACTCCCCGGTGAACGGGCGGCGCCCGGCCAGGCACTCGTAGCCGATGATGCCCAGCGAGTAGATGTCCGAGGACCCCGTGGCGGTCTGACCCGTGGCCTGTTCGGGCGCGAGGTACTGGGCGGTGCCCATGACCTGCCCGGTGGCGGTGAGGGGCACCTGGTCCGCGAGACGGGCGATGCCGAAGTCCGTGACTTTCACCCGGTTGTCCGGAGTGATGATGAGGTTGCCGGGCTTCACGTCGCGGTGCACCAGGCCCTGGGCGTGCGCGGCCGCCAGCGCCCGTGCGGTCTGCCCGATGTAGTTGAGCACGGTGTCGGGGGCGAGCGTCTTCTGCCGCTCGATGATGTTGGACAGCGGCTCGCCCGGGACCAGCTCCATCACGAGGAAGGCGGAGCCCTCCTCCTCGCCGTAGTCGAAGACGTTGGCCACCCCGGGGTGGTTCAGGAGCGCGGTGTGCCGGGCCTCGGCGCGGAAGCGCTGCAGGAAGTTCGGGTCCCCGTTGTACTCCTCCTTGAGGATCTTCACGGCCACGATCCGGCCCAAGACCCGGTCCTTGGCCTTCCACACCTCGCCCATGCCGCCGATCGCGATCCGATCGGTCAGTGCGTAGCGCCCGCCCAGGACGGTGCTCGACGATGGTCTCACTTGTTCAACACCGCCTCGAAGAGTCGCTTGGCACCGGGACTGGTCAGGGAGGCGCCCGTCGCCACGTCCACGTCCTCGAAGACGACGGCGAGGGCCACCTGGGGGTCGTCGGCCGGCGCGAAGCCCGTGAACCAGGAGTCGTTGAGGCCTTCGTCCGAGCCGATCTCGGCGGTGCCCGTCTTCCCGGCCACCTCGACCCCCGGGACGGCCGCGCCGCGGGCGATGCCGTCCTCGACGACCTGCACCATCAGGTCCGAGACGGTCCCGGCGACGTCCGCGCTCGTGGAACGGCGCAGCTGCTCCGGGTTGAGCTCCTCGATCACGGACAGGTCGGCGGAGCGCACGGTGCGCACGAGCTGGGGCTTCATCTGCACGCCGTTGTTGGCGATCGTGGCGCTCATCATGGCCACCTGCAGGGGCGTGGTGCGCACGTCGTACTGGCCGATCGAGGACAGCGCGAGCTGGGCCTCGTTGAGCTCCTCGGGGAACACCGACGGGGTCACCTTGAGCGGCACGGAGAGGGGCTCCCCGTAGCCGAAGTTCCGGGCGGTCTCCCGGATCGCGTCCTCCCCGAGGTCCAGGGCGATCGAGGCGAACGGCGTGTTGCAGGACTGCTCGAGCGCGAACTCCAGGTCCGCCTCCGCACGGGCGGTGCAGCCGCCGCCCACGTAGTTGGGCAGGGTCACGTCGGTGGCGGGCAGGGGCAGCTCCTGGGGGTTCGGGATCAGGGTCTCCGTGGTGTAGTCCCCGGACTCGAGGGCAGCCACGGTGTCGATGATCTTGAACGTCGAGGCGGGGGCGTAGAGGTCACCGGCGACGGCCCGGTTGACGAGGGGCGCGTCGGGGTCCGCGTTGAGCCGTTCCGCGGCGGCGATCACGGAGCCCGAGTCGTGCGAGGCCAGCTCGTTGGGGTCGTAGCCCGGGGTGGAGACCATGGCGAGGATCGCGCCCGTCTCCGGGTCGAGGGCCACGATCGAGCCCTTCCGGCCCTCGAGCACCTCGGCCGCGGTCTGCTGCAGCACCGGGTCGATGGTGAGCTCGACCGACGCGCCCGTGGGCTGGTTCCCGGAGAACATGGAGACCACGCGGTCGTAGAACTGCTCGTCGGAGGCGCCGGAGAGCTCCTCGCCGAGGGCCGCCTCGAGCCCGGTGGCGCCGTAGACGAGGGAGAAGTAGCCCGTGAGGTGCCCGTACGTCAGCGGGTCCGCGTAGACGCGCTGGTACTCGAAGTCGTCCTCCGAGGGCACGGAGGACGCCTTCGGGTCCCCGTCCACGAGGATCGCCCCGCGGTCCGCGCCGAACTGGTCGTAGAGGCTGCGGTTGTTCCACGGGTGCGCCTCGAGGGTGCGCGCCGCGACGAACTGCACGTAGGTCAGCGCGAGGAGCAGCACGGTGAAGATCGCCACGCCGGCCACCCAGGTGTGTCGGATCGCCCGGTTCACGATGCTCCTCCGTTCTCGGTGCTCCGGGACCCGCCGGGGCCCCTGCGGTCCTTGTCGGTGAGGCGGGACATCGCCTCGGTGGGGGTGCCGCCGTGGTGGTCCGCGTCCTCGGCGTCCCGGTGCCCGTCGAGGCCCGCGGCGGCGATCGGCTCGGTGGCGGCGGTGTCGGCGGGCACCGCCGGGCCGCGGGCCGTGTCGGCCCCGGTGCCCCGCCCTCCGGCGGCGCGGTCCACCCCGTCCGCCTGCCCCGCGTCCTGCTCGGGCCCGTCCGGATCCGTCCCGGGACGGCGGTCCCGGCGGCGTCCCGGGCGCTCGGCGCGCTCCTGCTCGTCGCGCCGCGCCGCCTCGCGCAGCGCGGCCTCGTGGGCGGCGATCTCGGCGAGGTCGGCCTCGGTGGCCGGACCGGTGACCACGGGCCGGCGGGCCGTGTGGGAGATCGCCAGGATGATCGCCGCGATGATCCAGTTGGACAGCAGCGAGGAGCCGCCCGCGGACATGAACGGGGTGGTCAGCCCGGTCAGGGGGATGAGCCGGGTGACCCCGCCCACCACCACGAACAGCTGCAGCACGATGACCGCGGACAGCCCCGCCGCCAGCAGCTTGCCGAAGGAGTCACGGGTGCCCAGGGCGGCCCGGAAGCCCCGGGTGACGAACAGGAAGAACAGCACGAGCACGGCGCTCAGGCCGATGAGCCCCAGCTCCTCGCCGAACGCGGTCATGATCATGTCCGAGTTGGCGTAGGAGACGAGGTCCGGCCGGCCCTGGCCGAGCCCCTGCCCGAAGAGCCCGCCGGAGGAGAGCCCGAACAGGCCCTGGACGATCTGCCCGGAGCCGCCCGGGGCCCGGTTGTACACCTCCGGGTCGAACGCGTTGAGCCAGGAGTCCAGGCGTGCCGCCACGTGGCCGAAGGTCTGGCTCGCGAAGAACCCTCCGACGGCCACGAGCAGCAGCCCGATGACGATCCAGCTGAGCCGGCTCGTGGCGAGGTAGATCATGGCCAGGAAGAGGCCGAAGAACAGGATCGCGGAGCCGAGGTCCCGCTGGAACACCAGCACGCCGATCGCGATGATCCACGCCGCGAACATCGGCGCCATGTCCCGGAACCGCGGCAGGCGCACGGGGCCGATCTTCTTGCCGGCCAGCAGGATGAGGTCCCGGTTGGTCGAGAGGTAGCCGGCGAAGAAGACGGCCAGGGTGATCTTGGCGACCTCCCCGGGCTGGAAGGTGCGCCCGCCCACGGAGATCCAGATCCGGGCGCCGTTGAGCTCCAGGCCGAGACCGGGCAGGAGGGGCAGGAGCAGCAGCAGCCCGCTGAGCACCAGGCAGATGTAGGTGATCCGCCGCAGCACCCGGTGGTCCTTGAGGAACCAGAGCACCAGGCAGGCGGCGGTCATGGCGAAGGCCGTCCACACCACCTGGGAGCCCGCGGCCGTCTGGTCCGTGGTGAGGTCGATCCGGTGGATCATGGCGATGCCCAGCCCGTTGAGGGCCACCACGATCGGCAGGACATAGGGGTCCGCGTACTTGGCCCGCAGCCGCAGCACCACGTGCAGGACCAGCGCGCCGATGCCCAGGACCAGCCCGGAGACGAGGAGGTGCGGGTCCCCCGAGCCCACCTGGTCGGGGTCCACGAGGACGTTCGCGCCCACGCCGATGCCCACGGCGAGCACGAGCAGGAGCAGCTCGGTGAGCCGCCGCGGCTTCTGGCGGGGCTCGGCCTGCTCCTCCCGGGGGGAGGTCGCGGCGGGGGCGCTCATCCGTCACCCCCGGGAGAGGCCGCGGGCGAGGGGGTGGGCGAGGCGGTGGGGGAGGCGGTGGCCCGCTGGACGGTGCCCGTCGGGCGCGGCTCCGGGCCGGGCGTCTCCTCGGGCACGGACTCGCGCAGCTCGCCCACGATCCGCTCCGCCTCCTCGAGGCTGCCGGCGGGGATGGCGTTGCGGACCCGTTCCTGGGCGAAGCCCGGGAGGTCCTCGACCCGCAGGTCCGTGGCGCGCTCGAGGTCGCTGAGGCTCACGGGCCCCAGCGACTGCGAGACGCCGTTGTAGATCGCCACGTTGCCCTGCTGCTCGCCGACGTAGTACTGCGAGCTGATCCAGCCGCTCGTCAGCCAGCCCCCGGCCACGAGCAGCAGCCCTGCCGTGGCCAGCGCGAGCACGGCCACGGCGCGCCGGTGGCGGCGCCGGCGCGGGGACGGGACGGTGGCGTCGGCCCGGTGCAGCGCCGACTCGACGTCCCGCGGATCGGCCAGCGTGTCCGGGGCGGAGGTCTGCAGGAGGGTCGCGCGGCGCTCCAGGACGCTGTCGCTCACGGTGGGGATGCGCCCGGTCTGGGTGGCGTTGGCGGCGGCGCCCACCAACAGGTGGGGGCGCGCGGCGAGGTCGCGGCGCAGCGCGGCCGCCGAGGACTCGGCCTCGGCGGTCCCCTGCGTCCCGGCGTCCCCGGTGATCTCGTCCGAGGTGCGGGCGAACTCCGGGTCCGGGACGGCGCCGCGGGCCTCGCCGGCCTGCGGCACGGGGGCGGTGTCGTCGGTCTCGAAGACCTGGACGACCACCACGGTCACGTTGTCGGGGGCCCCGCGGTCCAGGGTCAGCTCCACGAGCGTGTCCACGATCTGGTTGAGGTCGTCGGTGGAGCCCAGCACCGAGTGGATGGTCTCCGGGCGGACCACGGCGTTGAGCCCGTCGGAGCACAGCAGCCAGCGCTCGCCGCGCTCCGGGCGGAGGGTCTCCACGTCGATCTCGGGGGAGGCGTCGACGTCCCCGAGCACGCGCATGAGGACGTTCTTGTGCGGGTGGGACTCGGCCTCGTCCGGGCGCAGCCGGCCCTCGTCGATGAGCCGCTGGACGAAGGTGTGGTCCTTGGTGACCTGGCGGAACTCGTCGCCCCGCAGCCGGTACGCGCGGGAGTCCCCGATGTGGGCCACGACGAGCTCGTCCTGGTCCGCGAGCAGGGCCGTGACGGTGGTGCCCATGCCGCCCAGGCGGGCGTTGCCCAGGACCAGCTTGGCGAGGTTCTGGTTGGCGTTCTGGATCTCGTCCGTGAGCACGGTGGCGCCGTCGCCGTGGTGGTCCGGGCGGTCGAGGCTCGTGAGGTCCATGACCGCGGAGGCCGAGGCGACGTCCCCGCCCACGTGCCCGCCCATGCCGTCGGCGACCACGGCGAGGTGACGGCCCGCGTAGGCGGAGTCGTCGTTCTTCGAGCGGACCCGGCCCACGTCGGAGCGCGCCGCGTAGCGGAAGGCGATCGCCATGCGTCAGGACCTCAGTTCCAGGACGGTCTTGCCCACCCGGAACGGGGTCCCGGGGTCGAGCGGCACGGCCCGGGAGAGGCGCTGCTGGCCGACGAAGGTGCCGTTGGTGGAACCGAGGTCCTCGAGGAACCAGCGGGAGCCCTGCGGGAACAGCCGGGCGTGGCGCCCCGAGGCGTAGTCGTCGCCGAGGGGCACGGTGGCCTCGGGGGAGCGGCCCAGCAGCACCGGGGCGTTGCCCAGCGGGTAGCTGCGGCCGCGGAGCGGGCCGTCGAGGACGACCAGGGTCTGAGGGCGGGAGCGCTGCCCGGTGCTGGGGCCCGCGGCGGGCGGCACCGGGTCCTCCGCGGCGCCCCGGCGCTCGGCGCGGGACCTCGTGAGCACCGCCGGGAGCTTCCCGCCGACCGCCAGGTCACGCCCCTGGCTGGCGACGATGCTGAAGATGAAGATCCAGAGCAGCGCCAGGAAGCCGAAGCGGAGCAGGGTGACGGTGAGTTCGGACATTCAGCGGTTCCCCTTCGGGGTCAGGAGGCGGAACGTGATCCTGGTCCGACCCATGGTGATCACGGAGCCGTTGACCAGCTCGGTGCGGCCGATCACCCGCTCCCCGTCCACGTAGGAACCGTTGGTGGAGCCGAGGTCCACGGCCACGAAGTGCTCGCCCTGCCGCCGGATCTCGAGGTGCTTGCGGGACACGCCGGTGTCCTCCACGGTGATGTCCGCCTCGGCGGAGCGGCCCAGCACGATCGAGTCCGCGTTGAGGGAGTAGCGCGCGCCGTCGACGTCGAGCACCGGGATCCAGTGCTGCGCGGGCACGGAGCGCGTCGGCTCCCCCTCGTCCTCCTCCCGGCGGTGGCCGCGGGCGATCCGCTGCCCGCTGGGGGTGGCGGGGGTGTTGGGGGACTCGGCGGTGCGCTGGGCCGAGGAGTGGACGCGGAACTCGCCGGCCTCCACCTCCGGGTTGCGGGTGAAGGACACCTTCACCGCCCCCTGGAGCGTGTAGGCCTGGCTGCGTGCGTGCTTGATGACGACGTCGCACAGCTCCTCCGCGAGCGGCGTGCCCCAGTCCTGGGCGCGCGGGAAGTCCTCGTCCGAGAACTCCACGACGAAGACGTTGGGGGCCATGGTGCGGCCGGCGGAGATCGTGAACGCCTCCTGGTCGAGCTCCCGCCGGAGGGCACTGGCGATCTCGACGGCCTCCACCCGCTTCCGGGAGCCGGTGGAGAAGGTGGCGCGGACGGCCTTCTCGATGTTCTTCTCGAGGCTCTCGAGGAATCCCATGCCGCCTCCTTCCTGGCGTCGATCACGGTGCGCATGCACCCGGTCCCGGGTCAGGCGTTCTCCAGGATAGTAGACGCGACGCCTGTGAGCCCGGTGGGGTGTCCGCGCCGGGCGGGTCAGCGCCCCGGTCACGTCCTTGCCAGGGGGTCCGCAGGGGAGAAGAATCCCGGGTATGAAGCACACTGACCGAAGGCACCTGTCCCTGGCGGCGCTCGCCCTCTCCGCCCTGCTCCTCACGGGCTGCGGCGGCGACGGGGGTGACGGCGGCGCCGGAGGGGACGGCACCACCGCCCCGGCGGAGACCGGCGCCCCGGCCGACACCGCCACCCCCGACGACAGCGCGAGCCCGGACGACACCGCCACGCCGGACGACAGCGCGAGCCCCGACGACAGCGCGAGCCCCGACGACGACGGCACCGCCACGGCCTCCGGCTCGGCCTCGCCCTCGGAGAGCCCCAGCGACGACGCCACCGGCGGGTCCGGCGGCGAGGCGGCCATCGTGGCCTCCGCGGTCGCCGCGGCCGAGGACGCGGTGGGCGGTGACGCCCAGGCCTTCGAGATCGGACGGGAGGACAGCCCGGCCAGCTGGGAGATCACCGTCGCCGCCGACGACCGCGAGCACCAGGTGTACGTCTCGCAGGACGGCGAGGACGTGATCAGCCAGGAGGAGGAGGGCGGCCTCGACAGCGACGACGGCGAGAAGCTCGCCCAGGTCCGGGTGCCCCTCGACGAGGGGCTGGCCACGGCGCTGGAGACGGTCAACGGCACGGTCGACGAGGCGCAGCTCGAGACGGAGGACGGCACGACCGTGTGGGAGGTCGAGATCGACGAGCCGGACGGCAACTCCGTGGACGTGTTCGTCAACGTCGAGGACGGCTCCGTGCTGAAGATCGACCGCTGACCCCGTGGTCGCGGACCCCAGCCGCACGGAGCGCCGCCGGCTGCGGCTGACGTTCCTGGGCCTGCTCATGGCGGTCCTGCTGGCCGCCCTCGACCAGACGATCGTGGCCACGGCGCTGCCCTCGATCGTCGGGGACCTGGACGGGCTCGACCGGATCTCCTGGGTGGTCACGGCGTACGTGCTCGCCGCCACCGTGGGCCTGCCGGTCTACGGGAAGCTGGGCGACCTCTACGGGCGCAAGCGGATCTTCCTGCTGGCCGTCGTGGTCTTCCTGCTCGGCTCCGTGCTCTCGGGCGCCGCCCAGGACATGACGCAGCTCATCGTCCTCCGCGCGCTGCAGGGCCTGGGCGGCGGCGGCCTCCTGATCGGGGCGCAGGCGATCATCGCGGACCTCGTGCCGGCCCGCGAGCGCGGCCGGTACATGGGCGTGATCGGGGCGGCCTTCGGTCTCGCCTCGGTGAGCGGGCCGCTGGTCGGCGGGTTCCTCACGGACCTCGTGAGCTGGCGGTGGGTGTTCTACATCAACCTGCCGCTGGGCCTGGTGACGCTCCTGTTCATCCCCCGCTTCCTGCACCTGCCGCACGTCCCCCGGGGACGGGTGCGCCTCGACGTGCTGGGCACGGCGCTGCTGGCGCTGGGCAGCGTGGCGTTCGTGCTCCTCACCACGTGGGCCGGCACGGCGTACGCGTGGTCGAGCCCGCGGATCCTCGGCCTCGCCGGGGCGGTCCTGGTGCTCGGCGTGCTGTTCGTGCTGGTGGAGCGCCGCGCCGCGGAGCCGATCATCCCGCTGCACCTGTTCCGCGTGCGCAACTTCGTGGTGCCCACCGCGGCGGCCGTCGGCATGGGCGTGATCATGTTCGCGACCATCACCTACCTGCCCACCTACCTGCAGATGGTCGACGGCGCCTCGGCCACCACCGCCGGCCTGATGATGATCCCCGTGACGGCCGGGATGCTCGTCGGCACGATCGGCACCGGCCGCCGCATCGCACGCACGGGGCGCTACAAGCACTGGCCCGTGCTGGGCTCCGCGGTGATGGCCGCCGGGCTCGCGCTGCTCTCGCTGATCGACGAGTCCACCCCGTACGCCCTGACGGCCGCGGGGATGGCCGTCACCGGTCTCGGCATCGGCTGCCTCATGCAGAACCTCGTCCTGATCGTGCAGAACGCGGTGCCGCCCGCGGAGCTGGGGGCCGCGACGTCGTCGTCGAACTTCTTCCGCCAGATCGGGGCGTCCTTCGGGATCGCCGTGTTCGGCTCCGTCTTCGTCGCCCGGCTCGACGACGCGCTCGGGGGCCGCGCCGTGCCCGCCCTCGACCTCGACGCCCTGAGCCCCCAGGTGCTCGCGGGACTGCCCGCCCCGGTGCAGGAGGCCGTCGCGCAGGCCTTCGCCCAGGCGCTGCCGCCGATCTTCCTGTGGGGTCTCCCGGTCGCGGCGGCGTGCCTCGTGCTGTCCCTGCTCATCGAGGAGATCCCGCTGGGCACGACCGTGCCCGCCGCGCGGGAGGAGGCGCCGGGGCCGGCCGCGGCGCCCGCCGGGGCCGAGCGCGGCGGTTCCGCTGGCTAGGCTGGTGCCGGAACCACCACCGGATGCCTCAGGAGCAGCTCATGACCGATCCGCGCCCGTTCACCACCGCCGACCTCTACGACGAGCGCGGGGAGCAGCTGATGTCCTGCCCGCGCCAGTTCCTCGACCTGGGCGGGACGGCCGCGTTCACCGGGCCGGTGCGCACGGTCCGCTGCTTCCAGGACAACGGCCTGGTGAAGGCCGTGCTCAACTCCCCGGGGGAGGGCGCGGTCCTCGTCGTGGACGGCCACGGCTCCATGGGCACCGCGCTCATGGGGGACATGATCGCCGAGTCCGCGGTGCGCAACGGGTGGGCCGGGGTCATCATCAACGGCCCCGTGCGGGACCGGGTCGCCCTGGCCGGGCTGCCCCTCGGGGTCAAGGCCCTGGGCTCCAACCCGCGCAAGTCCGCCAAGGACGGCGTCGGGGAGCAGGACGTGCCGGTCGTCATCGAGGGCGTGACCTTCCGCCCGGGCCGGACGGTGTGGGCCGACGAGGACGGGATCCTCGTGGAGGGCTGAGCGCTGTCCGCTCCGTCCGGCGCCGTTCAGCCGGCGCGGTGGGTGAGCCGGCCGCCGCGGTAGGTCGCGCGCACGCCGATGTGCTCCACCGACCCGCCCCGCCGGTGCACCTCGAGGGGGTTCTCCTCCAGCACCACCAGGTCCGCGAGCTTGCCCGGGGCGAGCGAGCCGATCCGGTCGAACATCCCCAGCGCCTTCGCGGCCTCGGACGTGTAGGCGGCGAGGGCCTGCAGCACGTCGAGCCGTTCCCCGGCGGGCCCGAAGCGCCGTCCGTCACCGTCGAGGCGGTCGGTCCAGGCCTGGACCGAGCGCAGCACGTCGCCGTCGGCGACCGGCCGGTCGGAGCTGCCCGCCAGCCGCACCCCGGCGTCCAGGAAGCTGCGGCCCCGGTAGGTCCAGTCCGTGCGCTCGGGGCCCAGGAGCCGGCGGAACTGGGCGGCCATGGGGCGCAGGAAGCCGATCTGCGGGGTCACCACGATCCCCGCGGCCGCGAGCCGCGGCAGCTGGTCCGGGCGGGTGATGCTCGCGTGCTCGATCCGGTTGGGCAGCCGGTGGCGCCCGTGCTGGTCCTGGCAGCGGGTGATCACGTCGATCGCGAAGTCGATGGCCCGGTCCCCGATCGCGTGGGCGGCCACCGACCAGCCCGCGCGGTACGCCGCGTGGATCGCCTCGGCCATCTGCTCGGGGTTCTCCTGGAAGTAGCCCGTCGAGTGGCCTCCGCAGAACGCCTCGGTCACGGCGGCGGTCTCCCCGAGCAGCGAGCCGTCCACGAACACCTTGACCGGTCCGAGCCTGAGCTCGTCGTCGCCGAAGCCGGTGCGCAGCCCGAGGTCGAGCCCGCGCTCGGAGCCGTCCCCGAGGCCGCTGATCCCGTGCAGGACGTCCAGCACGGGCATCACCTGGGCCCGGGCGTGCAGGACGCCGGCGTCCCGGGCCTGCTGGTAGGCCTGCAGCTCGGAGGGGTTGTGCCCGATCCACCCGGCGCCCACCCCCGCCTCGGCGAACGTGGTGATGCCCTCGGCGGCGTAGCGGGCGGTGGCGCGGTCGAGCGCCGCCACGATCCGGTCCACCGGGTAGGGGCGGAACAGCTCCTGCACCACGGCCTGGGCGGTCTCCTCGACCAGGCCCGTGGCGCGGCCGGTGTCGTCCCGCACCACCCGCCCGCCCACCGGGTCCGGGGTCCCCGGGGTGAAGATCTCCGCCCGCCGCAGCGCCTCGGAGTTCACCACCGCCGCGTGGCCGGACGTGTGCCGGACGAACAGCGGCGTGCGGCCCGTGATGCGGTCGAGGACGTCGATGTCGGGCAGCGACCCGCCCACGGTGGCGGGGAGGAAGCCGGTGGCCATGAGCCACTCCTCGTCCCGCGGCTTCGCGGCCATGCCGCGCTCCAGGGCCGCGTACAGCTCGTCCAGGGATGTGCAGCCGGAGAGGTCCACCTCCGCCAGGCCGAGCCCGAACCACGCGGTGTGGCAGTGCGCGTCCACGAACCCCGGCAGCACGGTGGCCCCGCCGAGGTCCACGGTCTCGGCCGCCGGCACGTCCGGGTCGTCGAGGACCACGATCCGCCCGCCGTGCACGCCGAGGCTCGACGCCGTCGGGCGGTCCGGGTCCATGGTCAGGACCGTGGCGTTGACGAGCAGGAGGTCGAGCTGCATGGGGATCCTTTCCGCGGGAGTGACCCCATCGTGGCACCCGGGGCCCGGTCCCGCACATCGCCGCACGGCGCGGCCCGCTCCTGGCCCGGCCCCGCCCGGCCCTGCCCCGCCAGGCCGGGCCCGGGCCGGGAGCGGTCAGCCCAGGGCGGCGACGAGCTCCGTGGCCTGCCGGATCGCCCGCTTGGCGTCCAGCTCGGCCGCCACGTCCGCCCCGCCGATGAGGTGCACCGGTACGGCGCCGGTGTCGTGGCCGGTCCCCAGCAGCGTGTCGTGCAGCCGCCGCAGCGGCTCCTGGCCCGTGCACAGCACCACGGTGTCGACCGGCAGCACCTGCTCGACCGGCTCCGTGCAGTCGGGTCCCGGCGCGGTGAGGTGCAGCCCGTCGTCGTCGATCCGCCGGTACACGACCCCGCTCAGGGTGCGGACGCCGCCGGCCCGGAGCGAGGTCCGGTGGATCCAGCCGGTCGTGCGGCCCAGGCCGGCCCCGAGCTTGCCGGGGGAGCGCTGCAGCAGCGTCACCTCGCGCGCCGGGCGCCCGGGCCGGGGCGGGACCAGCCCGCCCCGGGCGGACAGCGTCGTGTCGACGCCCCACGCGCGGTAGAAGTCCGTGCCGGCGGAGTGCAGGAGGAACTCGGCGACGTCGAAGCCGATGCCCCCGGCGCCCAGGACCGCGACCCGGCGTCCCACGGGCGCCCCGTGCTGCAGGACGTCCCGGTAGCCCACGACCGAGGGGTGCTCCACCCCCTCGATCGCGGGCACGCGCGGTTCCACGCCGGTGGCGAGCACGAGCCGGTCGAAGCCGCGCAGGTGCCCGGGCCCGGCCTCCGTCCCGAGCCGCACCTCCACCCCCAGCTCGGCGAGCCGCACCCCGTAGTAGCGCAGCGTCTCCGCGTACTCCTCCTTGCCGGGGATGCGCAGCGCCATCAGGAACTGCCCGCCGATCCGGTCCGCCGCCTCGAAGAGGGTGACGGCGTGCCCGGCCTCCGCGGCGCCGACGGCGAAGGCCAGCCCCGCGGGGCCCGCGCCGACCACGCCGATCCGCTCGGCCCGGCGGGTGGGGCCGAGGCGCAGCAGGGTCTCGTGCCCGGCCCGCGGGTTGACCAGGCAGGACGCCGTGCGGCCCGCGAAGGTGTGGTCCAGGCACGCCTGGTTGCACGCGATGCACGTGTTGATGGTGTCCGCCCGGCCGCGCGCGGCCTTGACCACGAAGTCCGGGTCCGCGAGCAGGGGCCGGGCCAGGGACACCATGTCGGCGTCCCCGTCCGCCAGGATCCGCTCCGCGGTCTCCGGGGTGTTGATCCGGTTCACGGCGACCAGCGGGATCCCGACCTCGCCCTTGAGCCGGCGCGTCACCCAGGAGAAGCCGCCGCGGGGGACGACCGTGGCGATCGTGGGGATGCGCGCCTCGTGCCAGCCGATGCCGGTGTTGAGCAGGGTGGCGCCGGCGGCCTCGACCGCCCGGGCCAGTGCCACGACCTCCTCGAGCGTGGAGCCGCCGGGGACCAGGTCCAGCATGGAGAGCCGGTAGATGAGGACGAAGTCCGGGCCGGTGCGCTCGCGGACGCGGCGGACGATCTCCACGGGCAGGCGCATCCGGTTCGGGTAGCACCCTCCCCACTCGTCGGTGCGGTGGTTGGTCTCGGCGGCGACGAACTCGTTGATGAGGTAGCCCTCGGAGCCCATGATCTCCACGCCGTCGTAGCCGGCCTCCCGGGCGAGCGCGGCGGTGCGGGCGAAGTCCTCGATGGTCCGCTCGATCTCCTCCGCGGTGAGCTCGTGCGGCACCACGGGGCTGATGGGGGCACGCAGGGAGCTCGGGGCCACGGCGGCCGGGGCCTTGGCGTAGCGGCCGGAGTGCAGGATCTGCAGGGCGATCCTGCCGCCCTCGGCGTGCACGGCGCCGGTCACCAGGCGGTGCCGGGCCACCTCCTCGGGGGTGCGCAGGAGAGCACCCCCGGCCCGGGTGGCGCCCTCGGGGTTCGGCCCCACGCCGCCCGTGACGATGAGTCCCACCCCGCCCCGCACCCGCTCCGCGTAGAACTCCGCGAGCCGCTCGAATCCTCCGGGCAGCTCCTCGAGACCGGTGTGCATCGATCCCATGAGCACCCGGTTGGGCAGGGTGGTGAAGCCCAGGTCCAGGGGTGCGAGCAGGCGCGGATAGGGCACGGTCATCTGATACTCCTCGTCTCAGGTACTTGGTCACCGTAGGCGAGGAGTGAGCCGCCTCACAAGCGCGGCGCGGGCTCAGAGCGCGGCCAGCAGGTCCTTCCAGGCCGCGCGCCACCGCACGACGTCCTCCGCGGAGGCCAGGCCGGTGTGCGCGAGGGCCACCGTGGCGCGGCCACCGGCCTTGGCGCCGATGTTCGCGGAGACCCTGGACCCGTCGGCGAGGCGAGCCCGCCAGTAGCGCCACTTCGCGGTGGCGGCGGTGGTGGGCGGCTGCTGGAACGGGACGCCGCCGACCTCCGTGCGGCCGGCCATGAGCGCGCTCCACCGGGCGAGCGCCTCCTCCGGGGTGCCGGTCACGGTGCGGCTCGCGCTCGCCCCGAAGGTGCCGTCCCCGGCCTGACCGGGCCGGCGGGCGCCCGTGTGCTGCTCGTAGGCCACCGCGACGGCCTGCGCCCACCACTCGTGGTTGTCGACGGCGCCCTCGAGCTGCTCGGCCACTCGGCGGGCGAGCTCGGCGTGGCCCATCGTCCGGGCGCCGAGCTCGTCGAGCCGGGCCGTCCAGGTCTCCCACGGGACGCCGGTGGCCCGCGCGATCCCGGCGGTGCTGGTGCTGCGGGTGCTCATGGGACCCAGGGCAGCGGCGGCGCGCCGGGTCAGTCCCCGGCCGTGGGGCCGGGGCCGCCTGCGCCCGCGCCGAAGTCCGGGTCGGCGGGGTCCGCGGCGTCCCCCGCGCTCGGCACGCGCTGGCCGGCGTTGGTCTGGCCCAGGGGGTCCGGGGCCGTCTCGAGGTCGCGCGCCGGGGTGTCGGGGACGCCGACGTCGTCGGCCAGGTGCGGGTCGTCGGGGAGCTGGTCGCCGGAGGCGGGAGTCGTGTCCATGGGCCCCAGCCAATCAGTGGCTCCGCGTCCTGGCAAGGCCCCGATCAGGCGTCCTGCGGCGGGCGCGCATCCCCTGGATATCGCGGACAGCGAAGCGAATGGACAGGGTGCTGACAGTGGGTGGGAGGCGTGCCATAGTGGGGGCAGAGGCCCGTCCCGCGGGCCGCCCGCAGTTGTCGAGCCAGGCCGCCGCCCCGCGGCGGCCGGAAACACGGAGACGAACTCATGGCCACCCCGAACCAGCGCACCGCCCCCTACACCGTGCCCGGCCTGTCCACCGAGAACGGTCACGAGGTCGCCCAGACGCTCCAGCAGCGCCTGCACGCCCTCAACGACCTCCAGCTCACGCTCAAGCACGCCCACTGGAACGTGGTGGGCCCCAACTTCATCTCGGTCCACGAGATGCTGGACCCGCAGATCGAGCTCGTGCGCGGCTTCGTCGACGAGCTCGCCGAGCGCATGGCCACCCTGGGCGTGGGCCCCTCCGGGCTGCCGGGCGATCTCGTCCAGGCCCGCACCTGGGACGACTACTCGGTCCACCGCGCCACCGGCGTGGAGCACCTCGCCGCCCTCGACATCGTCTACAACGGCGTGATCGAGGACCACCGCGATGCGATCCAGAAGGTCGGCGAGCTCGACCCCGTCACGGAGGACATGCTCATCGGCCAGGTCAAGGAGCTCGAGCTCTTCCAGTGGTTCATGCGCGCCCACCTCGAGAACAGCGGCGGCGACCTCCAGCACGGCGGCACCCGCACGGAGCAGGGCGCGGCGGAGTCCGCCGCCCAGTAGTCCGCCCCGCGACCGTGGCAGCCCACGCCCGCCCCGGCCCCGCCGACCCCCGTGGTCCGCGGGGCCGGGGCGCGTTCACGGCCATGACCTTCAACGTCCGGCGCCCCCTGCCGAAGTACGGCCGGACGGCGCCGGACGCGTGGTTCACCCGGGCCCCCGCCGTGCAGGCCGTGCTCCGGGCCCACCGGCCGGAGCTGGTCGCCCTCCAGGAGGTCCTCCCGCAGCAGCTGCACCCCCTGCAGCAGGCCCTGGGGCCGGACCACGTCCTCCTGGGCGGGGGCCGGGACGCCGACGGCGGCGGCGAGCGGTGCCTGCTGGCCGTGGACACCACCCGCTTCCGGATCGAGCGCTGGCAGCAGCGGTGGCTGTCCGCGCTGCCGGAGGTCCCGGGGTCGAAGGTGCCGGGGGACCTCTTCCCCCGCACCCTGGTGCTGGCCGACCTCACGGACCGGCGCACGGGAGTGGCCTGGCGGGTGGGCGCCACCCACCTCGACCCGTGGCCGGAGCGGGCGCGGCTGCGCCAGCTGGCCGCGCTCCAGGGCCTCCTCCTCGGGTGGGACGGCCCCCTGGTGCTCCTCGGGGACATGAACGCGGCTGCCGGCCGCTCCCGCACCTGGGACGCCGCGCTCGCCGGCGGGCTGCGGGACACCCTGCCCCCGGACGCCGCGGGGACCTTCCCCCGCTACCGGGAGCCCGGGGCCAGGACGCCGCGCCTGGACTGGATCCTGTACGGCGGCCCGGTCCGCGTGCTCGACGCCCGGGTCCTGGCCGAGCGTCCGCGCGGGGTGTGGGCCTCGGACCACTTCCCGGTGCGGGCCGAGCTCGAGCACGACGGCGGCCCCGCCTCCTGAGGCCGGGACCGCCGTGCCCGGCACGCGGCGCTCCCCAGGGCGGCGATCCGTGCTCCGCGTGCCATCCGCCGCCTCCCGGTGGTAGGAATGAGCCGTCCGCCCGGGAGCACCCGGCAGGTGCTCCGTGCGGCCGCCCTGCCGGTGCGCACCCGGTCGTGGGTGTCGTCCCACCCTGTGCACCCGGGACGGCCCGCCACCAGCACCGCGGGCCCGGCGTGCCGGGGTGGAGGACGTCCCGCCCCGGTCCGCGCGGGGCATCCATCGACAACGAACCGGCCGGCACGGACGTGCCGGCCAGGAGGTGCTCGTGACCTACACCGTGATCGCCCGGAGCGCGGACTCCCGCCTGCTCGGCGCCGCCACGGCGAGCTGCTCGCTCGCCGTGGGCAACGCCGTGCCGGCCCTCGTGCCCACCGCCGGGGTGGTCGCCTCCCAGGCGTGGACCAACCGGCGGCTGCGCTTCGAGATGCTCCGCACCCTGCACCACGGGGGCACGGCCGAGGAGGCGATCGCGGCCCTGACCGACGCCGACCCGGACCTGGCGCTGCGCCAGGTGGCCGTCCTGCCCGTGGCGGGGCCCGGCGCCCACCTCACCGGCAGCCTGTGCACGCCCTGGGCGGGGGGCGTGGCCGGGGCCGACTTCGTGGTGATCGGCAACTACCTGACCGGCCCGGAGGTCGTCGAGTCGATGCGCGCCGCGATGGACGAGGCGCTCACGGGGTCCGGGCCGACCAGCACCGAGATGGCCGGCGCGCTCCTGGCCTGCCTGCGCGCGGGCCGGGACGCGGGTGGGGACAGCCGGGGGCAGCAGAGCGCCGCGGTGCTCGTGGCCGACACGCTCGCGGGCTTCCAGTACCCCGTGCTGCTCGACGTCGACCTGCGGGCCGACAACTCGCCCACCCCGCTGGAGGACCTGGAGGAGATGCTCGCGCTGAAGGGCAGGGCCCACCCGGCGCCGGCCGAGGTGGTGCCCAGCACCGAGGTCCCGCACCGTCCCGAGGACGAGGGGCTCTGGTCGACGGTCCTGTCCTGACCTCCCTCGGGTGGGCGGCCCCCGCCGGGGTGGCCTACCCTCGGTCCATGAGTTCTCGTCGTGTCCTCCCGCCGGTGCGCTACGGCCCCGCGGCGGGCCTGACCGCGGTCCTCCTGGCGGGGGCGACGGTCCTCGCCGGCTGCTCCCCGGAGCCGGCCGGGCCGCCGGCGAGCGCTCCGGACGGGACCGGGGCGGCGTCGTCGGCCCCCGCGGCGCCGGAGGCGGCCCCGGACCGGCTGGAGGTCGTGGTCACCGGCGACGTCCTGCTCCACCCGGGGCTGTGGGCGCAGGCCGAGGCGGACGGGGACGGGGAGCTGGACTTCGGCCCGCTCGTGGAGGGCCTGCGCCCGTTCACGGAGGACGCCGGCCTCGCCGTCTGCAACATGGAGACCCCGCTCGCCGCGGCCGAGGGCCCCTTCTCCGGGTACCCCTCGTTCGAGGTTCCGCCGCAGATCGTCCCGGCGCTGGCGGACCTCGGCTACGACGCGTGCACCACGGCCTCGAACCATGCGGTGGACGCCGGCCCGGAGGGCCTCGAACGGACCCTCGACGTCCTGGCCGACGCCGGGATCGCGACCACCGGCACGTACCGCGCCGCCGAGGACGCGCGGGAGCCGCTGGTCCTGGACGCGGACGGCGTGCGGGTGGGCCTGGTGACCGGGACCTACGGGCTCAACGGCAACGTCCCGGACGCCGCGTGGCGCGTGGACCTGCTGGACGTCCCCGAGATGGTCCGCAAGGCGCGCGCGGCCCGGGCGGCGGGGGCGGAGATCGTGCTGGCCGCGGTGCACGCCGGCGAGGAGTACTCCTCGGCGCCCGACCGGCAGCAGTTCGAGGTCACGCACGCGCTCGCCGACAGCGGGGAGTTCGACTTCGTCTACGGCCACCACACGCACTCGGTGCTGCCGATCGAGAAGCGCGGGGACACCTGGATCGTGCACGGCCTGGGCAACAGCGTCTCGGAGCACGCCACCCGGGTGCCGGTCAACAACGAGGGCCTGACGGTCAGCATGTCCTTCGCGCGCGAGGACGGGGAGTGGGTGGCCGGGGACCCGGTGTGGACCCCGCACATCCTCACCCTGGACCCGATCCGGTGGTGCGCGCTGCCGGCCGAGGACGTCTGCCGCTCCCGCGAGGAGGACGCGGCGTCCCTGGCGCGCACCGCGCGGACCGTGGGGTCGATGGGGGCGGAGGCCGACGGCGCCCGCCCGTGGCGCCCGCTCGCCCTCGGTCCCGCAGGGGAGTAGCGCTCAGTCCCGGTCGAGGGTGACGAGCACCTGCACCGGGGCGTGGTCGCTGGGGTGGCCCCCCGCGAAGCGGGCGGTGTTGATCGCGGCGCGGCGAACCCGGACGCCGGGGCCGGCCAGCACCCAGTCGATCCGCTCCTCGCCCTCCACGGCCTCGCCGTAGTCCGGGAAGGTGCCCCACGCGGGGGTGAGCCGTTCCTCGGCGGCCGTCCAGGTGTCGGCGAGCACCCCGGAGCCCACGAGCGTCTCGTACGCCCCGGAGTCCCCCGCCTCCGCGTTGAAGTCCCCGGTGACCAGGGTGGGGGTGTGCGGGTGGAAGCTGTGCACGAGCTCGACCAGGGCCTCCGCGCTGCGGTCCCGGGCGGTCTCGGAGTCGTGGTCGAAGTGGGTGTTGACGAGCACGAGGTCGGTGCCGGTGCCGCGGTCCAGGAAGCGGCCCCAGGTGACGATGCGCGGGATGTCGTTGCCCCAGGTGGTGGAGCCGATGAGCTCCGGGGTGCCGGAGAGCCAGAACTGGTCCCACTCCACCAGCTCCAGGCGCCGGGCGTCGTAGAAGATCGCGGAGTACTCGCCCTTGCTGCCCCCGGCGCGCCCGTATCCGACCATCCGGTAGCCGGCGGGCAGCGCCCGCTCCACCGCCGGCAGCTGGTGGTGGAGGGCCTCCTGCACCCCGAGCAGCGTGGGCTGCTCGAGCTGCAGCAGCCGCGCCAGCCGGGGCGCGCGGTCGGGCCAGTGGTCCGGGTTCCCAGCGTGCGTGCCGCTGTGGTGGAAGCGGATGTTGTAGCTCATCACGTGCAGGGCGCGGCCCGTGGCGGGACCGATGAGCGGCACCGCGGGATCGGCGACGCCGGGGGTCGTGGAACGGTCGAGAAGGACGGTGTCTGAGGACATCACTGCTCCAGGGTGGGGGAGTGCGGGGGCGTCGTCGTCCCATGGTGGACCGGGCGGCCCGACCACGGTGCCACCGAGGGGGAACCCCCGGTGATCATCCGGTGAACTCGTGGGGTCCTCCACGGGGACCGCGGCCCCGTGGCCGGCGGTGCACGGCTCAGGCATCGGTCACCGCCACGGGGAAGTGCCGGATCTGCCCGGCGGCGAGCTCGTGGACCTCGCCGTCGACGTTCACGCGCACGGGCTCGGCGGGGCCGGGGGCGAGGTAGAGCCGCAGCCCGGCGCGGGTGACCTCGACCTGGATGGGCTGGTCCCGGTAGCTGATCGAGAAGGACACCTTGGGCAGCTGCGGGGGGATCGCCGGGTGCAGCCACAGCATGTCGTCCCGGACCTCCAGGCCCGTGTAGCAGCGGGTGAGGATGTCCACGGAGCCGGCCATGGCCCCCAGGTGCACCCCTTCGCGGACCGTGTCCCCCTGGGCATCCACGAGGTCGCTGTTGAGCGCCCGGGTGAGGAAGGACCAGGAGCTGGGGCGGTCCCGGCGGGCCTCGACCCAGGAGTGCACCACGTTGGAGAGCGTGGACCCGTGCGAGGAGCGGTCGCAGTAGAAGGCGACGGTGGCCCGGACCGCCTCCGCCGGGAAGTCGTAGCCCATCTGCCCCAGCAGCTCCCGCAGCTCCTCCGCGGAGAACAGGTACAGCAGCATCAGGACGTCGGCCTGCTTGGCCAGCCGGTAGTCGTTCGTGGAGCGCCCCTCGGCGTCGAGGATGAGGTCGAGGCGCCCGATGTAGCCGTAGCGGGCCCGGTAGTCCTCCCAGGCGAGCTCCGGCAGCTCCTCGTAGCCCTCGAACTGGGCGAGGACGCCGCCGGCCAGGAACGGCACCCGCAGCCGGGTGCGGACCCGCTCCCAGCGGGCCACCTCGTCCTCCCGCAGGCCCAGGCGCCGCCACAGGGGCCCGCCGTAGTCCTGGCCGAGACGCTCGACCATCTCGACCGCCCGCGCGAGCAGCCACGCCGTCATGACGTTGGTGTAGGCGTTGTTGCGCAGCCCCGAGCCCGGCGCGCCCGGGGCGCCGTCGTGGAACTCGTCCGGGCCCATCACCCCCGTGATCACGTACCGGTCGTCCTCGGGGTCGTGCACCGCGAGGCTCGAGAAGAACCGGGCGATCTCCACCACGAGCTCGGCGCCCTGCTCGATCAGGAAGCGGGTGTCGCCCGTGGCCTGGTAGTACTGCCACACGCTGTGCGCGACCGCCAGCCCCACGTGGCGCTGCAGCCGCGAGTGGTCCGGGATCCACCGGCCGGTGCGGGGGTTGAACAGCGCCCGCGGGGTCTCCTCGCGGCCGTCGCTGCCGCTCTGCCACGGGAACATGGCCCCCTCGTGGCCGGCCGCGCGGGCCGCCGCCCGCGCCTCGGGCAGGCGCCGGTACCGGTAGGCCAGCAGCGCCCGGGTCCACTCGGGCCGGCGGAGGGTGAGCATGGGGTAGACGAACATCTCGTCCCAGAACACGTGGCCGCGGTAGCCCTCGCCGTGCAGCCCGCGGGGCGGGACGCCGGCGTCCAGGTCCGGGTGCGCGGCCGCCACCGACTGCAGGACGTGGAAGGTGTTGAGGTTCACGGCCAGGCCCTGCTGGCCGCCGGCGTCGGTGGCCACGGCGAAGGCGGACCACAGGGCCTGCCACGCGACCACGTGGGCGGAGAGCAGCTCGTCGAAGCCGCCCGCCCGCTCCAGCAGCGTGGACGCGGCGTGCGCGGGCGTGGCGATCGCCCGGTCCTGCGAGGTCACGAGGGCGACGACCTTCTCGACCCGCACGGCCCGCCCCGGGTCCATCCGCAGCCGCAGCTCGTGGCCCACCACGCCGGGCGCGGGCCGGGACGGGACCCGGGAGAGCAGCCGGTCCTCCGTGCCGCTGCGGAGCACCCGGGTGCGGGCGGCCACGGCGATCCGGACGCCGGACCAGGACGTGGCCACCTCGACCCGTGCGGTCCCGTGGCCCAGGTCCTCGAGCCGGGCGTCGGCCAGGTGCCGGCCGGCCAGGGCGGCGTGCTCCGCGACGTTGCGGTTGCGGACGTCGGCGTCCACGAGGCTGCGCACGGTCAGGGTCCCGCTCCAGTCCTCGGCCTCGAAGACCGTCTCCTGCCCCGCCAGGTGGCGCTGGTCCTGGGAGACGAACCGGCGGGTGGTCACGCGGGTGGTGCGCCCGGCCTCGTCCCGGAAGCGCAGGGCGCGGGTCAGCACCCCGGTGCGCAGGTCGAGGTCCTGGTGGTGCTCCAGCACGTTGTCCGGGGTGGGCTCGAACCAGTAGCCGTCCTGGACGCGGTACTGCACCAGCAGCCAGTTGGGGGCGTTCACGAGGTCCTCGTGCTCCAGGACGAGACCGGCGGCCTCTGAGCGCAGCCGGTTGTAGACGCCCGCGAGGTAGGTGCCGGGGTAGTGCGTGCCGTCGGCCCGGGACTCGCTCGCGGCGCCGCGCACGGCCATGTACCCGTTGCCGAGGGTGCACAGCGACTCCCGCATCCCCTCGCGCGGCGGGTCGAGGTCGGCGTAGGTCAGGTTCCACGGGCTGCCCCCGCCGCAGCCGCCGGCCCAGTCGGAGTCCCCCGGGGCGGTGGCGACCGGGATGTCGAGGTCCGTGAGGTCGTCCACCACGAGGTGGGCGCCGGCGGCGAGCAGCCGGCCCCGCCGGCCCGCGCCGTCGAGCCCCACGACGAGCCCGAAGCCGTGGGTCACGGCGGTCCGCACCAGGCGGTCGCTGTCGCTGACCACCACGATGTGCTCGGGCTCCACCGCCAGCCGGCGGGAGGCGAGCAGCAGGGAGGCGGCCGGCGGGTGCGGGTCCGGCCCGTCCCGCCCCGCGGTGCCGTCCCGCGGCGGATCGGCCGCGACCACGATGTCCGCCGGCGGTCCCGCGCCCAGCTCCGGGTGGGTGGTGACCAGGGCCGTGAGCACGCCCTCGGCGCGCAGGCGGGCGAAGAGCTCGGCGGCCCCCGCCTCGTGGCGCGGGTGCAGGACTCCGCCGGCGGGGCGTATCGGGACCGGGGCGGCGTCGTCGCCGGCGCGGGCGGTGTCGTCGGGGCCCGGTGCGGCCCCCGCCGGTGCGAGGGCGAGCACCACCGCTCCGTAGGTGCTCCTGCCGTGGACGGCAGGCTGCTCCAGGACGCCGCTCATGCGGTCATTGTGCCACCTGCCTCCGTCAGGAGCCGGAGGCGGGCGGTGCGTCAGTTGATGGTGCTGAGGCGGATGGTCTCGGGCAGCCCCAGGATCTGCTCGATGACCTCCCGGGTCACGCCGTTGCCGGCGTCCGTGACGAGGTAGCCGGTGTCCCCGCGGGTGGACAGCTGCTGACGGTCGATGTTGATGCCGTGGTCGCCGAGCACGCTGTTGACGGTCGCCAGCACGCCCGGGACGTTGCGGTGCAGGTGCAGGATGCGGGTGCCGTTGACGGCGGTGTCCAGCTGGACCTGCGGCATGTTCACCGACAGGGTCGTGGAGCCCGAGGTCGCGAAGGACGAGAGCTTCCCGGCCACGAACCGCCCGATGTCCACCTGCGCCTCCTGCGTGGAGCCGCCGATGTGCGGGGTGAGGATCACGTTGGGCAGGCCCTGCAGCACCGAGGTGAACGGGTCCCCGGCCACCTTGGGCTCGTTGGGGAAGACGTCCACCGAGGCGCCGGCGATGTGCCCGCTGACCAGGGCGTCGCGCAGCGCGTTGTAGTCGACCACCATGCCGCGGCACAGGTTCAGGAACAGGGACCGGGGGCGCATCCGCTCGAACTGCTCCCGGCCGAAGAGGTTGTTGTTGCTGGTGCGCCCGTCCACGTGCAGCGAGACGGTCTCGACCCGTTCCAGCAGCTCCTCCAGCGTGTCGCAGCGCTGGGCGTTGCCCAGGGGCAGGCGGTCCACCACGTCGTAGTAGTAGACCCGCATGCCGAGGGTCTCGGCGAGCACGGACAGCTGGGAGCCGATGTTGCCGTAGCCCACGATGCCGAGGGTGCGGCCGCGGACCTCGTGGGCGCCCTCGGCGGACTTGTCCCACACGCCCTCGTGCATGCCCTTGTTCTTGTCCGTGAGGTGCCGGGCCATCGAGATGATCTCGGCGATCGCGAGCTCCACCACGGACCGGGTGTTGGAGTAGGGGGCGTTGAAGCACGTCACGGCGTGCTCGGTGGCGGCCGCCAGGTCGATCTGGTTCGTGCCGATGCAGAAGGCGCCCACGGACAGCAGCTGCGGGTGGGCCTCGAACACCTCCCGGGTCACGTGGGTCTTCGACCGGATGCCGAGCAGCTCGACGCCCTCGAGGGCGTCGACGAGCTCTCCGGTGTCGAGGGCGCCCTTGCGGGTCTCGACCTCGATGCCCTTCTCGGACAGGATGCGTTCGGCCTCGGGGTGGACGTTCTCCAGGAGCAGTGCTTTCACAGTCGCCCAGTCTATGGCTACGGCGCAGGGGATCGCGACGCCGGGCGTCACCCCGCGGCCGATGTGGTCCGGATCACCGGGCTCCGCGGGGGGCCGTCCCGCGCGGAGCCCGTGGACGTTCCGCCGGCGGACGCGGGTCTACCGAGCAGTACTTCCACTGTTGCGGGCCGGCCGGTGACGGACGTGTGCCATCGCGAATAGCATCGCGAGCACCCCCTCAGGCGCGGCCCCGGGCCGCACCGGCAGCCCCATCCCCCAGGAGGACCAGCACATGATCCCTCAGCACCGAGACCCCGCGACCGCACGCTCCTCGGGCCGCCCGCGCCGCCGGCGCCGGACCGCGGCGGCGCTCGCGCTCGCCGTCGCCCTTCCCCTCGGTGCGGCCGCACCTGCCGCCGCGGACGCGAACTTCCCCGCCACGGAGGGGAGGACCAGCATCTCGAGCATCCTGACCCCCGACGACGTGGAGCGGGAGCTGCAGAAGCTGGAGCGGACCAGCCGCCACGGTGTCGACGCCTTCACCCTGGCCGAGGCCGGCATGGAGGTGAGCACCTCCGAGCAGGGCCGGGACCTGTGGGTCGCGACCGTCGGCTCGGGGACGGAGCACGTGTGGCTCCAGGGCCGGATCCACGGCAACGAGCCCTACGGCACCGACGCCCTGCTGAGCCTGCTCAAGGAGCTCGGCACCAACGGCTCGTCCGAGTACGAGCTGCTGCGCTCGAGGTTCACCTTCCACATCATCCCCATGTACAACCCGGACGGCGCCGAGGCCAACATCCGGCACACCGTCCTGTGGGACCAGGTCTCCGGCGCGCCGGAGGGCGGGACGCCGCAGCGCATCGACCTCAACCGCGACTGGACGGCCGAGGGCTTCGCGGCCGACGAGTCCCGCGCCTTCTACGAGTACTGGACGACGGTCGACCCGGCCTGGGGCGTGGACATCCACCACCAGGGCCTCAAGACGCAGTACGGGACCGGCGACGACGTCACCCTGTCCCTGGGCATCTCCCTCGCTCCCGGCGGACCGACCCTGCCGGGGCTCGAGGGCGGCGCCTACGACCGGCTCACCCGGCAGATGAACGTGCACGTCTACGACGAGCTCTCGAAGTACGGCTCCATCAACATCGACCGCTACCAGGTGGGCGGCAGCTACGAGATCGACATCAAGGGCGGTGTCGTCTCGGCGATGATGCTCGGCCTGGACCACGGCGGGCTCAACCCCGAGGGGCACTCCCACCCGGTGGTGTTCTTCGAGACCTCGGGCAACTCCTCGGACGGCAGCCTCGGCCAGAAGGCCCGCGGCAAGAGCGTGCGGCAGAACGTGCTCGCCGTGAAGGAGCTGCTGCTCGGCCTGGCCACCGGGGAGGTCCAGCAGGAGGACCCGGAGCGCTGGGACGAGATCCCGCACGCCCCGGTCACCGGCTACCAGACCGACTACGCCGGGGTGATCCCGGTCGGCTGAGCCCGGCCGCCGGGGCCCGGCTGCTCCGGCCGGTCCGGGGGCATCAAAAAGGCGAAGCGGGACATCCGTCGGATGTCCCGCTTCGCCTGTGTGGTGCGCGAGGGGGGAGTTGAACCCCCACGCCCTTTCGGGCACACGGACCTGAACCGTGCGCGTCTGCCTATTCCGCCACTCGCGCTGATGGATCACAGCGGCGGACCGCTGTGGGCAACGACGACAATCCTACCCACAGTCGCCCCCGTTGGCCAATCGTGGTCTCCGGCCTGCTGTCAGTAGGCTTGCCGCATCCCGGTCAGGGGTCGACGAGGGCACACAGGGGGCACGGATGGAACCCGACAGGGAGAATCTCGAGGAGAAGCGCAAGGAGCTGGGCAGGACGGACGAGCCGCTCGAGGACGAGCTGGTCGAGGAGTTCGAGAACACGGTCACCGAGGGCGCCGAACGCCTGACCCGCACGTGGCGGGCGATGACCATCACCGGACTCTTCGGGGGCATCGACGTGGGGGTGGGCATCCTCGCCTACCTGGCGGTCAAGGAGGCCACCGGATCGGACCTGCTGGCCGGCGCGGCGTTCGGCTTCGGGCTGCTCGCGCTCCAGCTCGCCCACTCGGAGCTGTTCACGGAGAACTTCCTGGTGCCCATCTACGCCGTCGTCTCCCGGCACAGCACCTGGTGGCAGCTGGCGCGCTTCTGGACGGTGACCCTGCTGACCAACCTCCTGGGCGGATGGCTGTTCACCTGGTTGATCGTGGCGGGGTTCCCGCAGTTCCACGACGTCCTTGAGGAGTCGGCGACCAAGTACCTCGAGGGGGGCCTCACCGTGGAGTCGGCCGCTCTGGCGCTGCTGGCCGGCAGCACCATCACGCTCGGGACGCGGATGAGCCAGGGATCCAGCAACGAGGTGGTGCACACCGCCATCGCGCTCATCGACGGCCTGCTGGTCGTCGGGCTGGGCATGCTGCACGGCGCACTGAACTCGGCGGTCATCTTCGGGGCGATGCACGCGGGCGCCGACATCTCCTACACGGAGTGGCTGGTGTGGATGCTGTGGGTCATCCCGCTGAACATGGTGGGCGGGCTCGTCATCATCACGATGCCGCGGCTCATCCGCACGCTCGAGCTGATCAAGAAGGAGCGCGGGCAGCAGGAGCGCGAGCACGCCGCCGACGGGCGGGTGGTCTGAGGCTCAGGCGACCACGAGCCCGGTGGTCAGGGCGAAGGCCCCCCACAGGCCCGTCAGGGCGAAGAGGGTGATCGGGGCGAGCAGCGCGATCTCCGCGGCCGAGCCGGCGTTGCCGATCAGCGGCACCGTGAGGAAGGACCGGTTCTTGTACACCGACCGGGGCAGGGGCAGCGGCATCCGCAGCGGGTAGAGCAGGTGGATCCCGCGCGTGGTCACCAGGTCCCCGGCCAGGTGGGCGACCACCCCCGTGGCCACGGCCGCGGCGAACCACCACTCGTGGGCGGGCGGGTGCAGCCCCACCAGGACGCCCAGCCCGATCCCCACGACCCAGTTGAGCTTCGCGACCCGGTCCGGCACGAAGGCGAGCACCTGCACCGCGAAGGCGATGAGGAGCACGGACATCACCGCGGCGAGCGGCCACACCCAGCCGAGGCCCTCGACCGGGATCCCGATCTTCTGCGCCGCGGCGGCCAGGCCGGTGAACACCGCCACGCCCAGCACGGAGTGGGTGCCGCGCCGGTGCCCGCCGGAGAGCCGGCAGATCCCGCGGGCCAGCCAGGTGGAGAGCGGGCGCAGGGACCGGGCCACGGTCCCGTCCGGGTGGTCGAGGTCCGGCAGCAGCGCCGCCCCGGCGGTGACGAGCGCCCCGGTGAGCACACCGGTGTCGCCGACGTCCAGGACGCCCCAGCCGATCGGGACGGTGAGGTCCTGGAGGTGCAGCTGGTAGTCGGCGGTCAGCGCCACCCATGCGGCCGCCCCGCAGGCCGCATGGCTCGGTCCCATCATGAGAGTGATGTCCTCCTCGGATTTTCGGTGCGGTGGGGTCAGGGCGACCTCACCAGCGGAAACACTAGGGTCCCGGCCGGACAGCACAGCGCCGGGGGCCGCCCGACGGGCGCCCGGTGACACCGGATCCCCCGGGTCCGTAGGCTGACGGCCAGGACTCCGCCGACGGAAGGACAGCGCCGTGCTCCGATCCGATCGCTCCGGTTCGGGGGCGCCCACCCTGCTGCTGCTCCCGGGGCTGCTGTGCACCCAGCGGCTGTGGGACCGGGCGCGGCCGCTGCTCGAGGCCTTCCACGACGTGCTCACGGTGGACCTGCCGGGCGTCGGCGGCGGCGACCTCCCGGAGGGAGCCGCCGACCTGGAGGCGTACGCGGACCGGGTGTGCGAGGTGCTCGACGCCGTGCGGGAGCACGGCGTCGCCGCCTACGCGGACCGGCAGATGCCCCGGACGTTCCGGGAGGACGCCCGCGAGGAGGACGTCGAGGCCGCGCTCCGGCAGGCCCGGGACTGGCCGGAGGACGCCGTGGTCCGGGCCCTGGAGGCCATGCGGGACCGGCCGGACCGCACACCCCTGCTGCTCGAGCACACCGAGCTGCCGGTGCTGCTCATCCAGGGGGACGACGACCCCGCGATCGACGCGCTCGACCCGGAGGAGGGCCACGTCACGCGGATCGTCACGGACACCGCGCACATGGGCGTGCTCACCGACCCGCACACCTTCGCGGGCATCGTGCACGGCTGGGTGGCCGACGAGCTCGAGCGCTCTGCCTGACCGGCCCCCGTCGGGGAGCGGGGCGTCAGGGGGCTGCCACGGACCGCCACCCCGCGGAGTCCACCTCGACGACGACGGGTGCCCGGCCGCGCACGCTCCGCCGCCGCAGCGCCGCCTCGATGTCACCCGCGGGGGCGGCGACCACGAAGGTCTCGCCGCGGAACAGGTCGGCGGAGTCCTCGACGAGCGAGACCAGCTCCTCGGCGCCGCGGGCCGTGAACCGCTCGGCCACGCGCAGGCGCGCGGTCCACGGCGGGGGAGGGACGGCGTCGTCGAGCAGGACGGCCGTGGCGGGGCACTGCAGGTCGGTCATGGGCCCAGTCTTCCCCTCGGGCTGCGGCGGGGGAAGGCGGGAGCCGCAGAGCACGGCCACCGGTCCCGGCCGACCGCTCAGTCCAGGGACTTGGGCCGCCACGGCAGCTGCTGGTCGCAGCCGGGGGTGAGCCAGGCCTTCACGAAGCCGCCGGACTGGTAGACGAACTCCCGCAGGTGACCCCGCGGCACGGCCGGGTAGTCGAAGGAGAGCACGTCCAGCTCCCCGGCGTAGCAGCGTTCCAGCAGCAGGCGGGAGCGGGCGACGTGCTGACGGTAGGTGAGGGCGCTGACGTGCTCCCACCCTCGCTGCTCGCTGAGTGCGCGCAGCTCCATGGCCTCGCCCTGGGTGGTCGAGGGGTCGGGGCGGAAGCAGATCACCTCGTAGTCCTGCTCGCCGCCCCCCGCGCAGGTCTGCGCGGCCCGCGTGTAGTACACCCGGCCCGAGGCGTCGCCGAGGTCGCCGGTGCCGGGGTTCGCCACGACCAGCACGGGCGCCACTCCGGCGTCCATGAGCCGCAGCGCCTCGGCCATGCGGGTCCGGTCCGGCGGGCCCAGCACGAGCAGGGCGTCCGAGCGCGCCGGGACGTCGGTCCGGGGGTGCTGGAACGCCGTCCAGCCGGCGACCAGCCAGACCAGGAGCAGCGCGAGCACCGGGACGAGCACCCAGGTCGCCCGGGCAGAGCGGAGGACGGGGCGGCGGGTGGTGCGGGCACTGCGGGGCATCGGGGCCGCTCCTCGCCGGTCGTGGGGACGGAGTCCGGATCAGCCGACATTGTCGCACCCGCCGCTGGGCGCGGCCGCCGTGTGACGGGCCGAGGCCGCCCGGGCGGGCCGGTGCGGGCCTACGATGTAGCACGCCGGTGCGGTGCGCGCGGGCGTGCCGCGCGGACGTGCCGTGCGCACGGCAGGTCGAGGACCGAGGAGGACGGACCGCATGACGGTGGAGGACGAGACCGGGGTGCTGTGCCGGGTGCCCATGCGCTGGGGCGACATGGACCCGTACGGGCACGTGAACAACGTGGAGGTCGTGCGGCTGCTCGAGGAGTCGCGGATCGCGGCCCTGGGCGTGCCCGTGGGCACCGGCGACCAGGTGGAGCCCCCGCTGATCCCGTTCTTCTCCGCGCTGCCGGAGGGCACCCAGGCGCTGATCACCGAGAACCGGATCAGGTACCTCCGCCCCCTCGAGTACCGCAACACGCCGGTGGAGGTCCGGGTGTGGGTCGTCTCCGCCCGCGGCGGGGCGCTGACGCTGGGCTTCGAGATCACCGACGTGGTCTCGCGCCGGGCGTGCGTGCGGGCCGAGACCCAGCTCGCGTTCTTCGTGCCCGCCACGGGGACGGTGCTGCGCATCTCGGCGGAGCAGCAGGAGCTCCTCGCCCCGCACGCGGGCCCGCGCGTCTTCCGCTGACCCGCGCGCCCCGCGGCGGGGTGCTCAGGCCTCCGTGCGCGCCCGGTGGGCCGCCTGCGAGCGCCGGTACTGCGCCGCGAGCCGGACCGGGGCGTTGGGCGCGCCGAAGCCGGAGTACCCGTTGCGGCGCTCGACCACCTCGAAGAACACCGTGCCCAGGGTCTCCGTGTAGAAGTGCAGGAACTCGCCCTCGGCGTCCCGGTCGTAGAGCAGGTGCAGCTCCTGCAGGGAGGCCACGAACCCGGCGTCGAGGTCGAAGCGGGCGTCGAGGTCCTCGTAGTAGTTCTGCGGCACGGGCAGGAACCGCAGCCCGCGCCGGCGGGCCCGCCGGGCCGCGGCGAAGACGTCCGTGCAGGACAGCGCCACGTGCTCGGGGTAGGCCGCGCCCACGAAGGAGCCCTGCTCCGCGGCGGTCGGGGCCACGTTGAGCGGCATCCGCACCGCCCCGTTGGCCGAGCGCATCACCTGGCTGCGCACCAGCCCCGAGGGGCCGGGGACGTCCTGGGCGGCCTGCGCCTCCAGCGCCAGCACCGAGGTGTAGAACAGCACGGCCTCGTCGTAGTGCTGCCACGGCTGGGCCATGTTGACGTGGTCCACCCCGGTGACCAGGGCCCCCGTGTCGAGCTCGTCGTCCGCGCCGAACTCGCCCAGCCACCCCGGGACCCCGTCCGCCGTGCGCTCGCAGAAGAAGATCTCCGTGCCGTCCGGGGCGAACACGCCGCGCAGGACCTGCTCGTCGTCGCGCTGGGAGCGGGGCACGGGCAGGGCCTTGAGCCGGGCGGCCCGGTCGACGGCGGCGTCCGGGTCGGCGACGTCGAAGCCGAGCGCGGCGACCTCGGTGGGGGAGCCGTCCGGGACCGCGTCGTTGACGACGACCCGCACCGGTCCCTGCACCCACACCTGCACGTTCTCCTTGGACTGGTGGTGCCCGCCCAGGGCGAAGCCGAGCTGGTGCAGGAGCCGGGTGGTCTCGCCGAGCCGCCCGGTGCGGATCTCCACGAAGTCGTGGCCGGCCGGCTCCTCGACCGCGGGCAGCGGCTGGAGCTCGAGCGTGTCCCGGGTCCGCTCCCCGGCCAGGGCCCGCCGGGTCTGGTCCTCGAGCCAGCGCAGGGAGCGCAGCCCGTCCACCGCCGTGCGGTTGACGTCGGCCTGGCGGAAGGCGTCGTTGAAGATCTCCAGGGACACGGGGCCGTCGTAGCCGGCGCGGACCAGGTGGGACATGAAGCCGACCATGTCGAAGTCGCCCTGCCCGGGGAACACCCGGTGGTGGCGGGACCAGGACAGGACGTCCAGGCTCAGCAGCGGGGCGTCGGCCAGCTGCACGAAGAAGATCTTCTCCGCCGCGATGTCCTCGATCGGGGCCGGGTCCCAGGCGCGGGAGAGGATGTGGAAGCTGTCGAGGCAGGTCCCCACGCTCGGGTGGTCGGCGAGGTCCACGATCCGCTGGGCGCGCTCGAAGTCGTTGACGAACCTCCCCCAGGCCAGCGCCTCGTAGGCCAGGCGCACGCCGTGGCGCGCGGCGAGCTCGCCGAGCCGGCGCAGCTGCCCCGCCATGACCTCGTCGTCGTCGATCTCGGCCGTGGCCACGTTGGAGCACACGAGCAGGGTGGTGATGCCCAGCCGGTTCATCAGCCGGAACTTCGCTTCGGCGCGCCGCAGGTTGGCGGCCAACAGCTCGGGGCCCACGGCCTCGAAGTCCCGGAAGGGCTGGTAGAGGTCAAGGCTCAGGCCCAGCTGCCCGGCGAGCTCCCGGATCTGCTCGGGGGAGGAGGGGGAGACGACCAGGTCCTGCTCGAAGACCTCGATCCCGTCGAACCCGGCGGCCGCGGCGGCGTGCATCTTCTCCTCGAGGGTGCCCGAGAGGCAGACCGTGGCGATCGAGGTGCGCATCAGCGTGCCGCCCCGGCGGCGGCCGGCTCCGCGGCGCCCTCCTCCGCGGCGCCCTCGTTCTCGGCGCCCCGGCCCCGGGCCTCGAGGGCGCGCAGCTCGGCGGCCTCGGTGCGCGAGGTGTGCAGCGCGTCGATCTCGTCGAGGGACTTCCGCGCCGTCTCCTTCGCGGTGAGCGCGGCGCCGCCGGAGATCAGGCACGCGACCGTGACGAACACGGCCACGCCCAGCCAGTTGTCGCCGGCGGGACCGGCCACGGCGGAGGCGAGGACGGGCGCGAAGCCGCCCGAGACGGCGAAGCCGATCTGGGTGCCCAGGGCCAGGCCGGTGACCCGGACCCGCAGCGGCAGCATCTCGGCGTAGAACGAGGGCCAGATGCTGTTGGCCATCGAGTAGAAGCACCCGGACATGACGGCGCCGAGCACGAAGATGAGCGGCCAGTTCCCGGCGTGGACCGCCGAGAGGTACGGGTACATCAGCACGGCGGGGCCGAGGACCCCCGCGAGGAAGACGGGCTTGCGGCCGATGCGGTCGGCGAGCACGGCCACGACCGGGATCACGAACAGGGCGACGGCGTTGGCCAGCACGGAGACCCACAGCATGGTGGAGCGCTCGAGGCCGACCACGGAGGTGGCGAAGGAGAGCGACCACACCGTGAACACCACGTTGACGGTGTTGATCATGGCGGCAGCGGCGATCCGGACCACGGCGGCCCGGTGGTGCCGCAGGAGCACGCGCAGCGGGGACTCCGGCTGCTCGGCGGGGGTCTCGGCGCGGGCCTCCCGGAAGGCTGGGGGCTCCTCCAGGTGGCGGCGGATCAGGTAGGCCACCACCACGACGACGGCGGAGAGCCAGAACGGCACGCGCCAGCCCCAGCTGAACAGCGCCTCCTCCGGCAGGAGGGTGAACGGGATGAACACGGCGGTGGCGAGCAGGGTCCCGAACTGGGTGCCCTGCAGGGTCCAGCTGGTGGTGTACGCGCGGCGGTCCTCGTCGGAGTGCTCGAGCGACATGGAGATGGCGCTGGCCTGCTCGCCCGCGGCGGACAGCCCCTGGACCACGCGGCACAGCACGAGCAGCACCGGGGCCAGCATCCCCACCTGGTCGTAGGTCGGGAGGCAGCCGACGGCGAAGGTCGCCCCGCCGATCATGAACAGGGTCAGCATGAGCACGAACTTGCGGCCGAACCGGTCGGCCAGCGGACCCATGACGAGGGCCCCCAGCGGGCGGACGACGTACGCCACGCCCACGGTGCCCATGGCGAAGAGGATGGCCACGCCGGGGGACGTCTCGGCGGGGAAGAAGAGGTGGTTGAGCACCAGGGCGGCGGCGGTGCCGTAGACCGCGAAGTCGTAGTACTCGAGGGCGCTGCCGATCCAGCTGGCCAGCGCGGCCTTGCGGGGCGTCCGGCCGGAGGGCGGCGGGGCCGTGGTCCCGGCGGTCGTCGCTGCTGAGCTCATGGAGGTCCTTCGGGTCGGTCCACAACGCGATCTGGTTCTCATATTGTGGAAGTCACTGCTACTGTGTGATCATGATCTCTGTGAGCTGGTCCACATGTCAACCGCAGGACGGACGGAGCGCTGCTGTGCGAGCGTCGATCAGGACCGCCCTCCCCGGCGCCGGGGGCCCCCGGTGACGGCCCCGGCGCCGGCGGGGGCCGCCCGCCAGGACATGGTGGGCAAGGCCCTCCGGCTGCTCGAGCTGCTGGGGGAGCACCCGGACGGGCTGACCGCGGCCGAGGCCACCAAGATCTGCGGCTACCCCTTCAGCACCACCTACCGGCTGCTCAACGCGCTCGTCCGGGACGGCTTCGCCGAGCTGCAGGAGGACAGGCGCTACGTCCTGGGGCTGAAGATCTTCCACGCCGCCCACAGCGTGGCCCAGCGCCTCGGGATCACGGGGACGGTCGTGCCCGTGCTCCGGCGGATGGTCGAGCGCACGGGGGAGTCCTGCCTCTTCGCCGTCCTGGACGGCGACCGCTTCCACACCCTCGCCAAGGAGGACGGGCCGGACTTCCGGGTCACCTCCGACCCCGGCTACCGCGGCGCGCTGCACTCCTCGGCCCTCGGGCTGTGCCTGCTCGCGTTCGCCCCGGAGGACGTGCGCGAGCACCTGCTCGGCACCATCGAGCTCGAGGCCCGCACCCCGGCCACGCTCACGGACCGGGACGAGCTGCGCCGGCGGGTCGAGCGGATCCGGCGGGAGGGCTGGGCCACCCAGGACCAGGAGCACGACGTGGGGATGGTCGCCGTCGCGGTGCCCGTCCTGCGGCCGGGCGGGGGCTGCATCGGCTCGCTCGCGCTGTCCGCGCCGGTGTTCCGGCACCGGCTGGAGGACCTCGTGGACATGGCGCCCGCCCTCCGGGAGGCGGCCGGCGAGCTGGGCGCGCGGCTCACGGGCTGAGCGGCCGGGGCGGGCTCAGGGGACGGACTGGCCCCGCGCCGCCGTGAGCAGCGCGTACCAGTCCTCGTGGCCGAGCCGGGACGCGAGCTCCTCCGCCGCGGCGCACGCGGCGATCCGCTCCGGGTCGGTGGTCCCCAGCACCGGGCGGATCCCGCCGGGGTGCTTCATGAGCCACGCGAGGACCACCGCCTCGCCGGGGACGCCGTGCGCCGAGGCGATCCGGTGGACCGTCTCGGCGGTGGCCGCGGCGTGCTGGTCCTCCGGCGGGATCGGCGCACCGGTGTACAGGCCGCGGGCCAGGGCGCCCCACGCCTGCACCTCGATGCCGTCGGCCGCGCAGTACTCCAGGAGCCCTTCCGGGAAGGAGTGCTCCGCGCCCTCGGGGTGGTTGGCCAGGATCTGCTGCTCCACGAAGCTCCGGTGCCGCAGGCTCAGCTCGAGCTGCACCGCGGTGACGGGCGTGCTGAGCACCTGCTGGTAGCGGGACACCTGGCGGGTCGACATGTTGGACAGGCCCACGGAGCGGATCAGCCCCTCCTTGCGCAGCTCGTCCAGGGCCCCCGCGACCTCCCGGGGATCGGCCAGGGGGTCCGGCCGGTGCAGCATGAAGCGCTCCACGGAGTCCACGCGGAGCCGGCGGAGGGACCCCTCGAGGCCGCGCCGGATCGTGTCCCGGTCCAGCCGGTAGTGGGTCGGCGCGCCGGGTGCCGCGGTGTTGCCCGGCAGGCGCACCCCGCACTTGGTCTGGAGGCGCACCCTCCGGCGCAGCTCCGGGTCCTCCGCGAGGAGCTCGCCGAAGACCTCCTCGGACTTGCCGTGGGCGTAGATGTCGGCGTGGTCGAAGTCGGTGATGCCGGCGTCCAGCGCCGCGTGCACCGCGGCCCGGGCACGGTCCACGGTCCCTGCGCTCGGCGGGGCGTCGTCCCACGACCCCCCGATGGTCATGCAGCCGTAGATCAGGCGCGAGCTCATGAACGGTCCTCTCCGTCGGGCACCCCGGCGTCCCGGGTGGGGCTCTGCTGCTCCAGGCGCTGCTGCTCGGCGGACCAGCGCAGGCGGGCGGCCGCCGCGTAGGCGGCCCCGGACTCCTTCATCCGGCCCGCGCGCTCGTAGAGCCGGCCCAGGGCGGTGAAGCACTCCGCCTGGTCCGTGGCCGTGGCCTCGGTCTCCTGGTAGAAGTCCAGCGCCCGGTTGTAGGCCGTGATGGCCTGGGTGTGGCGCTCGCCCAGCTCGTACACCCGTCCCAGGTTGACGTGGCACTGCGCCTGGTCCTGCGCCTCGTGCGGGGCGTCGAGGTACTGGCCCAGGGCGTCGAGGAGGTGCTCCTCCGCGTCGTGGGCGCGGTCCAGCTCGAGCAGCAGGCTGCCCAGGATCAGGTGTGTGCGGGCCAGGTGCTTGCCGCTGCCGGGGATGCGGCAGAACAGCCCGAGGGCGTTCTCGTAGGCGGTGACGGCCCGGCCGGGGCGGTTCATCCCGAGGTAGAGATGACCCAGGTTGTAGTGGCAGGCGGCCTGCTCCTGGAGGGAGTCGCCCTCCTCCTCGAAGAGCACGATGGCCTGCTGGTAGGCGGTCTCGGCCTCGTCGAGCCGTCCGCGGTCCTCGGCGTCCAGGGCCCGGGTGAAGAACCCGTGCCCGTCCTGGGTGTAGCTCATGCGGAGTCCTTTCTCGGCCGGGTCCTGCGGGGGTGTCGGCGGGCTACGCGGGGTGCGGGTCCTGCGGGCGCGGGGCCCGGCGGCCCAGCGCGAACCACAGTCCCGCGCCGGCGACGGGGAACGCGAGGATCACGAGCAGCCACAGCAGGCGCAGCACGGGATCCAGGGCCGGGCTGCGCAGCAGGGAGACCGTGGCGGCCACCATCAGCACGACGACGACCGCTCCGGCCACCGTCGCACCGCTCTCCCACGCCCCCGTCCGCACGGCCTCGGCGCCGCCGGCCGCGAGGGCGGTCCAGGTGCTCATGCATCGATCCTCGCACCGTGGGCCCGGGCGGACAAGGGCGGGCGCTCCGGCGCGCCGGTCCCCGGTCCCCCGTAGAGTGGAATGCGCCACAGCTCAGCACGCTGATAAAATGTGGCTGTCGACTGCAACCCCGAGGAGAGTCCACGATGTCCACCTCCGACGACCGCCCGTACGACCAGGAGTCCGCCCACGAGGAGCCCACCGCCGGGCGCGCCGGCGGGCGGGACGCGGACGACACCGGGGTGGAGCGCCACCCGCCCAGCTCGGCGACCGAGCTCTGGGACCACAACGCCTACGGGCGGGAGGACGGCGACATCGGCGGCTCCGCGACCTCGGGTGCCACCGACACCCGCGACCCGCGCGGCGGGGCTCCCGCCTACAACATCGACGCCGGGGACGACGACGCCGTCCGTCACGGCGACGACTCAGGCCGCGACGACGGCTCGCCCGTGCGCGGGACCGGCGAGTCGCTGACCGGGGCGGACGCCACGGCCGGCCACGACCGCGAGAGCGTGGGCGACGATCGGCCTGACGACCGGCGCGACCACGGCCGGCGCGACGAGCCGTCCGGCGCCGGCGGAGGGGCCTTCGACCAGGAGGCGACCGGCCGGGACGCCACCGGCCGGGACGTCACCGGCCCGGACACCGCCGACCTGGACACTGCCGACCTGGACACTGCCGACCTGGACACCGTGGAGCGGGACGCCACCGGCCCGGACACCACGACCCGGGACACCACGGACCGGGACACCACGACCCGGGCCGGGGCGGAGCGCGGTGCCGGCCGCCACGCCGCCGGGGACGCGACCGGTGACCTCGGGGTCGGTGGTCGCTCCGGCGAGACCCCCTCCGTGGTCCGGCACGAGGAGCGGCTGCAGGTCGGGACCGAGCGCGTCGAGTCCGGGCGGGCCCGGCTGCGCAAGTACGTGGTGGAGGAGCCGGTGCGCGCGGAGCAGACCCTGGCGTCCGAGGACGTCGAGGAGGTCCGCACCCCCGTCACCGAGGAGGAGCGCGAGGCGTTCCTCGCCGGCCGGGAGCTGCCGGTGGGGGAGGACGAGGTCATCCTCTACCGGGAGGTGCCCGTGGTGCAGACGGTGTGCGTGCCCTACGAGCGGGTGCGCCTGGTGGTGCGCCGCACGGAGCGTACGGAGGTGGTCGAGGAGACCGTGCGCCAGGAGCGGGTCGACGTCGAGGAGGACTGAGCCCCTCCGTCCCGGACCCCCTCGGCCACGGCGCCGAGGGGGTCCGTTCCGCTCCGTCCGGGGAGTCCGCCCGGGGCGCGGTCGGCTGTTCACCCAGCGCGGAGGCGGGTCCGGTGACTTGTGCCCTGCCTCACGGGAGTGCACTAATGGTAAGTGAGCTGGTCGTTCCCGTCCGTCCGGACCGGGACCGGCCGGTGTCGACCGCACTTCGACGACCGGGAGGTCCATCATGCGCAAGAGGCTGAACAGGAAGAGGCAGAGGACCGAGGGGCAGGCGCCCATGGCTCCCGGCGTCCCCGGCAGCGAGACCGCCCCGCTCGCGGAGCCCACCACGCCCCGCCCGCCGCTGCCGCCCAAGCCGGACCAGGGCACGCCGGAGCCGGTGAGCCCCACGGGCCAGGACACCGGGATCGACCCGACCCTCAACGCCCAGGGCGGCGAGCACCTGACCACCGCCCACGGCTCCCGGCGCGCCGACACCGACCACTCCCTGAAGGCGGGCCGGCGCGGTCCCGTGCTCCTGCAGGACCACCACTTCCGGGAGAAGATCAGCCACTTCGACCACGAGCGCATCCCGGAGCGCGTGGTGCACGCCCGCGGCGCCGGCGCCCACGGCGTGTTCCGCTCCTACGGCACCGCGAGCAGGATCTCCTCCGCCGCCGTGTTCGGCAAGGACGTCGAGACCCCGGTCTTCGTGCGCTTCTCCACCGTCCTCGGCTCGCGCGGGTCCGCCGACCTCGCCCGGGACACCCGCGGCTTCGCCACGAAGTTCTACACCTCCGAGGGCACGTGGGACCTCGTGGGCAACAACATCCCCGTGTTCTTCATCCAGGACGCCATCAAGTTCCCGGACGTCATCCACGCGGGCAAGCCCCACCCGGACCGGGAGATCCCGCAGGCGCAGTCCGCCCACGACACCTTCTGGGACTTCGTCTCCCTGCACACCGAGGCGCAGCACCACACGATCTGGAACATGTCGGACCGCGGCATCCCCCGGTCCTACCGCACCATGGAGGGCTTCGGCGTCCACACGTTCCGGCTCGTCGACGACGCCGGCCGCAGCGTGCTCGTGAAGTTCCACTGGAAGCCGAAGCTCGGCGTGCACTCGGTGCTGTGGGAGGAGGCGCAGATCGCGATGGGCATGGACCCGGACGTGCACCGCCGGGACCTCGCGGACGCCATCGAGGCAGGCGCCCACCCCGAGTGGGAGCTCGGGGTGCAGGTCTTCGAGGACAACGAGGAGCAGGTCTTCGAGGGCATCGACCTGCTCGACCCCACGAAGATCGTCCCGGAGGAGCTCGCGCCCGTGGAGCCGGTCGGGCTGATGACGCTCAACCGCAACCCGTCCAACTACTTCGCCGAGACCGAGCAGGTCGCCTTCAACCCGAACAACCTGGTCCGCGGCATCGACGTCACCAACGACCCCCTGCTGCAGGGCCGGCTGTTCTCCTACCTGGACACCCAGCTCAGCCGGCTGGGCGGGCCCAACTGGACCCAGCTGCCGATCAACCGCCCGCACGCCCCGGTCAACGACATGCTCCGGGACGGGATGCACCAGACGGCCGTGCACAGCGGGGTGGCGCCCTACCACCCGAACTCGCTGGACGGGAACAACCCCTTCCCCGCCGACGAGCCGGCCCGCCCCTTCATCGACCACCCGGCCCCGGTCGCGGAGTCGGTCAAGGAGCGCGGGAACCCCGTGACCTTCGAGGACCACTACACCCAGACCCGCCTGTTCTGGCTGTCGATGAGCGACGTCGAGAAGGAGCACATCGCGCAGGCGTACACCTTCGAGCTCGGCAAGTGCTGGGAGCAGGCGGTCAAGGAGCGCCAGCTGCAGGCCCTGGCCAACATCGACGAGAAGCTGTGCGCCGTGGTCGCCCAGGGCCTGGGCCTTCCGGCGCCGAAGCCGACCGTCAAGCACGGGAGGATCAAGCCCAGCCCCGCCCTGTCCCAGGTCGGCGGGCAGTGGCCCCTCGACGGCCGGCAGGTCGGGATCGTGGTGGGCCCCGACCCCGACGAGAACGACCTCCTGGCCGTGGTCTCCGCGATCGACGACGCCGGGATGGTGCCGCTGGTCATCGCCCCGCACGGCGGGCCGGTCGGGCGCGGCGGGAAGGTCGTGGCCCACCGGACCTACCTCACGGCGCGCTCCGTCGAGTTCGACTCGGTGCTGGTGGCCGGCGCCGTCCCGCCGGCCCCGGACGCCCAGCAGGGCCTCGACGCGAAGGCCGGAGCCGTCGCCCCCGGCGGCGTGGACCCGCGCGTGCACCTGCTGCTCGGCGAGGTGTTCCGCCAGGCCAAGGCCATCGGCACCTGGGGCGCCAAGGGCCAGGTGCTCGCCGCGGCCGGCCTGCCCGAGGGCGCGCCCGGCGTGGTCTCCGGCAAGGACGCCGCCGCCGTGGTCGAGCAGGTGGTCACGCTCATGAAGAGCCACCGCGCCTGGGAGCGGTTCCCGGTCTCCGGCCGCCTCTGACGGCCGTCCTGCCGCTGACCCACCACGTCGGCGGCGGGCGGGCCGGGGCGGGTCAGAAGCGGCCCAGCTCCTCCCGCAGCGCCGAGCCGAGGTCGGGGTGGCGGAACCGGTAGCCGCGGTCGATGGCCCGGTCCGCCGAGACCCGCTGGTCCGCGAGCGCCATCAGCTCGGCGCCCTCGGAGCCGAGCACGAGCTTCGGCCCGAACCCCGGGGTGGGCAGCAGGGCCGGCCGGCCGAGGACCTTGCCGAGGGTCCGGGCGTAGTCGCGGCCCGTCACCGGCATCGGGGCCACGGCGTTGACGGGCCCGTGCAGGCCGGGGGAGAGCACCGCGTGGGCGAACAGACCCACCGTGTCGTCCAGCGAGATCCAGCTCAGCCACTGGTCCCCGGAGCCGAGCCGCCCGCCCAGCCCCGCGAGGAACAGGGGCAGCTGGGCCTTGAGGGCGCCGCCGGCGGGGCTCTGCACCACCCCGGTGCGCACCGTGACCACGCGGGTGCCGATGGCCTCGGCCTCCTGGGCGGCACGCTCCCACGCCGTGCAGACCTCGGCGAGGAAGTCGTCGCCCGGCGGGGACTTCTCCGTGACGCTCTCCCCGTGCGTGTCCGCCCCGTAGTAGCCGATCGCGGAGCCGTTGACCAGCGCGGCGGGGGCCTCGTCGCCGAGCGCGACGAAGGCGCGGACGAGCAGCCGGGTGCCGAGCACCCGCGAGTCGTGGATCTGCTCCTTCGCGGCGTCCGTGAGCCGCCCCCCGATGCTGCGCCCGGCGAGGTTCACCACGACGTCCACCCCCCGCAGCGCGGCGGGGTCCAGCTCCCCGGCCGCCGGGTCCCACGAGATCTCGAGGGGGGTGCGCGCCTCGCGGCGCACGAAGCGCAGGACCGTGTGGCCCCCGGTGCTCAGCAGCGCGGCCAGCTGCACGCCGATGGTGCCCGAGGCCCCCGTGACGGCGACGGTCAGCGGCCGGCCGGGATAGCGGCTGTGGAGGTCGAGGTCGGCGGCCAGCCGCCGGGCGCGGGCCTCGAACTGGCGGCCCAGCGCCGGGCTCATCAGCCGGTCCCCGAACGCCCTGCTGCCCGGCAGCGCCGCGTACTCCACGGTGTCCGTGACCACGGTCCCGCCGTGCCCGTCGTCGTCGAACCGGTGGTGGTGCTCCCACGAGGCGAGCGGGCCCTTCACCATCCGGTCCCGGAACTCCCGGCCGGGGACGAAGCCGTGGTGCTCCGCGGTCCAGGGCACCGAGGCCAGCCCGTAGGAGCCCGGCACGGCCACCCGCAGCCGGGACCGCGTCCCGTCCTGCAGCGGGGGCGAGGACTCCTCCACCACGGAGCCCGTCCACGCGGGCGTGAGCCGGGTGAGCGCCCCCGGGCGGGCGTGCCAGGCGAAGACGTCCTCGACGGGGTGGGGCACGCGGGAGCTGAACGTGAAGGTGGTCATGCGTGCCACTCAACCCGCATTGCCCCGGTTCGTCCAGGACCTCGGGCCGCGGGCCGTCCGTGTCCTGGCCCGGAGGGCCGGCGGCGGCCGGGTGCGGTGCCCGGGCCCCCGCGGACCGGGGTTCCCGCCGTCCCGCTTGCCCCCCGGCGGGCCGTCGCCCAGAGTGGGGGACGTGAACACCCCCGGACGCATCGTGCTCATCCGCCACGGCCAGACCGACTGGAACCTCGAGGAGAGGCTCCAGGGCGCCACGGACGTCCCGCTCAACGACGCCGGGCGGGAGCAGGCCCGGGTCGTCGCCCGCCACCTGCACGCCGAGGCCCTCGGCTGGGACGTCCTGGTCTCCTCGCCGCTCGGCCGGGCCGTGGAGACTGCCCGGATCATCGGCGAGGCCCTGGGCCTCGAGCTCGCGGCGACCTACGACGAGCTCGTGGAGCGCAGCTTCGGCCCGCTCGAGGGCTCGCGCCTGGCGGGTCTCGAGGGCGCCGCGCGGGAGCAGGTGCTCTCCGCCGGGGAGCCGCCGGAGGCGGTCGTCCGCCGCGGTCTGGCGGCGCTGCGCCGGATCCACGCCGACCACCCCGGGCGCCGCGTGCTGGTGGTGGCGCACGGCTCGCTCATCCGCCTGACGGTCTCCGAGCTCAACGGGGAGGCCCATCCCCGGGTCGGCAACTGCGAGGTGGTCCCCGTGCGGACGGAGGCCCTCGGCGCCGCGCGCCTGCGAGATGACGCGTCGGAGTCCACCGCACCCTGACAGTCCCGGCTTCGTTCAATAAGCTGGGACCCACCAGGGACGGTCCCACGAGGTGCCGTCCACCCCCTGGGGCGGCGAGGGCGGCGCACGGACCGTGCCCCCTGCCGTCCACGGCGACGAAGGCGTGATGCGGCTGTGGCCTCTGACCAGTACACGATCCCCGACGAGGACCGGACCGAGGCGCTGCAGGTGATCCCGCGGGCCCCCGAGTGGTCCGGGGACCGGGCGTGGATCAACGAGTACTACCGCCACGTGCCCCAGGAGGACCTGCTCGCGCGCACCGAGGACCAGCTGCGCGAGCGGGCCGACCACCACCACGAGGTGGGCCGGGTCCGCGCGCCCCGGGAGATCGCCGTGGGCGTGCGCCAGGAGGACTCGACCTCCGTGGTCTTCGTGGTCACCGAGGACGTCCCCTACCTCGTGAGCACCGTGTCCGCGGAGATCGCCGCGAAGTGGGGCGGTGCCCGCCTGCTCATCCACCCCGTGCTCGTCGCCGCCCGGGACGCAGGGACGCACGAGCTGCGCGAGCTCCAGCAGGTCCCGGACTTCTCGGCCACCTCCAGCGGCGACACCACCGCGCTGCCCAGCCTGGCCGGGTTCCGCTCGGACGGGGGCACCACGCACGTGGTGGAGTCCTGGATCTCCGTGGAGCTCTCCCGGCAGATCTCGGACGAGACCGCCCAGGAGCTGGTGCACCGGCTCACGAGCCTGCTCGAGGACGTCCAGCGGGTCGACGACGACCAGGTGGAGCTCAAGGAGCGCGTCGGACGGCTCGCGGACGAGCTCGACCGGCTGCGGCGGCTGGACCTGCCCGAGGGCGGGCACCCGCCGCTGGTCGGACCGTCCCAGGAGTTCCTGCGCTGGCTGGTCCGGGGCAACTTCATCCTCATGGGCTTCAAGGAGTACGACCTCGAGGACTCCGGCGACGGCCTCTCCCTGGTCAGCCGTCCCGGGACCGGTCTGGGCCTGCTCGTGGAGCACGACCGCAAGCCGCACCGGCAGGTCCTGACCGGGCTGGGCCGGGAGCACGCCCGCGAGGCCGGCACGCTGTTCATCACGAAGGCCAACCGCCGCTCCTCGATCCACCGCCGGGAGTACCTGGACTACATCGGCGTCGCGAAGTACGACGACGAGGGCCGGATCGTGGGCGAGTACCTCGTGCTGGGGCTGTTCACCCGCCGCGCCTACAACACCCCGGCCCGCGAGACGCCGCTGATCAAGGACAAGATGGCCGAGGTCGCCGAGCGGTTCGGCTTCCTCGAGGACTCGCACTCGGCCCGGGACCTGATGGGCAACATCGAGGACTACCCGCGCGACGAGCTGTTCCACATGACCGCGGACGAGCTCTACGACATCATGCGCGGCGTCATGGGCCTGGACGAGCGGCGGCAGACCCGGCTGTTCCTGCGCCAGGACCACTTCGGGCGGTTCATGTCCGCGGTCGTCTTCCTGCCCCGCGACCGGTACAACACGTCGGTGCGCGGGCGGATCGAGGCCGAGCTCAAGCGCACCTTCGACGCCGAGTCCATCGACTTCGACGCCCGGCTCACCTCCTCGACGCTCGCCCGCCTGTTCTTCCGCATCCGGCTGCCCTACACCGGTCAGGTGCAGTCCTTCGACCGCTCGGGCCTGGAGGCGCGGCTGCGGGCCGCGGTGCGGTCCTGGTCCGAGGCGCTGGCGCGCGCGATCCACCGGGACTTCTCGGAGGAGCTCGCGCGGACGCACGCCGAGAACTGGGCGGAGGCGTTCCCGGACGCCTACCGGGCGGACTACGAGATCGAGGAGGCGGTCGAGGACCTCCAGCGCTGCGAGGAGCTGTGGGGACGGGACCCGGACCTGCCCGCGGAGGTGCGCGTCGTCGACGACCCCGGGGGCGTGCGGCTGAACATCTACCTCACCCGCTCCCTGTCCCTGACCGAGCTGCTGCCGATGCTGCAGAACCTCGGCCTGACGGTCCTGGACCAGAAGCCGTACGAGGTCACCCCCGCCGACGGCCGCCACTTCCAGCTCTACGACTTCGGGGTGCGGCTGCCGGAGGGCGTGGACGCGACCGGCCCGGAGGACGCCAAGACCGAGGACCTCATCGAGGACACCCTGTGCGCGGTGCTGTCCGGGCGCTCCGAGTCCGACTCCCTGAACCGGCTGGTCCTGACGGAGCGCATGACGTGGCGGACCGTGGCCGTGCTGCGCTCCTACGTCCGGTACCTCCTGCAGCTGGGGCACCCCAACTCCTTCGACTACATCGCGGACACGCTCCTGGGCTTCCCGCGGGTCACCCGGGCGCTGGTCGAGTTCTTCGACGCGAGCTTCAACCCGGCGCTCGACGACGCCGTGCGCGGCTCCCAGCGCGACGCCGCGCAGGGGCGGCTCACCGAGGCCCTGGACGAGGTCCCCACCCTGGACGCCGACAAGCTGCTGCGGGCGCTGGCCGAGTGCATGGCCGCCACGCTGCGCACCAACGTGTACCGGCACCGCCCCACCATGGCGTTCAAGCTGGACCCCCGGCGGATCAGCACGGCCCCGCTGCCGCACCCCATGTTCGAGGTCTGGGTGTGGTCCCCGCGGGTCGAGGGCACGCACCTGCGCTTCGGGCCCGTGGCCCGCGGCGGCCTGCGCTGGTCGGACCGCCGGGAGGACTTCCGCACCGAGGTCCTGGGCCTGGTGAAGGCGCAGATGGTGAAGAACTCGGTGATCGTCCCCAACGGGGCGAAGGGCGGGTTCTACCCCAAGCAGCTGCCCGAGCCGGCCGCGGACCGGGACGCCTGGGTGGCGGAGGGCCGGGAGGCGTACAAGCTGTTCATCGCCTCCCTGCTGGACATCACCGACAACCTCGTCCGCGACGCGTCCGGCCAGGACGTCGTCGTGCACCCCGAGAACGTGGTGCGCCGCGACGGCCAGGACTCCTACCTGGTGGTGGCCGCGGACAAGGGGACGGCGTCCTTCTCGGACACCGCCAACGCGATCTCCGCGGAGTACGGGTTCTGGCTCGGGGACGCCTTCGCCTCGGGCGGCTCGGTGGGCTACGACCACAAGGCCATGGGCATCACGGCCCGGGGGGCGTGGGAGTCGGTGAAGCGGCACTTCTTCGCGCTGGGCGTCGACACCCAGGCGGAGGACTTCACCGTGGTGGGCGTGGGGGACATGTCCGGCGACGTGTTCGGCAACGGCATGCTGCTGTCCGAGCACATCCGGCTGCTGGCCGCGTTCGACCACCGCGACATCTTCCTCGACCCCGACCCGGACCCGGCCGTCTCCTACGCCGAGCGCGAGCGGCTGTTCGGCCGCCCGCGCTCCTCGTGGCAGGACTACGACCCCGAGAAGATCTCGGCCGGCGGCGGCGTGTACTCGCGCACCGCGAAGTCCGTGCCGATCTCCCCGCAGGTCCGCGAGGCCCTCGACCTCGACGACGGCGTCGAGGAGCTCTCCCCGATCGAGCTGATGCGGGCGATCCTGACGGCGCCCGCCGACCTCCTGTACAACGGCGGGATCGGCACGTACGTGAAGTCGGCGCAGGAGACCTCCACGGACGTGGGGGACAAGGCCAACGACCCGATCCGCGTCGACGGCGGGGACCTCCGGGCCAAGGTCGTCGGCGAGGGCGGCAACCTGGGCTGCACCCAGCTCGGCCGCGTGGAGGCCGCGCTGAACGGGGTGCTGATCAACACGGATGCGATCGACAACTCCGGCGGCGTGGAGTCCTCCGACCGCGAGGTCAACATCAAGATCCTCGTGGACCGCATGGTCGTGGCGGGCGAGCTCTCCGCGGCGGAGCGCGCCGGCTTCATCGAGGCCATGACCGACGAGGTCGCCGGACTGGTGCTCGAGACGAACGTGGCGCAGAACGTGCTGCTCACCACGGAGCGCTCGCGCGTGCGGGCCCTCAACGAGGCCTACATCCGGTTCCTGCACTGGCTCGAGGACGAGGCCGACCTCGACCGGGGCATCGAGTTCCTGCCCTCCGACGAGCAGCTGCGCGAGCGGGTCCGCACCGGCCACGGGCTCACGTCCCCGGAGCTGTCCGTGCTGGCGGCCTACGCCAAGATCCAGCTCTCGGAGGCGCTGGTCGAGGGCGGTCTCGCCGAGGACCCGTGGTTCGGGGAGGTCCTGGAGGCCTACTTCCCGGAGCAGATCACCCAGCGCTTCGGCGAGCTCGTCGGCACCCACCCCCTGCGCGCCGAGATCATCTGCACGATGGTGGCCAACCAGATGGTCAACTACGGCGGCATCCCGTTCGTCTACCGCGTGATGGAGGAGACCGGGTGCGGGCCCGTGGAGGTGGCCCGGGCCTTCGTGGCGGCCGTGCAGATCTACGAGATCGACCGCTACGCCCACCAGCACCGGGAGCTGCCCGCGGAGGTGCCCACCGAGGTGTGGGACCGGATGTTCCTGGACATGCGGCGCCTGCTGGACCGCGTGGTGCGCTGGCTCATCAACCGGGAGGAGACGGCCAACCCGGTGGCCGAGGTCATCGACCGCTACAAGCCCACCGTGGACATCCGGTTCCTCGAGGACCGGCTGCTCGGGGAGGACTCCCGGCAGCGGGTCGACTCGCGGGCGGAGGCCGCCGCGCGGCAGGGCGTCCCCGGGGCGCTGGCCACGGAGTGGTCTCAGCTGCTGGACGCGTTCGCGCTGCTCGACGTCGCCCGTCTCGCCCACGCCTCCGGCGAGGCGATCGCCGAGGACGGCGGCCTCGACGAGGAGCAGATCAAGACCATCGCCAAGGTCTACTTCCGGCTCTACGACCGCTACCGCATCGAGAGCCTGCTCAACCGCATCACCGGCCTGCCGCAGACCACCCGCTGGGAGAACCTCGCGCGGATGTCCATGCGGGAGGACGTGTACGCGACCCTGGTGGCCCTCGCCGACCAGGCGCTCGAGGCCCCCGGCCGGGACGCGCGGGAGAAGGTGGAGTCCTGGGAGTCCAGCAACGAGTCCCGCCTGGGCCGGCTGCGCGAGGTGCTGGGGGAGATCGAGGCCGAGGACACGGGCGAGGCCTCCGCGGAGCTCGCGTCCCTGTCCGTGGCGCTGCGGACCATGCGCAGCGCCCTGGTCGGCTAGGACGGCCCGTGCAGGGGACGGCCGCGGTCGTCGGCTCGGGGCCCAACGGGCTCGCCGCGGCCGTGGTGCTGGCCCGCGCGGGCCTCGACGTCACGGTCCACGAGGCGGCGGGCTCGGCCGGCGGCGCGGCCCGCTCCGCGGCCGTGCTCGGCCCCGGCACGGTGGTGGACCTCGGCTCCGCCGTCCACCCCTTCGGCGTGGCCAGCCCGCTGTTCGCGCAGCTGGGCCTGCACCGGCACGGCCTGGAGTGGCTGCACCCGCCGGTCGTGGCCGCGCACCCGCTCGACGACGGCCCGCCGGGCCTGCTGCACCGCTCGCTCGAGCGCACGGCGGCGGGGCTGGGCGCGGACGGCCGGGCGTGGTCCCTGCTGCACCGCGGCGTGGTGGAGCGCTGGGAGGAGACGGTCGAGTCGGTGCTGGGCCCGCTCGTGCGCGTGCCCGAGCACCCGCGGGCACTGGCGTCATTCGGTCTGCGCGCGCCGTGGCCCGCCGCGGCCACGGCGCGGGCGCTGTTCCGCACCGAGCAGGCCCGGGGGCTCTTCGCCGGGTCCGCCGCCCATGCGGTGCTGCCCCCGCGGCACGCGCTGACCTCCGCCTTCGGGACGCTGTTCGGCGCCGCCGCCCACGCCACGGGGTGGCCGGTGGCCCGCGGCGGCACCCAGGCCGTCGTCGACGCCCTGGTGGCCGATCTCGAGGAGCACGGCGGGCGGGTGCTCGTCCACTCCCCGGTGACGGACCTCGCCCAGGTGCGGCCGGCCGACGTCGTCCTGCTGGACCTCACGCCCCGGCAGGTGCTGGGCCTGCGCGGGCTCGAGCTGCCGGACCGGTACCGGCGGGCGCTCGCCCGGTGGCGCTACGGCACGGCCTCCTACAAGGTGGACCTGCTGCTGGACGGCCCCGTGCCGTGGCGGGACCCGCGCGTGGCGGAGGCCGGGACCGTGCACGTGGGCGGGACGCTCGCCGAGATCGGCGCCGCGGAGCAGCAGGCGCGGGCGGGCCGGCTGCCGGAGCGCCCGTTCGTGCTCGTGGCCCAGCAGGGGGCCGCCGACCCGTCCCGGGCCCCCGCGGGCCGGCAGGTGCTGTGGGCCTACGCCCACGTCCCCCACGGGTGCGACGACCCCCGGGCGGGGGAGCAGGTGCTCCGGCAGCTCGAGCGCTTCGCCCCCGGGGTGCGCGACCGGATCCGCGAGCGCGTGGACACCTCCCCGGCCGGGCTGGAGGCGTGGAACGCGAACCTCGTGGGCGGGGACATCGGCGGCGGCTCCCTGGACGGGCTGCAGCAGCTGTTCCGGCCGGCCGTGCAGGCCGACCCCTACGCCACCGGCGTGCCGGGGGTCTGGCTGTGCTCGTCGTCGACGCCCCCGGGCGGCGGGGTGCACGGCATGGCCGGGTACCACGCCGCCCGCAGGGCGCTGCGGGGCCTCGCGAGGAGCCGGCGGCCCGCCGGCTGACGAGCGCTCAGGCGCCGACCCCGGCGTACGTCGTGGCCGCGAGCTCGCGGATCTGCGCCACGTAGCCGCGGGTCTCCGCGAACGGGGGGATCCCGCCGTGCCGCAGGACCGCCGTGGGCCCGGCGTTGTAGGCGGCCAGCACGAGGTCGATCTCCTCCCGGGCCGAGGCGGGCGCCAGTCCCCGCACCATGCGCCGCAGGTCCTTGAGGTAGAGGCCCTGGGCCCGGATGGCGGCCCGCGGGTCGAACGGGTCGCCCCGGCCGTAGCGCTTCCACGTGTCCGGCATGAACTGGGCGAGGCCCTGCGCCCCGGCGGGGCTGACGGCCCGGGGGTCCCAGCGGCTCTCGACGTCCAGCTGGGCGGCGACGATCTCGGGCGGGAGCCCCGAGAGCTCGGCGGCGGCCAGGACGTCATCGCCCCACGGCTCCGGGACGGGCGCGGTGCGGATCGGCTCCTCGCCGAGGGACGCCCCGCAGCACCCGGGGGCGTTGGCGTGGAAGAGCCCGCCGGTGCCGATCAGGAGCAGCACCACGGAGGCCAGCAGGAACCACCGGGAACCGCGCGGGGCGAGTTCCTCGGTGCCGGGGCGCGCGGGGTCCAGGACGGTGGTGGCCATTTGTTCCAGGCTAGGGCGGCCCGCCCGCCCCGGTCTGCGGCCTCTTGGGGGGACAGCCTCCACGCCCGCCCGGTGGACGGGAGGGTCAGCCGGTGACCTCGATCAGGCCGCGGGCTCCGCGCTCGGCCTCCACGAGGGAGTGGTTCACGAAGGGATAGGTGCCGGGCTCGGAGAACTCCAGCTCCACGAAGCCGCCCTGGGCAGGGGCGAGGTCGAGGGCCTGGGCCCCGCCGGATCCCGCGCCGCCGCGCTCCAGGAGGTAGGCGCCCTCCTTGTGCACGGTGTCGAACTGAGCGCCGACCACGTGGAAGCTCAGCCCCGTGGACGGCCCGGCCGCGAGGACCCGGATCCGCACCCGCTCCCCGGCGCGGGCGGTCAGCGGCTCGTGCAGGTACTGGGTGGCGTGGCCGTTGAAGACCGTGAAGCTGGGGACCCCGCCCGGGATCCTGGCCGGGTCCACGGCGGCGTCCACCCCCGTCCCGTCGCCGGCGTCCTCCCCGGGCGGGCCCAGGTACGTCTCGTTCTGCACGAGGAGGTAGTCGCGGTCCACCTCCGGGAGCCCCGGCGGGTCGATCACCACGGCGCCGAACATGCCGGCCGCCACATGCGTGCTCATCGGCGCGGTGGAGCAGTGGTAGAGCCAGATGCCGGAGCGCACCGCCTCGAAGCGGTAGACGAGGGAGTCCCCCGGGGCGAGGGTGCGCATGTTCTCGTCGGGCGCCACCGTGCCCGCGTGGAAGTCCACCGAGTGGCCCATCGTTGCGCCGTTGGTCAGCGTGATCTCGAAGACGTCGCCGACCTCCCCGTGCAGCGTGGGCCCCATGTAGCGGCCGTTGTACGTCCACGCCCGCATGCGGACGCCGGGGGCGATCTCGTGCTCGCCCTCCGAGACGTCGAGGTCCACCCGGTGCACCCGCCGGCCGTCCTCCTGGACGCCCGCGCCGACGGGCTCGAGCACGGGGGAGCGGACCTCGACGCCCTCTCCCGGGGCGGCCCCGAGGTCCGCGCCGTCGGCCGGATCGGTGCCGGCGGGGACCACGCCGGGCGCCCCGCGCCGCTGGCCGGCCGCGGAGGGCGCGTCGAGGGGAGCGCCGTCCGCGCCGACGGCGACGACGTCGAGGGTCATCCCCATGCTGCGGTGCCCGACGATCGAGCACCACGCCTCCAGGGGTCCGTCGACCACCCCCGCCTCCACGGTCACCGTCTGTCCGGGGCCGACGCGCCCGGAGCTCGTGCCGGAGGCGAGGACGAGGTCGTGCACGTTGGTCGGGTCGTCGTTCGTGAGCTCGATCACGAGCTGGTCGCCGAGCGGGACCTCCACGACGGAGGGCTCGAAGCGCATCCCCTCCCGGGCACTGACCTGCACGGTGGTCGTCCCGCCCGTGGCCGGGGCCCCGGAGCCGCCGCCGCGCAGGTCGAACCCCGCCGCGGCGGGGTTCACGGCGATGCCCGCCGCGACGCCCAGGGCCACCACGAGCACCCCCGCCAGCGCCTCGCGGGCCGGCCGCGGAGGCGCGGCGGGGGCGACGGCCTCCGGCACGGGCACCGGCTCCCCGGCCCGGCGGGCCATGGCCGCCCGGCGCCCCGCCAGCGAGGTCCGGGCGGCGGAGACCATGAGCGGGACGAACGCGAAGAGCGCCGCCGCGCCCAGGACGGAGACCACGGCCCGGACCCAGGAGGGCACCGCACCCGGTGGGAGCGCGAAGAGCAGCACGCACAGGTTGACGACCACCGCGCGGAACGTCCCGGCGCGGTTGATGGCCCGGTGGGCCGCCCGCACGGTCGCCGGCCCTCCCCCCATGGTCACCGGCAGGAGGTAGGTCATGGCCCCCAGCAGCACCTGTACCAGGAAGCCGGCCACGAACGGGACGGTCAGCTGTCCCAGCGCCGCCGCGTCGAAGCCGTGCAGGGCCACCACGAGGACGGCGGCCACCACGGTGACCGTCCACCACAGGACGCCGGCGGCCACGGACCAGCCCGCGTAGTCGGAGGGACGGGCCCGCACCGCGGTCCGGGCCATGACCGCGACCACGGCGCCCAGCCCCGCCGCGTAGACCGCCAGGCCCGCCGCGGCGAGCACGGGGGACCCGGCCAGTGCCGCCGTCCCGGTGAGCACCAGCCCCCCGGTCAGCACGGGCAGCGCCGCGGTGCTGACCCGGGTGGAGAGCTCCGGCATGCGCGTGCGCAGGATCGTGGGCCACAGGGTGAGCGCGGTCCCGGCGACGGTCAGGCCCACGAAGCCCAGGACGTTGGTGACCTCGTGGGCGAGGAGCAGGCGCGCGTGCCAGGCGCCGGCGGGGCCGGTGGCCAGGAGCGCGCCGAGGACCGCGCCCACCGGCAGCAGGAAGGCCGCGACCACGTAGTAGCGCACGGTCACGGCGAACCGGGACGGCAGCGCCGTGCGCAGCTGCCGGAGCAGGGCCGCCCCGTGCCAGGCCACCGCGGCGCCCACGGCGGTCGAGGCGACGAGCACCAGCACGTACCAGCCGGTGAGGATTCCCACGACGAGCAGCACGGTGCCGGCGTTGAGCAGCCCGATCCGGGCCAGCTGCCGACCCCGGGCGTCGTCGGGCACCCGGTTCTTCAGCAGGGAGTCGGTGAAGTGCTGTGACCACACCAGGACCGAGTTGGTCACGAGCCCCAGGGTGACGAGGTGCACCAGCAGCCACCGCGTCTCCGGGAGCCAGCGGTGGAAGAGCACGACGAGGAGCAGGGCCGCCATCCACAGACGGACCGGTCTGCCGGCCCGGCGGTGCCAGGACGTCCGTCCCCGGGGGCGTGCGGATGCGTGCACGGAGCTCACCTGCCCAGTTAATTTGCGACTCAGATACCAGTATAGGGTGCGGCTGTCACCGGGGGTGCCGCCTACGATGAGGGCGTGACTGCCGAGATCATCGCGACCCTCATCACCGCCGCCCTGCTCGTCGTCGGGTGCCTCGGCATCATCGTGCCGGTGCTGCCGGGCTCGATCCTGATCGTGGTCGGCCTCCTCGTCTGGGCCCTCACGGTCCAGGCGGTCGAGGGCTGGACCGTGCTGGGGATCGGCTCCGCGCTGGCGATCGCCGGGATGGCCGCGAGCGCCGTGCTCACCGGCACCCGGCTCAAGCGCCGGCAGATCCCCAACCGCTCCCTCCTCTACGCCGCGGCCGGCGCCGTGGTGGGGCTGTTCGTGATCCCGGTGGTCGGGATCTTCGTGGGGTTCTTCGTGGGCCTGCTGCTGAGCGAGACCGCTCGCCAGCGGGACCTCCGGGCGGCGCTGGACTCCAGCTGGGCGGGTCTTAAGGCGGCGGGCCTGGGGATCGTCGTGGAGTTCGCGTGCGCGCTCGCCGCCTCCACGGTCTTCGTGCTGGGCGCGCTGGTCCTCTTCACGACCGCCTGAGCCCGCGAAGCCGGGGACGCCGAGAGCCCGGACACCACCGGTGTCCGGGCCCTCGGCGCGTCAGCGCCAGGGCAGGGGGACCACCTCGACGTCCTGCCCGGCGGTCACGCCGCCCGGCGGGACCACGGCGATGACGTCCGCGTGGGCGAGCCCGCGGAGCATGTTCGCGCCGACCCGGTCCCGGGGGGCGACCGTCCCGTCCCGGAGGTAGGCGGGCACCAGGGCGGTGACCTTCTGGCCCGGCAGGTCCTCGGCCGCCGGCAGGGTGCGCGTGGCCGGGGGCCGGTCGCTGTGCAGCTTGGCGAGCAGGGGCTGGGCCACCGTGAAGATGCTGGTCATCGCGGCCAGCGGATTGCCGGGCAGGCCCACCACGAAGGGGCCGTCCTCGGGCAGCCGTGCCAGGAACGTGGGGTGGCCCGGGCGCTGGGCGAGGCCGTCGAGCAGGAAGACCGCCCCGAGCTCCTGGAGCGCCGAGCGGACGTGGTCGGCGTCGGAGTGCCCGGTCCCGCCGGTGGTGATGACCACTTCGGTGCGGGCATCGAGCACCGACGCCATGCCGGAGGGCGCCTCGGTCAGGGCGGAGAGCATCGCCTTCGCGGTGTCCTCGACGCGCCGGAGCTGGTCCACGGACCCGCCCAGCATCTCCACGAACGTGGGCAGCTGGGGGCCGAAGGCGTCCCGGACCTGGCCCGGCTCGGGGATCCCGTCCTCGACCACCTCGCTGCCGGTGAGCAGGATCGTCACGCGCGGACGGCGGCGGACCGGGAGCATGTCGTGGCCGCTGACGGCGGCGAAGGCGATGTGCGCCGGGTTGAGCAGGCAGTCGGCGTGCAGGATGACGTCCCCGGCCGCGACCTCCTCGCCGGTGCGGCGGATGTTCTGCCCGTAGGGGATGTCCTCGGCCGAGGGGGCGTGGGCCGCGATCGTGAGCACGGTGCCCTCCTCGGACAGCTGCGCGTACTCGTCCCGCAGCACGGCCCGGGCCCCGGCGGGGACGAGTCCGCCGGTGACGATGCGGGTGGCCTCGCCGGGCTCCAGGTTGAGCACCGGGCGGTAGAGCTCCCGCGGCGGGATGGTCAGCATCTTGCGGGGGTCGGTCTCCACAGGCTCGGGGAAGACCACCGTCCACGGCTGGGGGCCGGCCACGGCGTAGCCGTCCATGGCGGAGGAGGCGTAGTGCGGGACCGGGATCGGGGCGGTGACGTCCTCGGCGAGGACCTCGCCGAGCGCCTCCTGCAGGGGCAGCCAGTGGCTGGGCAGCGCGGTGGCGATGTCGTAGGAGAACTGCCGGGCCCGGTGCCAGTCGGCGTCGTGGACGGTCTCGACCTCCTCGGGGGCGCTCTCGGGCGTGCCGCTGTCGTCCTCGATGACGGGCAGCGCGTGCGTGTAGGGGCTGTTGGTGTCGTGGGGCAGGGGCAGTCCGGACATCAGTTCTCCTCGGGGGTTCGGCGGGCGGCGGGGACGAGACCGTCGACGGTCTGCAGCGCGCGGTCCAGGACGCGGTGCTCGTCCTCGCCCGCGGCCGCGGCGCGGCCCACGTGGTAGCCGAGCAGGTAGGCGGTGGGCGGGACGGCGGGGCGCACGGTGCCGTGGGCGATCCTGCCGGTGAGTCCCAGCACGGCGTCCAGGGGGAGGCCGGCGTCGGGCACGTCCAGGGCCGCCCGCACGGCCTCGACCCACCGTTCCAGGATCTCGTGCTCGGACGGGCTCAGGTCCTTGGGCATGCGCCGCTCCTCCCGGGCGGTGGGGCCGCCCGCTCGTGGTCAGGTCAGGTGGTGCCTGTGCACATCGTCCCACGTATCGACGTCCGCGGTGGCGTCCTCGGGCACGGTGACGTCCCGGAGCGGGAGCTCGCGCACGAACGAGAACACGGACCGGTCCGCGGCGTCCTGCCCCGCGAAGGCCCGGCGCAGCACGTCGCTGCGGTAGAGGGCGGCGAGGGGCTGGCGGTGGCCGTCGGGCGGGACCGACACGTAGCCGGCGGCGCCGTCACCGGTCCGGGCCGCCTCCAACAGGAGGGGCACGGCCCGTGACACCCCGGGCATGTCGCACGCCAGGGTCAGGGTCCACTGTGCGGCGGGCAGGGCGTCGAGGGCGCGCAGCCCGGCGGCGATGCCCGCGGCCGGGCCGGAGAACGGCGGGTCCTCCCGGGTGCGCAGCACGTGCGCGGGGACGGCCGGGTCCGCCGGGCCGACGACGACGACGCCCGCCGCCTCCCGGACCGCGTCCAGCGTGAGCTCCAGCAGGGTGCGCCCGGCTCGCCGCAGACCGGCCTTGGGCCGGCCGCCCAGGCGGGCGGAGCGGCCGCCCGCCAGGACCACGGCGTGGAAGACCGGGGCCGGTCCCGGGGCGCTCACGCGCTCATCCGCCGGAGAAGGGCGGCAGGACGTCGAGCACCGCCCCGGACGGGACCGGGGTGTCGGGATCAGGGCAGGCCACGCCGTCGAGCAGGAAGCTGGACCGGGCCAGCACCTGCGCCAGCGGAGGCTGTCCCGGTGGCGGCTCGGGGTGGGCCCGGGCCAGCAGGTTCTCCACGTCCCGGCGCGTGCAGGGCCGGTCGTCGGGGACCTCCAGGGTCTCGGCGTCGGTGCCGGCCGCAGCGCGGGCGGCGGCGAAGTAGCGGATCAGCATCCCTGCTCAGCCTCCGATCGCGCTCATCGAACGCTCCGGCTGGACGTAGTCGGAGGAGTCCAGGCCTACGTGGTCCATGCCGTGGGCGGCCGGTTTCGCCCACATCGCCGCCCGCCAGCGCTCGGCCAGCTGGGCGTCGGTCGCACCGGCCCGCAGCAGCGGCAGCAGCTCGACCTCCTCGTGGGAGAACAGGCAGGAGCGGATCCTGCCCTCGGCGGTGATCCGGGTCCGCTTGCAGTCGCCGCAGAAGGGCTCCGTCACGGACGCGATGACGCCCACCGTGCCCAGCGGCGGGTCCTGGGCGCCGGGGCGCAGGGCGGAGGCCGCGGCGGGGGGCGCCGCGGACGTCGCGTCCGAGGTCGCGCCGGAGTCCACGGGGGCGGCGCTGGCCGTGCGGGGGTGCACGTCCCAGAGCTCGGCCGGGGCGCCCTCGCGCGGACCCGGGTGCGGGGCCAGCCGGAACCGGCCGGCGAGCCGGTGGCGGATCTCGGCGGCGGTGACCATGTCCGCCCGGGTCCAGCCGTGGTCGGCGTCCAGGGGCATCTGCTCGATGAACCGCAGGGCGAAGCCGCGCTCCAGGGCGAAGGCGAGCAGGTCGGGGGCCTCGTGGTCGTTGACCCCGCGCATCAGCACCGCGTTGATCTTCACCGGGTCCAGCCCGGCCGCGGCCGCCGCCTCCGCCCCGGCCAGCACGTCGGCGAGCCGGTCCCGGCGGGCCAGGGTCCGGAAGGTGTCGGCGTCCAGGGAGTCCAGGGAGATGTTGATCCGGCTCAGCCCCGCCGCCGCGAGGGTCCGGGCGCGGGTGGTGAGGCCGATGCCGTTGGTGGTGAGCGAGACCGGCAGGTCCGGGTGGGTAGCACGGATCCCGGCCACGATCTCCTCGAGGTCGGCCCGCACCAGGGGCTCCCCGCCGGTCAGGCGCAGCTCGGTGACCCCGAGCTGCTCGACGCCCACGCGCACGATGCGGGTGATCTCGGCGGGGGTCATCAGCTGGGCGGCGGGCAGCCAAGGCAGGCCTCCGGCGGGCATGCAGTAGGTGCAGCGCAGATTGCACTTGTCGATCACCGACAGGCGCAGGTCGGTGGCGCGGCGGCCGTGGCGGTCCATCAGCCCGGCCCCGGCCGGGGCGCCGCTGGGGCCCGGACCGGTGTCGCGGAGCCGCGGCAGTCCCAGGGAAACGCTCATGTCACCGCCTCGGTGGTCGTCCCCGGCCCGCACGGTGCTCGGCGTGCCGGGATGGTCCGCCCAGTGTAATCAGTCCCCAGCATGCCGAGAACGCCCCGGGCGCCGTACGGCGTCACGCCGGCTCCGGCGGGGCCTGCTCGTCCAGCCGCGCGAGAGCATCCGTCCACCGGGCCTCCTGCTCGGCGGGCGACTGCTCCCACCACGGCGTGCCGCGCTCACCGAGGCCCAGCTTGGCGAGTCCCACCCTGTCCCGCACGGCCCGCAGCTCCTCCTTCGTGCCGTCCCGCCGCACCGTGCGGACGGCCGCCCGGGCCCGGCCCAGGTGGGACGTCAGCCGGGCCGCGACGTCCTCGGGCAGCCCGGGATCCTGGCGGCGCCACCGCCGGCCGTCCACCACGATCCACCGGCCGTCCGGCGTGTGCTCCACATCCCGTTGCGTCATGGCCCCGATCCTGCCAGGACGGGCGCGCCCCGGCACCTACGCTGGAGGAATGAGCAGGCACGCGCAGCACCCGGTCCGCAGCGTCGACGAGCACCGCCGCGCGGTCACGGAGGCCCTGCGGGGTCTCCGCGTCCGGACGGAGACCGTGCCGCTGGCGGCCGCGGCGGGCCGGGTCCTGGCCGAGGACCTCGTGGCGCCCCTGAGCCTGCAGCCCTTCGACAACTCCCAGATGGACGGTTTCGCGATCCGTGCCGCCGACAGCCGGACGGCGCCCGGGGAGGACGGGCGCACCCCGTTCGTCGTCGTCGCCCCCGTGCCCGCCGGCCACGTCCCCGGCCCGCTCGGCCCCGGGGAGGCGGCCCCCGTCATGACCGGCGCGCCCCTGCCGTCCGGCGCGGACGCCGTGGTGCCCGTCGAGGAGTCGCTGCCGGGGGGCTTCCCGGCACCCGGGGCGCGCCTGCGGCTCCCGGCGGGCCAGCCGGCCGGGAGGTTCGTCCGCCGCGCGGGCGAGGACGTCGTCGCCGGGGACACGGCGCTGGTCGCGGGGCAGCGGCTCACCCCCGCCCGGATCGGGCTCGCGGCCGCGCTGGGGTGCGCGGAGCTGACCGTGCGCGCCCGCCCCCGGGCCGTGCTCTACACGACGGGCGACGAGGTCGTGGCGCCCGGCGCCGCGCGCGGCCCGGCCCAGATCTTCGACGCGAACGCGGCGATCCTGCGCGCCCAGCTCGCGGAGGCGGGCGTGGACGTGGTCGGCGCCCACCTGCTCTCCGACGACGCCGGCGCCTTCGCGGCACGCCTGGCGGAGGACACCGCGCGGAGGCCCGACTTCTTCGTCTCCTCCGGCGGGGTCAGCGAGGGCGCCTACGAGGTCGTCCGGCAGGTGCTCGCGCCCCACGGCGAGTTCGTGCACGTCGCGATGCAGCCCGGGGGGCCGCAGGGTCTCGCGGCGCCGGGCGGCGTTCCCTTCGTCTGCCTCCCCGGCAACCCCGTCAGCACCCTCGTGTCCTTCGAGATGTTCCTCCGCCCCGCCCTGACCGGGACCGTGGGCGCCCCGGCGCCGCGGGCCCGCCGCACGGGGCCCCTCGCGGAGGCCGTCCGGCCGCTGCCCGGGCGGACCCAGGTGCGCCGCGCCGTCTGGGACGGCGCCACGGTGCGGATGGCGGGCGGGTCCGGCTCCCACCTGCTGGCCGCCGCGGCCCGGGCCAACGCCCTCGCGCTCGTGCCGGCGGGCGGGGCCGAGCTGCCGGCGGGGACCCCGGTGGAGCTGCTGCTGCTCGACTGACCCGGTGCGCGCCCGGCCCGCGGGACCGCAGGGCCGCACCACCACCGGGGCGGCTCCGGCCCGGCCCGGGGCGCCGCGGCGGTGTCCCCGCCGCTCGCTAGACTGGTCCGCGCCCCCGCCCGGACGATCGCACAGAACAGGTCCCCATGACGTCCCTGCTCGCCCCGCTGCTCCTCGCCGCCACCGCCGTGATCCAGGCGCTCGGCCGCTACGAGTACCACCAGAACGGCATCACCGTGGTGGGCCAGATGCTCTTCCCGATCTTCTTCGCCGTCCTGGCGCTCTTCCTCGCCCGCCGCGGCGAGCGGGGCGCCTTCGGCACCGCGCACCTCGGGCTGCTCGTGCTCGGCGGCATCCTGTTCGTGCTCACCCTGGTGGGCTGGAACGGCACCGTCCCCCAGCTCTACCCCTCCGTGGGGATCTACTACGCGGCGTTCGCGCTGCTGGCGGTCCAGGCCGCGCTGCGCATCGCGGGGACCCCCCGGCGCCGGCGCGAGGACGCGCCGTCCGAGGGACCCTCCCCGCGGGGCTGAGCCGCTACGGGGTGTTCGCGGTCCCGCCGACGCGCTCGAGCACCAGTCCCGCCAGCTCCTCGGCACGGGTCTCCGGCAGCCAGTGGCCGGCGTCCAGCTCCACGAACCGGTAGGGCCCCCGCACGTGCTCGGCCGTGAGCTCCGCGGCCCGCCGGCCCAGGGCGGGGTCCCGGGCGCCCCACGCGTACGTGGTCGGAACGTCCACCGGTCCGGTGCGCAGCCGGGACAGCGGCAGGGCGCGGTACCAGTTCAGGGCGCCGGTGAGCGCGCCGGGCTCCCGCATCCGGGCCGCGTAGCGGGCGGCCTCCGCCGCGGGCAGGCCGGAGCGGCGCAGGAGCTGCTCGAGGCGCGGACCGAGCAGCGCCTCCGGGAGCCGGGGCAGCTGGAAGGCCCCGACGTAGGCCGAGCGCAGCGCCTGCGGCGAGCGGGTCAGGGAGCGGGCGAGCGCCCGGGGGTGCGGGACCGAGGCCACCGTCAGGGACGCCATCCGCTCCGGCCGGTGGGCCGCGAGGGTCCACGCCACGATCCCGCCCCAGTCGTGGCCGACGACGTGGGCGCGCTCCAGCCCGGCGGCGTCCAGCAGCGCCACGGCGTCCTGGACGAGCAGCTCGAGCCGGTAGGCGCGGCGACCCCGGGGCCTGGTGCCGGGGGAGTAGCCGCGCTGATCGGGCACCAGCGTGCGCAGGCCGGCGCGCCGCAGCACGGGCGCGACCCCGGACCAGCTCGTGCCGTCCTGGGGGAAGCCGTGCAGCAGCAGGACGGGCTCCCCGTCCGGGGGCCCGTCGTCGCGCACGTCGAGGCGCACGCCGGGGCGGAGGTCACCGGGAGGGCGGAGGGTCGGTCGGTCCATCCGGCCAGGCTAGTCCCGGCCGGCGCCCGTCCGCGCGAGAGCCGGGGCTCGGTCATCCCCTTTCCGCCGAGAAAAACAAGGGTGCCGGAATTCTTGACGGAAAATGAATTCTGAAATTGATGTGTCATGAATTCTTTTCCACCGAATTGCCGTTCATTGGTCCACAAGAAAATCCTAATTCAGAATGCCGAATTCGATAGGTTGGCACCATGGTTGCCAGCTCCGTTCCGCCGGGCACCGATGGCCCCGCGTCCCACGCCCTGCTCAAGCTCGGGAAGTTCTTCACCCGCTGGGAGGAGTCCCCGGACGGCCGCGCGGTCTACCGCGAGGGCGGGCGGGCCGGTGACGCGTTCTACCGGAACCGGTGGAGCCACGACAAGGTGGTCCGCTCCACGCACGGGGTGAACTGCACGGGCTCGTGCTCCTGGAAGGTCTACGTCAAGGACGGGATCATTACCTGGGAGGCGCAGGAGACCGACTACCCCTCGGTGGGCCCGGACCGCCCGGAGTACGAGCCGCGCGGCTGTCCCCGCGGGGCCGCCTTCTCCTGGTACACCTACTCGCCCACCCGGGTCCGTTACCCGTACGTCCGCGGGGTGCTGCTGGAGATGTACCGCGCGGCCAAGGAACAGGTGGGCGGGGACCCCGTGCTGGCGTGGCAGGCGGTGGTCGGCGACCCGGAGAAGCGCCGGGCCTTCCAGCAGGCCCGCGGCAAGGGCGGCCTGGTGCGCTCGAGCTGGCAGGAGGCCCTCGAGATGACCGCCGCCGCCCACGTGCACACCGTGAAGACCTACGGCCCCGACCGGTGCACCGGCTTCTCCCCGATCCCCGCGATGTCCATGGTCTCCCACGCCGCGGGGGCCCGGTTCATCAACCTCATCGGCGGTGTGATGAACAGCTTCTACGACTGGTACGCGGACCTGCCCGTGGCCAGCCCCCAGGTCTTCGGGGACCAGACCGACGTCCCGGAGTCCGGCGACTGGTGGGACGCCACCTACCTCATGATGTGGGGCTCGAACGTCCCGGTCACGCGCACCCCGGACGCGCACTGGATGGTGGAGGCCCGCTACCGCGGCACGAAGGTCGTCTCGGTGAGTCCCGACTACGCGGACAACACGAAGTTCGCCGACGAGTGGCTGCCGGCCCAGGCCGGCACGGACGCCGCGCTCGCCATGGCGATGGGCCACGTGATCCTGCGGGAGAACTTCGTGGAGCGGCGGGTGCCGTTCTTCGAGGACTACGTCCTGCAGTACACCGACCTGCCCATGCTCGTCACCCTCGACGAGCGCGAGGACGGCACCGTGGTGCCCGGCAAGTTCGTCACCGCCGCGGACCTGGGCGGGGGCGAGGCGACGGCCTCCGACGCGGCGTTCAAGACCGTGCTGATCGACCGCGACGCCGGCACGCCGGTGGTCCCGAACGGGTCCATGGGCTTCCGCTACAACGAGCAGGACGAGGGGAAGTGGAACCTCGACCTGCAGGGCGTGCGCCCGGCGCTCTCGCTCGCGGACGCCTCCTCCTACGAGGGCTCGGTGAGCGCGGTGCACCTGCCCGCCTTCACCGACGCCACGGGGGAGGGCTCGGTGCTGCGCCGCGGCGTGCCCGTCACCGAGGTCGCCGGACGGACGGTCACCACGGTCTTCGACCTGATGCTCGCCCAGTACGGCGTGGGCCGCGAGGGCCTGCCGGGGGACTGGGCGGCCGGGCTCGACGACGTGGCGACCCCCTACACCCCGGCGTGGCAGGAGGAGATCACCTCGGTCCCGGCCCGGGCCGTGATCCGCACAGCCCGCGAGTTCGCGGCCAACGCGGAGAAGTCCGGCGGCCGGTCGATGATCATCCTGGGGGCCGGCATCTGCCAGTGGTACCACGGGGACGTCACCTACCGGGCGATCCTCGCGATGCTCATGCTGTGCGGGTGTCAGGGGCGCAACGGCGGCGGGTGGGCGCACTACGTGGGCCAGGAGAAGGCCCGCCCCATCACGGGCTGGGCCGCGATGGCCGCGGCCACCGACTGGACCCGCCCGCCGCGCTTCATGATCGGCACCGCGTTCTGGTACATGCACACCGACCAGTGGCGCTCCGACGGCTACTCGTCCGACTCCCTCCAGTCGCCCCTGGCGGAGGGCCACCTGAAGGGCATGCACACCGCGGACGTGGTCGCGAAGTCCACCCGGATGGGCTGGATGCCGTTCTACCCGCAGTTCGACCGCAACTCCCTCGACGTCGCGGACCTCGCCGCCGAGGGCGTGGCCCGGGGGGAGGCCCCCGACGAGGCCCGGTGGGTCGCGGACCGGCTGAAGTCGGGGCAGCTGCGCTTCGCCGTCGAGGACGTCGACGCCCCCGAGAACTGGGCCCGCACCCTGGTGCTGTGGCGCTCCAACCTGCTGGGGTCCTCCGCGAAGGGCGAGGAGTACTTCCTCCGGCACCTCCTCGGCACGCACCACAACGTCATGGGGCAGGACCACTCCGCGTCCCGGCCGCGGGACGTGACCTGGCACGAGCAGGCGCCTGAGGGCAAGCTCGACCTGCTGGTCTCCGCGGACTTCCGGATGACGAGCTCCACCCTGCTCTCCGACGTCGTCCTCCCCGCGGCCACCTGGTACGAGAAGCACGACCTGTCCTCCACGGACATGCACCCGTACGTGCACGCGTTCACCCCGGCGATCGACCCGCCGTGGGAGGCCAAGACCGACTACGAGCTGTTCCGGCTGCTCGCCGAGGAGTTCTCCCGCCAGGCGCGGACCCACCTGGGGGTGCGCAAGGACCTGGTGGCCACCGCGCTCACCCACGACACCCCGGGGGAGATCGCCCAGCCCGGCGGGCACGCGCCCGACTGGAAGCACACCGACCTGCCGGCCGTGCCCGGGAAGAACCTGCCCAACCTCGCGGTCGTGGAGCGGGACTACACCGCGATCGGGGAGAAGTTCTCGGCGGTGGGGCCCCTGGCCGAGCGGCTGGGCTTCACCACGAAGCACATCACCTACGACGTCTCCCACCAGGTGGACCAGCTGGCGCGCCTGCACGGGGTCTTCGACTCCGGGGCCGCGGCGGGCCGCCCGGCCGTGGACACCGACGCGCGGATGGCGGAGGCGATCCTGCTCTTCTCCGGGACCACCAACGGGGAGCTGGCCGTGCAGGGCTTCGAGACCCTCGAGAAGCGCACGGGGGTGGAGCTCGCGGACCTCGCCCGCGGCTCCGAGGAGAAGCGGATCAGCTTCGCCGACACCCAGGCCGCCCCGGTCCCGGTGATCACGTCCCCGGAGTGGTCCGGCTCCGAGACCGGGGGACGGCGCTACGCCCCGTTCACGGTCAACATCGAACGGCTCAAGCCCTTCCACACCCTCACCGGGCGGATGCACTTCTTCCTGGACCACGACTGGATGAAGGACATGGGCGAGACCCTGCCGATCTACCGCCCGCCCCTGGACATGCACCGGCTCTTCGGCGAGCCGCAGCTGGGGGAGCGGGGGGAGCTGTCGATCGCCGTGCGGTACCTGACGCCGCACAACAAGTGGTCGATCCACTCGGAGTACCAGGACAACCTGTTCATGCTCTCCCTGGCCCGCGGGGGCACCACGGTGTGGATGAGCCCCCAGGACGCCGCACTGATCGAGGTCTCCGACAACGAGTGGGTCGAGTGCGTCAACACCAACGGCGTCTACGTGGGCCGGGCCATCGTGAGCCACCGCATGCCCGCCGGCGTCGTCTACGTCCACCACGCCCAGGAGCGCACCATCGACGTGCCGAAGTCCGAGGCGACCGGGCGCCGCGGCGGGATCCACAACTCGGTCACGCGCATCCTCGTCAAACCCACCCACATGATCGGCGGCTACGCGCAGCTGTCCTGGGCCTTCAACTACCTCGGGCCCACCGGCAACCAGCGCGACATCGTCTCCGTGGTCCGCAAGCGCTCCCAGGAGGTCCAGTACTGATGCGAGTCATGGCCCAGGTCGCCATGGTGATGGCCCTCGACAAGTGCATCGGGTGCCACACCTGTTCGGTGACGTGCAAGCAGGCGTGGACGAACCGCGCCGGCACGGAGTACGTGTGGTTCAACAACGTGGAGACCCGTCCCGGGCAGGGCTATCCCCGCCGGTACGAGGACCAGGAGAAGTGGAAGGGCGGCTGGGAGCTCAACCGCCGCGGCAACCTCAAGCTGAAGTCGGGCGGGCGCTGGGCGAAGCTCGCGGGCCTGTTCGCCAGCCCGGTCCAGCCGGAGCTCGACGACTACTACGAGCCGTGGACCTACGACTACGAGACCCTCACCAACGCCCCCGCCGGCACCGACTTCCCCGTGGCCCGCCCCAAGTCCCTGATCACCGGCGAGGACATGAAGATCTCCTGGTCGGCCAACTGGGACGACAACCTCGGCGGCGTCACCGAGGCCGGCCACCTGGACCCGATCGTGGAGAAGGTGCGCCGCGAGTCCGAGGAGAAGATCAAGTTCGAGTTCGAGCAGACGTTCGCGTTCTACCTCCCCCGGATCTGCGAGCACTGCCTGAACCCGTCCTGCATGGCCTCCTGTCCCTCCGGCGCGATCTACAAGCGCACCGAGGACGGGATCGTGCTGGTGGACCAGGACCGCTGCCGCGGCTGGCGGCAGTGCGTCACCGGCTGCCCGTACAAGAAGATCTACTACAACCACAAGTCCGGCAAGGCCGAGAAGTGCACGTTCTGCTACCCCCGCATCGAGGTCGGGATCCCCACGGTGTGCGCCGAGACCTGCGTGGGCCGGCTGCGCTACATCGGCATCTTCCTGTACGACGCGGACCGGGTCACCGAAGCCGCCGCGACCCCGGACGAGCGGGACCTCTACGAGGCCCAGCTGGACCTGATGCTCGACCCGCACGACCCGGGGGTGGTCGCCGCGGCCCGCGCCGAGGGCGTCCCGGAGGACTGGCTCGACGCCGCGCGCCGGTCCCCCGTCTACACCCTGGCCAAGGAGCTGCGGGTGGCGCTGCCGCTGCACCCGGAGTACCGGACGATGCCGATGGTCTGGTACGTCCCGCCGCTGTCCCCGGTGGTGGACCTGCTCAAGGACCAGGGCCACGACGGCGAGGACGCGGGCAACCTGTTCGGCGCCATCGACTCGCTGCGCATCCCGGTGGAGTACCTCGCCGAGCTGTTCACGGCCGGGGACACGCAGATCGTCACGGACGTGCTGCGCAAGCTCGCGGCCATGCGCTCCTACATGCGGGACATCGCCCTCGGGGACGCCCCGGACGAGTCGATCGCCGAGGGCGTCGGGATGACCGGCTCCGAGATCCAGAAGATGTACCGGCTCATGGCCATCGCCAAGTACGACGAGCGCTACGTCATCCCCTCCGCCCATCTGGAGGACGCCCACAACCTCGAGGAGATCGGCTGCTCCCTCGACGTGGACGGAGGGCCCGGGATGGGCCAGACCGGCGTCTTCGGCGAGGCCTCCGGGCGCCCCACGCCCGTGGCCGTGGAGAACTTCAACGCCCTGCGGGCGCGACAGACCGGCGAGTCCGCCACCTCGGAGCAGCAGATGGCCGGGCGCGTGAACCTGCTCAACTGGGACGGCCGAGGGGCGCCCGCGGGGCTGTTCCCGCCGCGCTCCGAGGACGGGGACCGGCCGTGAGCCTGCTGGAGAGGCTGCTGGGCAAGGCCGGCAGGGGAACTCTCGACCCCGGGCGCTGCACGGACCGGCACCCGCGGCGCAGCGCGGTGGCCCGGCAGGCCGCCGCCGTGCTGCTCGGCTATCCCGACCACGAGCTCCTGGTCATGCTGCCCGTCCTGCGGGAAGCCCTCGAGGAGGTGGGCGCGCCCGTGCCCGAGGACCTCCTCGACTGGCTGCGCGCCCGCCCGCTCGAACAGGTGCAGGCCGACTACGTCCAGGAGTTCGACCTCTCCCGGCGGCACAGCCTGCACCTGACCTACTGGACCGACGGGGACACCCGGCGGCGGGGCGAGGCGCTCGCCGCCTTCAAGGAGGTCTACCGCTCCCACGGCGCGCAGCTGGACGGGGCCGAGCTGCCGGACTACCTGCCGCTCGTGCTCGAGTTCGCCGCGAAGGTCTCCCCTGAGGACGGCTACGAGCTGCTCCAGCGCTACCGGCCGTCCCTCGAGCTGCTGCGGCTGGCGCTGCGCGACGACGGCCTGCCGTACCACGGCGTCGTCGCCCTCGTGTGCTCCACCCTGCCCGGGGTCTCCCCGGAGGACCGGGACGCCGCCCTGCGGATGGCCGGCTACGGTCCGCCCACGGAGTCCGTGGGCCTCGACCCGTACGACCCCCGGCTGCTGCCCGTCACCGAAAGGAACAGCGCATGACCGCCACCGCCGCGAGCCTGCTCGCGCCCGGGACCTCCCTCCCCCTCGAGGCGGCGGCCCCGGCCGCCGCCTCCGTGGGGGTCGGCGACATCCTGCTCTGGGGCGTGCTGCCCTACGTCGTGCTGGCGGTCGTGATCGGCGGCACCGTCTGGCGGTACCGGTACGACCAGTTCGGGTGGACCACCCGGTCCTCGCAGCTCTACGAGTCCCGCATCCTGCGCATCGCCTCCCCGCTGTTCCACTTCGGCATCCTCGCCGTGCTCGCGGGCCACGTCATGGGTCTGATCATCCCGAAGACCTGGACCGAGGCCGTGGGGGTCACCGAGGGGATGTACCACTTCCTGGCCCTGAGCATCGGGCTCGTGGCCGGCGTGGGCACGCTGCTCGGGATCATCATGCTCATCTGGCGCCGGCGCACCACCGGACCCGTGTTCATGGCGACCACCAAGAACGACAAGTTCATGTACGTCATGCTCGTGGCCGCGCTGCTCACGGGGCTGGGCACCACCCTCATCTCGGTGTTCGACCACTCCGTGCCCGACTACCGCCAGACGGTCTCCCCGTGGTTCCGCTCGATCTGGATCCTGCAGCCGGACGTCGCCGCGATGACGGCCGCCGGGATCTCCTTCAAGGTGCACGCCCTGTGGGCCATGGGGCTCTTCGCCGTCTGGCCGTTCACCCGCCTGGTGCACGCGTTCACCGCCCCCGTGCACTACCTGTTCCGGCCGTACATCGTCTACCGCTCCCGGGACCACCGGTCCACAGGGTCCGTGCCGGTGCGCCGCGGCTGGGACCCCGTCGGGACCCAGGACCGGGACAGGAGCGCCCACCGCAACCGCGCCGGCACCCGCCGCTGACCAGCCCCATCTGCGAGGACCGCCATGTCATCTTCGTCGTCGTCCGCCGCCTCCCCGGGCACCGCGGCCCCGGACCTGCGCTCCGGCCAGCTGCGGAACCTGCTCCTCGCCACGCTGGCGTCCACCGCGGGCTTCTGGGCCTGGACCATCGTGGGCCCGCTGTCCAGGCGCTACGCGGAGCAGATGGAGCTCAGCTCCTCGCAGACCGCGCTGCTCGTGGCGATGCCGATCTTCGTCGGCTCCATCGCCCGGGTGCCCGTCGGCGCCCTGACGGACCGCTTCGGCGGGCGGGTGATGTTCACGGCGATCCTCGCCCTGACCGCCCCGCTGGTGCTGCTCACCGCCCTCGTGGGCCAGCTGGGCAGCTTCGGGCTCCTGCTGGTCGTCGCGTTCTTCCTCGGCATCGCCGGCACGGTCTTCGCCATCGGCATCCCGTTCTGCTCCGCGTGGTACGAGTCCCACCGCAAGGGCTTCGCCACCGGCGTGTTCGGCGCGGGCATGGCCGGCACCGCGGTCTCCGCGTTCGTCACCCCGCGCCTGGTCGCGGGCATCGGGTACCTGGGCGCCCACGCGGTCATCGCCGCGATCGTCGCGGCCATGGCCGTGGTCTGCTGGCTCGGGCTGCGCGAGTCCCCGGTCCGCGCCGGCGCCGTGCCGCAGCCGGTGCTGCCCCGGATCAGGCACGCCTTCACCCTGCGGGTGACCTGGCAGCTGTGCTTCCTCTACGGCGTGGTCTTCGGCGCGTTCGTGGCGTTCTCCAACTACCTGCCCACCTACCTGAACACCGTCTACGGCTTCGACGCCACCGCGGCCGGGACCCGCACCGCCGGCTTCGCCCTCGCCGCGGTGGTCGCCCGCCCGGTCGGCGGGATCCTCGCCGACCGCCTCGGCCCGAAGATCGTCACGATCACCTCGCTCGTCGGCACGGCGGTCCTCGCGATGGTCGTGGCGCTGCAGCCGATCCAGGAGGTGGCCTACGGCGCCACGTTCCTGGCCATGGCGGTGTTCCTCGGCCTGGGCACCGGCGGCGTGTTCGGGTGGGTGGGACGCGCCGCCCCGGCGAAGGACGTGGGCACGATCGGCGGCATCATCGCGGCCGCCGGCGGCCTGGGCGGCTACTTCCCGCCGCTCGTGATGGGCGCCACCTACGACGCCGAGAACAACAGCTACTTCGTGGGGCTGACCCTGCTGGCCGTGTTCGCGGTGACCGCCCTGGTGCTCACCTTCACCGTGCGCAACGGGGGCAAGGACGACGAGCGGGCCCGGACCTGACCGCCGTCCGGGCGCCGGACGCGCGGCCCGGACCGCAGCCGGCGGTCAGCTCGGGAGCGGGGCGGCCCGGCGGAGGAGCACGTCCCGGCGCAGGCTCACTCGTCGGGGGAGCGCCGCACCCCCGACAGCGGGGTGCGCCACACCTCCGGGTCCGCGACCGGGAACCGGCGGCCGGTCACGAGGGACGGCACGACCCGGACGAAGATGCCCTTGCGCCCCGCCTGCCACGGGAACAGCGGGAGGTCGAGGGTGTCCGTGAGCTCCTGGACCTGCTGGATGCGCTCGGCGCGGCCCTTGACCACCACGCTCCACGCCTTCCCGGCGGGCTCGTCGTACCCGTCGATCTCCACCGCCACGGGGACGTCGGTGAGGGCCCCGGCGACCTTCGTCCCCTCGGCCGAGCGGAAGACGAGGGTCCCGTGGTCCACCACGAAGTTGATCGGGAAGATGTCCGGGTGGTCCTCCACCCACACGGCGAGGCGGCCGACGCCCGCGTCCCGGAGCAGGTCCCAGCAGCTGTTGACCGCCAGCTCCTCCACGTGGTTGCCGTGCGTGTCCGTCATCGTGTCCTCCGTCGTCGTCATCCGGCCCTCGGGCCGTGTCCTGGTCCTGCCCCGGTCGTTCTCCCGGGGCCTGCACGGCCGGTCACTCGAAGTCGGCGAGCCAGAGGTCCGGGCCGAACACCTCGTACTGGATGTCCCGGGGCGGGACTCCGCGGGCGACGAGCGCGCTGCGCACGGCCTGCATGAAGGGGAGCGGCCCGCACAGGTAGTACTGCGCGTCGTGCGGCAGCTCCACGGCGCGCAGGTCCATGAACCCCTCGTACTCGTTCTCGGCGCGCTCGCCGGCCGCCCGCGGCTGCTCGAACCAGGCCTTCAGGGAGCCGTCCTCCAGGGCGGCGAGGTCCTCCTCGATCTGCCCGCGCAGCGCGAACGTCTCCGGGGAGGCGTCCGCGTGCAGGAACTGCACGGTGCGCTGGGAGCCGTCCTTCACCAGGTGCGAGAGCATGCCCGCCATCGGCGTGACGCCGATGCCCGCGCTGGCCAGCACCAGCGGCCGGTCCGAGTACTCCAGGACCACGTCGCCGGAGGGCACCGAGAGCACCACCTCGTCCCCCACCTGCACCGTCTCGTGCAGGAGGGTGGACATCTCGCCGGCCGGCGTGCCGTTGCCGCGCACCCGCTTCACCGCGAAGCGCCGGTGCTGTCCGTCGTCGGCGCGGGTCAGGCTGTACTGCCGGGGCTGCAGCACGCCGTCGGGCATCTCCATCCTGAGGGTCACGTACTGGCCGGGCAGGGACCGCTTCACCTCCCGCTCGTCGACGCGCTCCACCACGAAGGTCGTGACGTCCTCGGTCTCCGGGATCTTCTCGACCACCCGCCAGGTCCGCCAGACGGTCTCGGGGGAGAGCCGGACCGCCTCGTAGAGGCCGCGCTCCTGGTTGATGAGCACGTTGGCCATCAGCCAGTAGACCTCGTCCCAGGCCGCGGCGACCTCCGGGGTCACGGCGTCGCCCAGGACGTCCACGATGGCCCACATGAGGTTGTCGTGCACGATCTGGTACTGGTCCGGGTGCAGCCCCAGGGACACGTGCTTGTGCGCGATGCGGGACAGCAGGTGGTCCGGGAGCTCGGTCGGCTTGTTCACCAGGTAGCCGGCGAAGGCGGCCACGGACCCGGCCAGCGCCTGCTGCTGCCGGCCGTCCGCCTGGTTGCCGCGGTTGAACAGCCCGTCCAGCAGCTCGGGGTGCTCGCCGAACATGTGCGCGTAGAAGCGCCGGGCGATCTCCTGGATGTTCTCCCCGACCACGGGCAGCGTGGCCTTGACGACGGGGTACGAGGTGTCTGACAGCACGGTGGCTCCTTCCGAGTGCCGGCGGCGTCGACGGCACTCTGGTCGCGTTCCGTCAAGCTAGCACCGCGCCCCGGCACGGGACCAGACATGACGCGGCGGTGCGCGGCGCGGGGGTGGGCCAGAATGGGAGGGACGCACCATCCGGGAGAGCCGAAGGGGACCGAACCGACATGACCGAGCAGCAGCAGAGCCTCACGCACGTCCGGGCGGACGGGTCCGCGCACATGGTGGACGTCTCCGACAAGGCCGTGACCACCCGCGAGGCCACCGCGACGGCCACGCTGCGCACCCGCCCCGACGTCGTCGAGCAGGTCTTCGCCGCGGACCTCCCCAAGGGGGACGCCCTGCCGGTGGCCCGGGTGGCCGGCATCATGGCGGCCAAGCGGACCCCGGAGCTCGTCCCGCTGTGCCACCCGCTGCCGATCAGCAAGGTGACCGTGGACTTCGAGCGGCTGGCGGACGGCGTGCGGATCACCGCGACGGTGCGCACGTGCGGGGTGACCGGCGTGGAGATGGAGGCGCTGACCGCGGCCTCGGTGGCCGCCCTGACCCTCTACGACATGATCAAGGCCGTGGACAAGCTGGCCGAGATCGACCGGGGCAGGGTGCTCGCGAAGTCCGGCGGCAAGTCCGGGGACTGGGCGCGGACCGACGGGGACGCCGCATGAGGAGCGCCGCCGTCATCGTCGCCTCCACCCGCGCCGCCGCCGGGGTCTACCAGGACCGGAGCGGGCGGATCGCCGCCGACTGGTTCGGCTCCCACGGCTTCGAGGTCGAAGGTCCGTTCGTGGTGGCCGACGGCGAGGACGTGCGCGCCGAGCTGGAGCGGCTGCTCGTGACCCGGGCCCCCGCGGACCGCCCCCGGGTGGTCGTCACCAGCGGCGGGACCGGCCTCGGCCCGGACGACCTCACCCCCGAGATGACCCGGCCCTTCCTCGACCGCGAGCTGCCCGGCATCATGGAGGCACTGTGGGCGGAGGGCCGGAGGACCACCCCCCTGGCGGTGCTCAGCCGCGGGCACGCCGGGGTCAGCGGCGCCACCTTCGTGGTCAACCTCCCCGGCTCCACCGGCGGGGTCTGGGACGGGCTGAAGGTCCTCGAGCCGATCCTCGACCACGTCTGCGACCAGCTCGAGGGCCACCGCGACCGCGGGCACGACGGCCCCCGCCACGACCCCCGACCGCACGAGGAGACCGACCGATGAGCACACCAGGACCGATCCAGGCGGAGACCGCCGTGGTCGGCGCCTTCGTCACCGAGGAGCCCCTGGACCACGCCCGGGCCGTCGAGGCCGTGCAGGACGAGCGCACCGGCGCCGTGGTCTCCTTCAGCGGTGTCATCCGCGACCACGACGGCGGCCGCCCCGTCACCAGCCTCGACTACACCTGCCACCCCGGCGCGGACCGGGCCGTCCAGGACGTGGCCCGCCGGGTCGCCGAGGAGTTCCCCGGGGTGCGGATCTGGGCCGCCCACCGGGTCGGCCACCTGCGCGTGGGGGACTCCGCCCTGGAGGCCGCCGTGGCCGCCGCCCACCGCAAGCTCGCCTTCGCCGCCTGCGACGCGCTCGTGGACCGGATCAAGACCGAGGTGCCCATCTGGAAGGAGCAGCGGTTCGCGGACGGCTCCACCGAGTGGGTCGGACTGGACGCCTGAGCGCCGTGGACCTCTCCCCGCTCGTCGAGCCCGCCGCGGAGCTCACCGACGCCGAGCTGCGCCGCTACGCCCGCCACCTGACCGTCCCCGAGATCGGCGAGGAGGGCCAGCGGCGGCTCAAGAACGCCCGGGTGCTGTGCGTGGGCGCGGGCGGCCTCGGCTCCCCGGCCCTGCTCTACCTCGCCGCCGCGGGCGTCGGGACCCTCGGTGTCGTCGACGACGACGACGTGGACGCCTCCAACCTGCAGCGCCAGGTGATCCACGGCGAGGGGACCCTCGGGGCGCCCAAGACCGCCTCGGCCGCCGCGCGGATCGCCGACCTCAACCCGCTGGTGCGCGTCGTGGAGCACCGCGAGCGGCTCACCGCGGAGAGTGCGGAGGAGGTCCTCGCCGGGTACGACCTCGTCCTGGACGGCACGGACAACTTCGAGACCCGCTACCTCGTCTCCGACGCGTGCGAGCTGGCCGGTGTCCCGCACGTGTGGGGCTCGATCCTGCGCTTCGACGGCCAGTACTCGGTGTTCTGGGGCGCGCACGGGCCCACCTACCGCGACCTCTACACCGTGCCCCCGGCGCCGGGCACGGTGCCCAGCTGCGCCGAGGCCGGGGTGCTCGGCGTGCTGCCGGGACTGCTGGGCACCGCCATGGCGGTCGAGGCCGTCAAGCTGGTCACCGGGATCGGCACCACGATGCTCGGCCGGGTCGCCACCTACGACGCCCTCTCGGCGCGCTGGTGGGAGATCCCGCTGGTGCCCACGCCGGGCCGCGCGCCCGTGACCACCCTGGCGTCGGCCGGCGACAGCGCCCCCGCCTGCCCGGCGCCCGGCCCGCAGCCGGGAGGCGTCCCCACCGTGACGGCCCCCGAGCTCGCGGAGCTGCTGGCGGCACGGGAGCGCGGCGCCGCGGACTTCGAGCTCGTCGACGTCCGGGAGCCCTACGAGGCCCGGCTCGCGGCGATCCCCGGGGCACGGCTGCTCCCGCTGGACCAGTTCGAGTCCGGGGAGGCCCTCGCCCGGATCGCCCCGGGCCGCCGGGTGCTGCTGCACTGCAAGGCCGGGGCGCGCTCCGAACGGGCCCTGCACCTCCTGCGCGCCGCGGGCCGCACCGACGTCGCGCACCTCGAGGGCGGGGTGCTGGCGTGGATCGAGCAGGTGGACCCGTCCCAGCAGGCCTACTGACCCGGTCCGCCGAGGCCCGCTCGCGGGTCCTCGCCGGAGCGCTGCGGAGGGGGGGCGCGAGCGGGCCCGGCGGGCAGGACGTAGGCTGATCGTCTCCCTGCCGCCGACCGATGGACACCGCATGCCCCCGCCGCACCCCCGACCCGCCGCCGGCCCCGGACGCGCCGAGGAGGCCGCGGCGGCCCTGCGCGCCGGCACCCCGGGCGCCCTGGACCAGGCCCTGGGCGTGGCCCGGGCGCTCGGCGAGGAGCTCCCCCTGCCCGGCGCCGGCCGCACCGGACAGCTGTGGCGGCGGCTCGCCGAGCTCGCCCGGCTCGACCTGTCCCTCGCCCGCGTGGTCGAGCCGCACCTGGACGCCCTCGCGATCCTGCACCAGGCGGGACTCGAGGAGCTCGCCGGTCCGCCCGCCGCCTGGGGCGTCTGGGCCGCCGAGGCCCCCGGTCACGAGCTCGTGGCCCGCCACGGGACCGGCGGGTGGGAGCTCACGGGCACCAAGGCGTGGTGCTCGCTCGCCGCGCACCTCGACCGGGCCGTGGTCACCGCGAGCACCGGCGGAGGCCGCCGCCGGGCCTTCGCCGTGGACCTCGCCCACCCCGGGGTCGTCCCCGGGAGCACCGAGGACTGGCGGCCGGCCGGGCTGCGGGACGTGCCGACCGGCGCCGTGCGGTGCACGGCGGTGCCGGCCGTGCCGGTCGGCGAGGACGGGTGGTACCTGGAGCGCCCCGGCTTCGCCTGGGGCGGGATCGGCGTGGCCGCGTGCTGGTACGGCGGCGCGGCCGGGGTGGCCGACGTCCTGTGGGGAGACGCCGTGCGGCGCCGGGCCCCGGACGTGCGGCCGCTGGACCAGGTGGGGCACGCGGCGCTCGGCGTCGTCGACACCCTCCTGCACTCCGCCCGCACGGCCCTGCGCTCGGCGGCGGAGCAGGTCGACGCCGGCCGGGCCGGCGGGGAGCGCGGCGCGGTCCTGGCCCTGCGCACCCGCCGCGTCGTCGCCCGGACGGCGGAGGCCGTGACCGCGGAGGTCTCGGCCGCCACCGGGCCGGGCCCGCTCACCGGCGCGCCCGAGCACGTCCGCCGGGTGAGCGCCCTGCAGGTGTACGTCCGGCAGGAGCACGCGCAGCGGGACGCCGCGGCACTGGGCCGGGCCCTGCTCGAGGGCGCGGCGGGGGACCGCCCGTGGTGACGTTCGACCACCGGGACCCCGGCACCCCCGAGGCGGTGTGGGCGCGGGCGCCGCGCCTGCACGCCGCGCGCCCGCTCGAGCTCGACGGGATCGACCGCCTCGTGGTCCTCGCCGCCCACCCGGACGACGAGAGCCTCGGCGCGGGCGGCCTGATCTCCCTCGCGGCCCGGGCGGGCGCCCGGGTGCGGGTGGTCGTGGCGACCCTGGGCGAGCAGTCGCACCCGCGCTCGCCGACCCGGACCCCCGCCGACCTCGCCCGGGTGCGCCGGACCGAGGCCTCCGCCGCCACGGACCGGCTCGCCGACGGCGTGGTCCCCGAGCTCCTGGGGCTGCCCGACGGGGCCCTGGCGTCGGTGGGGGAGGCGCTGCGCGCCCCCGTGGCCGAGGCCGCGGCGTGGGCCGCCGCGGGGCGGCGTGGCGTGCTGGCCGCCCCGTGGGGCGACGACGGGCACGTCGACCACGAGGTGCTGGGCCGGGCCGCCCGGGCGGCCGCCTCCGTCCACGGCGTCGAGTGCCTCGAGTACCCCGTCTGGCTGTGGCACTGGGGCGGGCCCGAGGACCTGCCCCCGCACGGGATCCGGGTCCTCGCCCTGGACGCCCCCGCGTGCGCGGCCAAGGAGCAGGCCCTGGCCGCGCACGCCTCGCAGGTCCTGCCGCTGTCCCCGGCCCCGGGCGACGAGGCCCTCCTGGGCCCCCACGTGCTGGCCCGGTTCCGCCGCCCGACCGAGCACTTCTTCGTGCTCCCGCCCGCAGGGCAGGCCCCGGACGCCGCCGCCGTGTTCGACGACGTCCACCGCGGCGCCGAGGACCCCTGGGACGTCGACTCATCCTGGTACGAGCGGCGCAAGCGCGCCGTGACCCTCGCCGCGCTGCCGCGCCCCCGGTACCGCCGGGTCCTGGAGGCGGGGTGCTCCCTCGGCGCCCTCACCGCCGAGCTCGCGGACCGGGCGGAGTCCGTGCTGGCCGTGGACGCGAGCGGGGTGGCGGTCGAGCGCGCCCGGCAGCGGCTGGCGGAGCTCCCCGGCGTGCAGGTGGAGCAGCGCAGGCTGCCCGGGCAGTGGCCGCCCGGGCGGTTCGACCTCGTGGTGGTCTCCGAGACCGGCTACTTCCTCGACGCCGCGCAGCTGGGCGGGCTCCTCGACCGCGTGGCCGGGTCCCTCGAGCCGGACGGCCACCTCCTGCTGTGCCACTGGCGCCACCCGATCGAGGGCTGGCCCCTCGACGGGGCCGACGTGCACGCCGCCGTGCACGCGGACGCCCGCTTCGGGCCCCTGCTGCGCCACACGGAGCGCGACTTCCTGCTGGAGGTCTTCGAGCCCGTGGGGCCGCAGACCGCCGGCGCGGGCACGTGCTGACCGGGGTGGAGCGGGTGGTCGTGGTGGTGCCGGTCCGGAACGAGGAGCGGCTGCTCGGCCGGTGCCTGGCCACGGTGCAGCACGCCGCCGCCCGGGCGCGGGCGGCCCGGCCCCCGGTGCAGGTGGACGTCGTCGTGGCCCTGGACCGCTGCACCGACGGCAGCGCCCGGATCGCCGCGGCGGCGGGGGCGGACGTCGTCGCCGGGTCCTGGGGCACCGCGGGGGCGGCCCGGGCCGCCGCGGTGGCCGCCGCGGGAGCCGCCGGGGCGCGCACCTGGATCGTGTCGACCGACGCCGACAGTGCGGTGCCCGCGCACTGGCTCACCGGCCACCTGGACGCGGCCGGGCGCGGGGCGGAGCTGCTCCTGGGCACCGTGGAGCCCGACCCCGGGGACCTGGCCGCGGGTCTCCTGGCGCGCTGGCACGCCCGGCACCGGCTGGAGGAGGGGCACCCCCACGTGCACGCGGCGAACCTGGGCGTGCGCGCCGACGTGTACGCCGCGTGCGGGGGCTTCCCGGCCCTGCCGCACGGCGAGGACGTCGGGCTGGCGGAGGCGGCGCGGGCGCGCGGGCACCGGGTGCTCGCCACGGACCGGGTGCGGGTGCTGACCTCGGGCCGGAGCACCGGCCGGGTCGAGCGGGGATTCGCCGGCTATCTGCGGGCGCTGGCGGGGGAGCCGCAGGGCCTCGGCGCGGGGCAGGGCTGAGCGCACGGGCCGGACCCGGCTACGCGGGGAGCGGACAGCCCTGGCCAGGGACCGGCCCCGTCTGCCTACGGTGGGGCCGTACCGTTGCCGACGAGAGGAACCACCCGTGTCCGAGAACAGCCTGTCCGCCAGCCGCGTCATCGACGCCCCCGCCGACGCCATCTTCGACGTCCTCAGCCTGCCTTCGCGCCACCGGCAGATCGACGGCTCCGGCACGGTCGTCTCCGGCGACGACCAGCGCATCCAGAAGGTCGGCCAGGTGTTCGTGATGAACATGAACGGCGAGCACATGGGCGGCGACTACGTCATGGAGAACACCGTCTCCGGCTACGACGAGAACAAGCTCCTCGCCTGGAAGCCCAAGCCGCAGGGCGCCGAGCTGGAGGGCTGGGAGTGGATCTGGGAGCTCGAGCCCCAGGGCCCCGGCGCCACGCTGGTCACCGAGACCTACTCGTGGGAGCACGCGACCCCGGAGGCCAAGAAGGCCGTGTCCTTCCCGCTCTTCGAGGAGGGCGCCCTGGAGCACTCCCTCGAGCGGCTCGCGGCGGCCGTCTCCGAGAAGTGAGCACCTGAGCCGCCGAGACGGGACGGAGCCCGGTCACCCGTGGTGACCGGGCTCCGCCGTGCCCGCGGTCACCGCCGGCGGGCGGCGCGGACGGAGGCCGCTGCGGGATCGACCCACAGGATCTCCCACTGGTGGCCGTCGGGGTCCCGGAAGCAGCGCGAGCGCAGGAAGCCGTAGTCCTGGGCGTCGCCCTCTGTCCCGCCGGCGCGGACGGCGCGGTCGACGATGACGTCGATCTCGTCCGGGGAGTCGACGCTGAGCGCGTTGACCACGGAGGCGTCGGCCGGGGTGCCGGGGGTCCCGGGCCCCACCAGGCGCAGGTGGCGGTCCTCGCTCAGGACCATGACGTGCTCGTCCTCGCGGATCTCGACGGTCCCGGCGCCGGTGCCCTCGAACGCGGGGTGCAGCCGCCAGCCGAGACAGGAGTAGAACCGTTTCGATCGCTCCAGGTCCGAGACGGGAAGGGTGATGAAGTCTGTCGGTGCCATGGTGCTCCCCTTCGTGGTGCGGCGGGACCCGCCCTCAGCATGGCCCCGGACCGGCGGGGCCGCAACGGTGTGACGGGATCCTCGCCCGCATGTCAGGACGGCATCGGAACGGCATCGGAACGGCATCGGTGCGGAGCCGGAATGGGTGCGGGCGCCCCGGGGTTGGAACGGGCATGCGAGTCATCGGAGTCGAGACGTTCGGAGGGCCCGAGGTCCTCGCCGTCCACGAGGTGCCGGACCCCCACCCCGGCCCCGGAGAGGTGCGGATCCGGGTCAGGGCGGCCGCCGTCAGCCCCACGGACACCCTGCTGCGCGCGGGCGGTCAGCCCGTGGAGCACCTGCGGCCGCCGTACGTGCCGGGGATGGACGCGGCCGGGGTCGTCGACGAGGTGGGGGAGGGCAGCGCCTGGCGGGTGGGGGACGCGGTCATGGCCATCGCCCTGCCGCGCGGGGAGCACGGGGGCGCCTACGCGGAGCTCCTGGTCGCCCCCGACGACTCGATCGCCCGCCTCCCGGCGGACACGGACTTCGCCACGGCCGCCACGCTGCCCATGAACGGGCTCACGGCCCTGCAGGTCCTCGAGGTGCTGGACCTCCAGCCCGAGCAGTCCCTGGCCGTCACCGGGGCCGCCGGGACCCTCGGCAACTACGTGGTGGAGCTCGCCAAGCACGAGGGCCTCACCGTGATCGCGGACGCCGCGGAGCAGGATCTGGAGCTCGTCGACAGTCTCGGCGCCGACCACGTGGTGGCGCGCGGGGACGACGTCGCCGAGCGGATCCGGGAGTTCTTCCCCGACGGGGTCGACGCCCTCGTGGACGCCGCCGTGCTGAGCGAGAAGGCGGCCCCTGCCGTCCGGGACGGCGGAGGGTTCGCGACCGTGCGGCACTGGACGGGGGACCCGGGCCGGGGGATCACCGTGCACCGGATCAGCGTGCCCCAGGAGTACCACTCGGGCGCGAAGCTGGACCGGCTGCGCCGGTACGTGGAGGAGGGGGTGCTCTCCCTGCGCGTGGCCGCCGTCCTGCCCGCCGCGGACGCCGCCGAGGCGCACCGCCGGCTCGAGGCCGGGGGCGTGCGGGGGCGGCTCGTCCTCGAGTTCTGACCCGCCCCGGTCCCGGAAGCGGTCCTAGAAGTGCGAGCGGTACTGGTGGTCGATGCCGACCTGGTCCACCTTCCGATGGAAGCGCATCCCGGCCAGGCCGCCGAGGACCGCCGCGAGCAGCGGGATCAGGACGGCGACCACCAGGGCGATGATGCCGCCCGTGGTCAGGGCGCCCTCGCCGATGGGGATGCGGGGGAAGCTGTTGAGCTCGCGCAGCACGTTGAACTGCTCGCCCGCCACCGCGCCCAGGACCGCCAGGACGATCGCGATGAGGACCGCCCACACCCACACGGCGACCCCCTGCTTGGCGCCGTCGAACCGGGCCATCCGCCCGGCCACGTAGCCCCCGGCGAAGTAGGCGACGAAGAGGACCAGGGCCAGGGCGATGCCGCTGACGAGGCCCACGGTGCCGGCGTCCTGCGCCACCTGCTCCGCGATCTCGCCCGGGTCCGAGCTGGTCGCCACCCCCACGCCCGCGCCGATCGCACCGAGCAGGGCGGTGAGCAGCACGGCGATGCCCGTGGCGGTCATCCAGCCGAAGAACGCGGAGCCGAACTTCACGCCCCCGAACTCCCGCTTCTCCGCGGCGACCACCTCCTGCCGCCGCCCCCGCGGGGTGGAGGCGCCCGGCCGGTCCTTCCCGGGCTCCCGGGGATCCTCCGGGACGGTCGATCCTGACGGGTCCTGGTGTGCCATGACGCTCTCCTCGTCTCCGACCATCAGCTTGCTCAAGAGCTTCCTCTCCTCGGTCGCGGTCCGCAACGGCTCCGGCCGGGGGTGTGCGCCGCGTCACCGCCGGGAATAGGCTGGTGCCCCCGGGCCGTCCCGCACGGCGGTCCGCGCTCTGCACGGAGGGAAGGCGACGACCATGGAGCACGCTCCCGACTTCGAGCCCCGCACGGCCGTGGTGACCGGCTCCGACTCCGGCATCGGGCGTGCGACCGCCGTGGCGCTCGCGGCGGCCGGCATGGACGTGGGGATCACCTGGCACCGGGACGAGGAGGGTGCCGAGCGGACGGCGGAGGAGGTCCGGTCCTACGACCGCCGGGCCGTGGTGGCGCGGCTGGACACCACGGAGCCGGAGCGCTGCGGCGCCGTCGTCGACGGCCTCGTGGAGGGCCTGGGCGGCCTGGACGTGTTCGTGCACAACTCGGGCACGGGGGCGAACGTCCCGTTCCTGGAGACGTCCCTGGGCACGTGGCGCAAGGTGCTCGCCACCGATCTCGACGGCGCGTTCGTGTGCCTCCAGGCGGCGGCGCGGCATCTGGTGGCCGCCGGACGGGGCGGGCGGCTGATCGCCGTCACGAGCGTCCACGAGCACGTGCCCCGGGTCGGCTCGAGCGCCTACGACGCCGCCAAGCACGGCCTCGGAGGACTCGTGAAGACCATCGCGCTCGAGCTGGGGGAGCACGGGATCACCGCGAACTCGGTGGCCCCGGGGGAGATCGCCACCCCCATGACGGGGCAGGAGGACGAGAACCCGAGGGCCGCCCACCGTCCCGGCGTGCCGCTGGGCCGGCCCGGGGACGCCCGCGAGGTCGCCGCGGTCATCGCGTTCCTCGCGTCCCCGGCCTCCGCCTACGTCACCGGGGCGTCCTGGGTCGTCGACGGCGGCATGGTGCAGATGGGACCGCAGGCGGGCTCGCACCTGACGAGCGACGAGTGGCGGAAGGGGTAGCCGCTCCCGCACGCACGCGGCCCCGGTCCCTCCGCGGGAGCGGAGCAGTGCCCGCCGGAGGGGCCCTCAGCGGTCGAAGTGGGTGGTGGCCGGGCCCTGCCCGACGGTCGCGACCAGCTCCGCGGCCAGGTCGCGCAGCTTGACGTTGCGGTGGCTGGAGGCGGACCGGAGGATGTCGAAGGCCTGCTCCTGGGTGCAGCGGTTCTGGCCCATGACGATGCCCACGGCGAGATCGATGGTGGTGCGCGAGGCCATGGCCGCCTTCAGGTCCGCCTCGGCGTCCCGGTGCTTCTCCATCCGCACGGCCAGGCGCAGCGCGCTGGAGGCGGAGGCCACCTCGCGCTGGATGACCTCGATCGTCGCCCGGTCGAACTTGTGCGGACGGTCGGCGTAGACGTCCAGGGCCGCCGAGGCTTCGCCGGCGAGGTCCAGGGGCACCCCCAGGGCGGAGAGGATGCCGTGGGCGGCGGCGGCCCGGCCGTACTCGGGCCACCGGGGATCGGAACGGGTGTCCGGGACGTGGACCAGCCGGTTCTCGCGGGACGCCGTGAGGCACGGCCCGTCGCCGTAGTGGTACTGGATCTCGTCCAGGGCCTCGGCCGCGGGGCTCGAGGAGGCCACGGTGGAGGACCGCTTCGGCCGGAGCAGGGTGACCGCGCACCACACCTCGTCCCCGTCGGTGGACAGGGCCTGGGCGATGCGGCCCGAGAGGGCGTCGAGGAAGGACGCGATGTCCTCGCTCTCGAGCAGCAGCTCGTGCGGGGACGCCCCCGCCGGGCCGCCCGTCTGGTGCTCCGTCATGGTTCTCCTCCGGTGCTCGCGGCAGGCACGCGGTCCCGGTTGCCCGGGGGCCGTGCCGTCGCGGTGTCTCCGACGTGTCAGGGTCCATCATGCCGTGTTCCCGGGCCGTCGGTCCCGGCCCCGGGCCGACCGGGACGGGAGACGGGGCCGGGCGGGCTTAGAGTGGGGGCCGCAACCTCCGCCTGCGTCCGCTCCGGCACGCACCGACCCGAGAACTGAGGCCCTGGTGAGCGTTCCGTCCGCCGCCGTCGCGTCCCGCACCGGACGCTCGACGGCGCTGACCGGCCTGGTGTGGCTGCTGCTGGCGGGCGTGCTGGTGCGGTCCGTGTGGCTGGTCCTCGACAGCAGCATCGACCTGGACGTCTACCGGCTCGGCGGGATGGCCGTGGTGGACCGGCACGGCTTCGACGACGAGCTCTACGGCCCCGGGCTCAGCCCGGACGGCGACGGCGGGCTGCCGTTCACCTACCCCCCGTTCGCGGCGCTGCTGTTCGTGCCGCTCGCCTTCCTCCCCGAACGGCTCACCGAGCTCGCCCTGGGTCTCGCCTCGATGGGCGTCGCCGCGGTCCTCTCGGCCGTGCTCCTGCGCCGGGCGGCCGCCCACGGCCGGCCGCTGCCCCTGCAGGCCCTGCTGGGCCCCGCCACCGCCGTGGCCGCCGGCACCGCCGTGCTGCTGTGGTCGGGGCCGTGGATGCGCAACGTGGGTCTCGGGCAGATCAACGCGCTGCTCATGGCCCTGGTGCTCTACGACCTGCTGCGCACCCGCGACGACACCCTGCTGGGCCGGATCCCGCGCGGGTTCTGGATCGGCCTGGCCGCCGGCATCAAGCTGACCCCCCTCGCGTTCGGGCTGGTGTTCCTCGTGCGCGGACAGCTGCGGCCGATCCTCACGATGGGCCTCACCTTCGCCGCGACCGTGGTGATCGGGTTCCTGGCGCTGCCGCGGGACGCGGTCGTGTTCTGGACCGAGGCCGTGCTCAGCGACGAGCGCGTCGGCGACACCGCGTACGTCGACAACACCTCGCTGCAGGGGGTGCTCCTCCACCTCGGCGTCCCCGGGGAGCCGGAGCCCCTGCTGCGCGGGGTCCTGCTCCTCGCCGCGGTCGTGGGCGTCGCCCTGCTGATCCGGGTCCTCGCCGCCCGGGGGATGATCCTCTCCGTGGTGGCGGTCAACGCCCTCCTCATGCTCTACCTGTCCCCGGTCACCTGGTCCCACCACCACGTGTGGTGGGGGCTCGTGTGCACGGCGCTGTGGGTCGAGGCGTGGCCGGCGTTCCTCCGGGACGGTCCGCGCCGGCTCGCCCTGGTGCTGGGCGGGGTCGCGCTGGTGGGCCTGTACGTCGGGCCGATCCGCTGGGACGCGTGGCTGAGGCCGGTGGGGGTCCCCGGGCCGGCGATCGACGCCGTGGCCGCGCTGCCCTATCTCGCCCTGTTCCTGCTCCTGGGCCTGTGGGTGGTCACCGGGCTGCGGGCCGGGGCCCGGGAGAACCGCGGGGCCGGTCGTGGCTGAGCCCGGCGGCTGGACCGGCTACGACCGCGGCAGCCGGGGCTACCGCCGGGTGCTGCTGGCGCTGCTGTGCGCCGGCGTGGCGACGTTCGCCCAGCTCTACTCCGTGCAGGGCGTGCTGCCCCTCCTGGCCGCGGACCTCGGGATCGACGCCGCGCGGGCCTCCCTGGGCGTCTCCGCCGCGACCTTCGGCCTCGCCGTGGGCGTCCTGCCGTGGTCCGTGGTCTCCGACCGGTGGGGCCGGCTGCGGACCATGGTCATGGCCGTCGTCTCCGCCACGGTCCTGGGGCTCGTCATGCCCCTGGCGCCGAGCTTCGAGGCCGTGGTGGCGCTGCGCTTCGCGGAGGGCATCGCCCTGGGCGGGATCCCCGCCGTGGCCATGGCCTACCTCGCGGAGGAGCTCGACCGCCGGCACGCCGCCGTGGCCGCCGGCACCTACGTGGCGGGCACCAGCCTGGGCGGCCTCGCCGGGCGCATCATCGCCGCACCCGTGGGCGACGCGTTCGGCTGGCGGACCGGCACGATCACCGTGAGCGTGCTCGCCGCGCTCGCCGCCGTGGTCTTCGTCCTCATCGCCCCGCGCCAGCGCGGGTTCGTGCGCCAGACCGTCCGGCTCACCGGGCCGGCCGGGCTGCTCGGGCGGCTGGGGGCGAATCTGGCGGACCGCGGTCTGCTGGTGCTCTACCTGCAGGGCTTTCTGCTCATGGGCGGGTTCGTGGCGATCTACAACTACCTGGGCTTCCACCTCGGCGAGGAGCCGTTCGGGGTGTCCCAGACCGTGGTGAGCCTCCTGTTCCTCGCCTACCTCTCGGGCACCTGGTCCTCCGGGACGGCCGGCCGGATCGCGGCGGCCCACGGGCGCCGGGTGGTCCTCGCGAGCAGCGGGACCGTGATGCTCGCCGGGCTGCTGGCCACGCTGGTCCCGTCGATCCCCGTGATCGTCGTGGGGCTGCTGCTGTTCACCGCGGGCTTCTTCGCCGCGCACGCCGTGGCGTCCGGGTGGGTCCCGGTTCGCTCCCGCACCGGCAAGGCGCAGGCCTCGTCCCTCTACACGCTCTTCTACTACGCGGGCTCGTCCGTGCTGGGCACGGCCGGCGGGGTCTTCTACACGGTCACCGGCTGGGCCGGGGCCGTCGGCTTCGTGGCGGCCCTCGTGGTCCTCGCCGTGCTGCTGGTGCTCCTGGTCCTCCGGGAGCCCGAGCCGGCCTGAGCGCTCCGCGCCGGCGGAGCCGGGCTCAGTCCTCCGTGCCGCCCCACCGCAGGGGGAGCACCTCGAAGGAGCTCGCGAGCGGCACCCCGAGCCGCTCGCCCACGGCGGCGGCGTTGCCCCGCAGGAAGGCGTCCGGGTCGAAGTCGGTCCAGCCCAGGCCCTCGAGGTAGGCGCCGTGCGCGCGCAGGGACTCCACGCCGGCGTCGAAGGTCTCCGTGACGTCCGCCGCGTGCCGGGAGTCGGGCGAGGCCGCCGCCCATACCGCCAGCACGTCGGGCCACGGCTGCAGGCCCGCCTCGACCTGCTCCGGGAAGACCCACCGGTTGCCGGCGTCCCGCACGGCGTCCAGGGTGGCCCGGCCCGTGGCGATGTGGTCGGCCTGGTTCAGGTTGGTGGCGCCGTCCCAGGTGTCGCGGAAGTTGTTGGTGATGACCACGTCCGGGCGGTGCCGGCGGACCACCTCCGCGATCCGGCGCCGCAGCGCCACCCCGTACTCGAGCACCCCGTCCGGCAGGTGCAGGAACTCCACCTGCTCCACGCCCACGACCCGGCAGGACTCCCGCTGCTCCGCCTCCCGCAGCGGACCGCACTGCTGCGGCTCGAGGCCGTCGATGCCGGCCTCGCCGCTGGTGACGAGGCAGTACACCACGTCCTTGCCCTGTCCGGTCCAGCGGGCCACGGCCGCGGCGGCGCCGAACTCCATGTCGTCCGGGTGCGCCACCACCACCAGGGCGCGCTGCCAGTTCTCGTCGACGTGCGTGAGCGGGGTCTCGGTCATGGTCCCCATCATGGCCCCGCCGCCGGGGACCGGCAACGGCGGCTCGCCCGGCGTCGACGGTCCGGCAGGCCGCCCCGGCCCCCGGGCGAGCGCTGCGCCGCTCAGCGGCCGGCGGCGGCGGGCACCAGCGGCAGCGCCTCCGTCGGGGCCTCCGCCGGGGACGTCTGCTCCCCGGCCGGGAACTGCTCCGCCACGCCGCCGGCGCCGTGGTCCCGCTCCGCGTCCCTGTCCGCCTCCGCGCTCTCGTCCGTGGGTCGGGCGCGGTCCCGGACGGCGCCCACGAGCTGCCACAGCGCGTAGCCGAACAGCGCCGCGGCGACCAGCACGATCCCGCTGCGCTTCTGCTCCGCGTCCAGGAGGGTGGCGGCGTAGCCGGCCCAGGGCACGTGGTACTTCACCAGGCCGCGCAGCTGGGTGGCGGTGACCGGCTCCGCGTCCGGGGCGGCGTTGGCGTCGCCCTGCGTCGTGAAGCTGCGCCGCCCCTCTCCGTCCACCGCGACGCCCACGATCCGGTGGGTCACGAGGGTCGGGTCGTCCGGACGGGGCATGAACGTCACGACGTCCCCGGTGCTCAGTCCCGCGGCGTCGTCCTCGCCCTCGAGCGGGGCGACCACGACCTGGCTGCCGGTCGGGACGGTCGGCTCCATCGAGCCGGAGAGCACCGTCAGGGGCACCCAGCCGAGCGCGAGCGGGAGGACGACGACGGCGAGCAGCAGCGCGGCCACCGCGGCCAGGGCGAGCACGAGCAGCGGGTGGAGGGTCTTGCGGAGCACGGTGGTCATGACGGGAGTCCTTCACAGTTCATCTTGCCGCTTCCGCCGGGCGTCTTGAGCTTCCACGCGTAGGCGCTGTCCGCGTGGGACGCGGGCCCCGTGGCGAACACTGCCCGCACGAGGGTCTCGTAGTCCTGGCTGGGCCGGTTGTCCGATGAGGCCGGCAGCTCGGAGACGGCCACGTGAACCGTCCGTGCCGCTCCGCCCGAGACGGTCTTCACCCGAGTGGGCGCCGCCGTGGTGCCCAGCGGGCGCATCCAGATCTCCCATGCGGTGACGGCCGGAGCATCGGCGCCACCGGACCAGGTCCACCGGAGCAGCGCGGCTGGCCCGTCAACGCTGCACTGTCCCGCCGCCGGGCGGGGAGGAGCGGTCGTCGGCTGCTCCTCGGCCGGCATCTTCAGGACGAGCGGCACTGTCCACGGGCGGGTCGCGGGCCAGGCACCCTCCTCGAGCGAGGCGGCCTCCACCTGCGTCACGACCCGCAGTTCCTGCTCGTTCAGCGCACGCAGCGCGGCGACCGGAACGGCCTCGGTCGAGACGGTCAGGCACAGCCCGGCAGGCCGGTCGTGCTCCAGGGACGCCCGCGTCCCGCCGTCGACGCGGGCCGGGGCGGATCCTCCGGGTGCGGTGGCGGTCCACTCGGCCGGCGCCGCGCCGTCGTCGCAGGCCGCGCCGGTGCGGTACGCGAAGCGCATGCCCGCCGGCGCGGCCACGGACCGCCCGGCGGAGTCCACCAGGGAGACCTGCACCGGCCGGTACCGGACGTCGAAGCCGGACGTGCTGGTCAGGGTCGCGGCGCCTCCGGCGCCCTCGACCGCGGCGATCTCGAAGCCGATCCGGCCCGTGGTCATGGTGGGCACCTCGGCGAGGGCGGTGGCGGACCAGCGGGCGTGGGTCCCGCCGTTCGGGGTCGTGAGCACGATGACGGCGAGCAGGACGAGGACGCCGAGCACGTAGGCCGTGGGAGTGCGGTACTGGCTCATGGGAGCTCCTGGGGGAGGGGGGTCAGTGCTGGGTGAGGGCGACCGTGAGCGGGCCCGGCGTGACGGTCGTGCCCTGGGCGGCGGGGTCCGGGGACACCTCGTAGGAGACGGTGACGTCGTAGACCGCGCCGTCGTGGGCCGAGGTCACCGTCCAGGAGGACGGCCCGGGCTGCGGCGGCGCGCCGGAGACCGGCACGAGCTCGACGCGGGGGACGACCGCGCCGCCGGCCGGCACGCCGGGATCGACCGTGAGGGTCGCGGCGAGGTTCGCGCCCTCGACGTCGAGGACCGCGCGGGTCGTGACGACGACCGTGTCGCCGGGGGCCAGCGCGGACAGGGCGTCCGCCGCTCCGGTGAGGTCGGTGGTTCCGCGCCGGAGGGCACCGGTCGTGGGATCGACGTCGGTGCGGTGGAGGGTCGCCCGCGCGGGCTCCAGCGCCACGTCGAGGGTGCCGGTGCTGACGGCCTGCGTCTCGAGCGGTGCCGTGTCGGACCACCGGGCGGCCGTTCCGAGGCTGTTGCCCAGCAGGGTCAGCGCCAGGAGCGCGGCCGCGGCGGCGGCGAGGGCGCGGCCGGCGGTCGAGGGGCGGAAGCGGGGAGTGCGCGTCATGGGGGCCTCTGGGGGTGAGACGGAGCGAGACGGGGGCGGGGCACCCCGGTGCGACATCGTCGCTACACCGGGGTGCCGTGGGGCCGGTCGGCCCCGGGTCGTCACTGCTGGGCGAGGACGAGCTTGGTGCCGCTCAGCGACTTGGACACGTTCTCGCCGTCGCTGCCGGTGGTCATGTCCGCCTTCCAGGTGAACGTGGCGACGGCCGTCACGGTGTCCCCGTTGTCGTCCTTGGTGACCGGGAACGAGTTCTGGGCCGACTTCTCGTCGCTGGCCAGCGTCACGTCGTAGGACACGTAGCCGGCCTTCTCGAGCGCGTCGATCTCCTGCTGCAGCTGTGCGGGGAGCTGCAGCTCGAGGGACCCCTTCAGGTTGGCGCCCACCGCGATCACCGTGGTGGAGGCGTGGAGCTGGACGGTGTCGCCGGGGACGATCTTGTAGACGGCCGGGTTGATGCCCTTCCCGGCGCCATCCGTCCAGGACACCGTGGTGTTCTTCATCGAGAGCTCACCGGCCGTGATGCTGTCGGCGGAAGCAATGGCCTGCTCCTCGGACCACTTGGCGAAGGTCCCGCCGCCGGCGGCGAGGAGGCCGACGGCCACGGCGCCGGCCAGGACGGCCTTGCCGGCGCGCCGGTTCCGGCCGGCCTTCGCGGTGGACTCGGACAGGGGGGTCTGCGCTGCAGTGTTCATGGTTCCGCCTTCGAGCGAGAGAGGGGTGAGAGGAGAGGCCGCGCGGGATCGGTGCGCGTGTGGTGCCGGGCATCCGGTGGGGTGTCCGCGGAGGCGGCGTGCACCCGGTCCCCCCGGATCACGGGGGACGGGGTGCCCGCTGCGACGGCCGCGCCTCGGCGCGCCGGCCCGTGGAACCGCAGTGGATCGCCCGGGGGATCCGCCGGCAGCCCTGCCGCCGAATTCCCTTGACACGTCAACTCTAGACAAAAGTCTATGAATAAGAACAGAACGTGCCTGTCCCCACTTCGCCCGACGTTACTGCTCGGTAATGCCGCCGCTTCGGCCCCCGCGGGCCGCGCCCATAGGATGCCGGGGGAGGGCTCCCACCCGGTGGAGCCGGGACCGGAGGACCGCCATGACCCGAGCTTCCCAGCGGCGCCGCGTGCACCGGTACACCGCCGACGGCGGCGGGACCGGACGCGCGGACACCCTGGCCGGTGAGGAGCCCCTGGAGATCCGGCTCGACGGCAGGCCGTTCACCGTCACGATGCGCACCCCGGGTCACGACTTCGACCTCGTGGCCGGGTTCCTCGTCTCCGAGGGCGTGGTGCGCGCGCCGGCCGAGATCGTGCAGATGGACTACCGCAGCGGCGTCGGCCCGGACGGGCAGCGGACCTACAACGTGGTGGAGGTGCGGCTCGCGCCGGGGGTCGCCCTGCCGGACACCTCCATGGAGCGGCACGTCTACACGTCGTCGTCGTGCGGGGTCTGCGGCACGGCGTCCATCGAGGCCGTCACCAAGGTCTCCTCGTTCGACCCCGCCGCGGACCGGACCGGGCTCCCCGTGCCCGCGCTGCTCGCCCTGCCGGACCGGCTGCGCACCGGGCAGAAGCTGTTCGCCACGACCGGCGGCGTCCACGCCGCGGGGCTCTTCCGCTTCCCGGACGGCCCCGACGGCGACGGTGCCGGCGAGCCCGAGCTGCTGTGCGTGCGCGAGGACGTGGGGCGGCACAACGCCGTGGACAAGGTGGTGGGCTGGGCCCTGCGCGAGAATCTCCTGCCTCTGGGCTCCACCGTGCTCCAGGTCTCGGGCCGCGCCTCGTTCGAGCTGGTGCAGAAGGCGTACATGGCCGGCGTCCCGGCGCTCGCGGCCGTCTCGGCGCCCTCGGCACTCGCCGTGGACCTCGCGGAGCAGACGGGGGTCACCCTGCTCGGCTTCAGCCGCGGCACCTCCTTCAACGCCTATGCGCACCGGGAGCGCCTGGTCCCCTGAGCGGGCGGGGGAGCGCCCCGCCGCTGGCTACGATGGGGTCATGAAGCCCTTCCTGCTGCTCGCCACCCGCGCCGAGGACGACGTCGCGGACGAGGAGTACGAGACCATCTGCCGCTTCAGCGGCCTGCAGGAGAGCCACCTCCACCGGGTCCGGCTGGAGGCGGGGCCCATGCCGCCGATCGACCTCGAGCGCTACTCCGGGGTCGTCATCGGCGGGTCCCCGTTCAACTCCTCCGACCCGCCGCAGCTGAAGTCGGAGGTGCAGCGGCGGGCCGAGTCCGAGATGCGGGACCTGCTCGACGAGGTGGTCGCCCGGGACTTCCCGTTCCTCGGCGCCTGCTACGGCGTCGGCACCCTGGGCACGCACCAGGGTGGGATCGTGGACCGCACCCGCGGCGAGGAGATCGGCGTCATCGAGGTCACCCTGACCGAGGAGGGGCTGCGGGACCCGCTGCTCCGGGAGTTCCCGCCGGCGTTCCACGGGTTCGTGGGGCACAAGGAGGGCACGCGCACCCTGGCGCCCGCAGCCGTCCTGCTCGCGACCGGCGCGGACTGCCCCGTCCAGATGTTCCGGATCAAGCAGAACCTCTACGCGACCCAGTTCCATCCCGAGCTCGACGCCCCCGCCCTGCTCCGCCGGATCGAGGCGTACAAGGAGCACGGGTACTTCCCGCCGGCCGAGGCCGAGGACGTCAAGGACCGGATCCGCACGGGGCCGCCCGTGACCGAGCCCGAGAGGATCCTCGCCGCCTTCGTGGACCGCTACGCCCGCTGACGCGTCGCGGACGGGCCCGTCCCGTCCTCGCCGCACGACGCGGAGCGACTTCTCCGAGATCTGAGAGAGCGCTCTCTTGACGGTGTGAGCCACGGCACATACAGTCGAGGCACAGCGGAGAGAGCGCTCTCTCAAGAGCAGCTCCTCTCCAGCCCTTCACACAAGGAGTGACCGTGGGACACACGCGACTCAAGCGAACGACAGCCCTGGCGGGTGCGGCGGCACTGGCAGCCGTCGCCACGGGGTGCGGCGGGGGCGGAGGCGAGCCGGCCAGCGCCGACAACCCCGTCGAACTCACCGTCACCACCTTCGGGACCTTCGGCTACGACGACCTCTACGGCGAGTACGAGGAGCTGAACCCGGGCGTGACCATCAAGGCCACGAACATCGACCGCGGCTCGAACGCGCGCACGGACGCCTTCACCAAGATCGCCGCCGGGTCCGGGCTCAGCGACGTCACCGCCATCGAGGAGGGCTGGCTCGGCTCGATCATGGAGGTCTCCGACCAATTCGTGGACCTCAACGAGCACGGCGCGGCCGACATCAAGGACAACTGGGTGCCGTGGAAGTTCGAGCAGGGGACCGACCCGGAGGGCCGCGTCATCGGGTACGGCACCGACATCGGCCCCCAGGGCCTCTGCTACAACGGAAAGCTCTTCGAGGAGGCCGGTCTGCCCAGCGACCGCGAGGAGGTCGCGGAGCTCTTCGGCGGCGACGACGCCACCTGGGAGACCTACTTCGAGCTCGGCCGCGAGTACCAGGAGACCACGGGCAAGGCCTGGTACGACCAGTCCGGCTTCGTGTGGAACTCGATGGTCAACCAGCTCGACGAGGGCTACTACACCGCCGACGGCGAGCTGAACGTGGAGGGCAACGAGCAGCTGCGCGAGCGCTTCGACCTGCTCGCCGCGGGCACGCTGGACGGCCTCTCCGCCAACCAGACCCAGTTCGACTGGGGCAACGGCCAGGCCTTCGTGGACGGCTCCTTCGCGACCTTCGTCTGCCCCGGCTGGATGCTCGGCACCATCGAGGGCCAGCTCGAGTCCGCCGGCGGCGGCGAGGGCAGCGGGTGGGACTTCGCCGACGTCTTCCCGGGCGGCGCCTCCAACTGGGGCGGCGCGTTCCTCTCCGTCCCGGAGACCTCCGAGCACCCGGAGGAGGCGGCGAAGCTCGCGGCCTGGCTCACCGCGCCCGAGCAGCAGGTCAAGCAGTCGGCCAAGGCGAACAACTTCCCCAGCACCATCGAGGCCCAGGAGAAGCTGGTCGAGGACGCCGAACCGAACCCCGTGTTCAACGACGCACCCACCGGGGTGATCCTCGCGTCCCGCGCCGAGGGGGTCGTCGCCCAGTTCAAGGGCCCGCACGACTCCGTGATCCAGGAGAACGTCTTCCTGCCGCCGCTGAAGCGCCTCGACGCCGGGACCGCCACGGCCGACGAGGCCTGGGACGAGGCCCTCGCGCTTCTCGACGACCTGGTCGTCAACAACTAGCAGGACCCGGCCACGGGGCCTCCGGAATCCGCCGGAGGCCCCCTCACGGAAGCGCGAGACCCTCATGACCACGACAGCCCACCGCCCCGCCGCCGCGGCGCCCGCCGCGCCGGCGCCGAGTCCGCCCAGGCCGACCCGCAGACAGCGGCTCATCGTCCTGGACCTGAAAGCCTCCCCCTACCTGTACATCGCGCCCTTCTTCGTCCTCTTCGGAGTGGTGGGGCTCTTCCCGCTCGGGTACACGTTCTTCGTCTCGCTCTTCGACTGGCACCTGCTCACCGGCCGGGGCGAGTTCGTGGGGCTGGGCAACTTCACCGAGGTGCTGCGGGACCGGTTCTTCTGGAACTCGCTGTTCAACACGGTGAGCATCTTCCTGCTCTCGAGCATCCCGCAGCTGGCGGCCGCGGTACTGATCGCGGCGGTCCTGGACCAGAACCTGCGCGCCAGGACGCTGTGGCAGATGAGCGTGCTGCTGCCCTACGTGGTCACCCCGGTGGCCGTGGCCATGATCTTCACGAACATGTTCGGCGAGCAGTACGGGCTCATCAACAACATCCTCGGCAGCTTCGGGGTCGACCCGATCCTGTGGAAGAACGAGACGCTGCCCAGCCACATCGCCATCGCCGCCATGGTCAACTGGCGCTGGACCGGCTACAACGCGCTGATCCTGCTCGCGGCGATGCAGGCGGTGCCCCGTGACCTGTACGACGCCGGCGCGATCGACGGCGCGGGCCCTCTCCGCCGGTTCTTCAGCATCACCCTGCCGAGCATCCGTCCCACGATGGTGTTCGTGGTCATCACGACCACCATCGGCGGCCTCCAGATCTTCACGGAGCCGAGGCTCTTCGACCCCGTGGCCGCGGGCGGCACGCAGCGCCAGTTCCAGACCACGGTCCTCTACCTCTGGGAGATGGCCTTCCAGCGGCAGAACTTCGGCAAGGCCGCGACCATCGCTTGGCTGCTCTTCCTCCTCATCCTGCTCTTCGGCCTGGTCAACTACCTGGTCTCGCGCCGCATCGCGACGGCGTCCGACGGGGGGAGGCCGCCGCGCAGGACCGGGCGCGGGGCCGGTCGGCGGCGGAGGCCGCGTGCGGTGGACGCCGTCGTCCCCGACGCGGCGGCGAACACCGGCACCGGCGCGCCACGGGCGGCCGCAGCACCGACGACCACGAGGAGGACACGATGACCGTCACCGGCGCACCCACGAGGACCAGGACGCGGCGGCCGCGGGCGGTGCCCGTGCGCCGGCGGATCTTCGGGGACGGGCACCGCCCCGGCTTCCTCACCTACGGCCTGCTGTCCGCGTTCTTCCTGGCCAGCGCCTATCCGCTGTGGTGGTCGGTGATCATCGGCAGCCGCTCCAACGAGGCCCTCGGGCGCACCTGGCCGCCGCTGCTGCCGGGCGGCAACTTCTGGACGAACGTGGGCGAGGTCTTCGACACCATCCCCTTCTGGCTGGCCCTCGGCAACAGCGTGCTCATCTCGGGGATCATCACCGTCTCGGTGGTCACGTTCTCCACCCTCGCCGGGTACGCGTTCGCCAAGCTGCGGTTCAAGGGGCGCGACGGCCTCATGGTCGCGGTCGTCGCGACCATGGCCATCCCCACGCAGCTCGGCATCATCCCGCTGTTCATGCTCATGCGCGAGCTCGGCTGGACCGGCGAGATCGGGGCGGTCGTCGTGCCCACCCTCGTCACGGCGTTCGGCGTGTTCTTCATGCGCCAGTACCTCGTGGACGTCATCCCCGACGAGCTCATCGAGTCGGCCCGGATGGACGGGGCGTCGATGATCTCCACCTTCTGGCACGTCGCGCTCCCCGCGGCCCGCCCGGCCATGGCCATCCTCGGCCTGTTCACCTTCATGACGGCGTGGACCGACTTCCTGTGGCCGCTGCTCGTCCTCGACGCGAGCAACCCCACCCTGCAGACGGCGCTGAGCCAGCTGCAGTCGGCCCGCTACGTGGACTACTCGATCGTCCTCGCCGGCGCCGTCATGGCCACGCTTCCCCTCCTGGCGCTCTTCGCCGTCGCGGGCAGACAACTCATTTCCGGAATCATGCAAGGAGCAGTGAAGGGCTAATGCCGAACAACGCAGAAGACGCAGCCGTGCACCACCGCAGCTGGCCCGAGGGCTTCCTCTGGGGCTCGGCCACCGCCGCGGCCCAGGTGGAGGGCGCCGGGCACGAGGGCGGCAAGGAGGACTCCGTCTGGGACGCCTTCGCCCGTCTGCCGGGCGCCGTGGCCAACGGCGACACCCTGGAGGACGCCGTGCAGCACTACCACCGGATGCCCGAGGACGTGCGGATCATGAAGGAGCTCGGGCTCGGCTCCTACCGCTTCTCCACGAGCTGGGCGCGGGTGCGTCCCGGTGACCGGGCCCCGAACCCCGAGGGCCTGGACTTCTACTCCCGCCTGGTCGACGAGCTGCTCGAGGCCGGCATCCTGCCCTGGCTGACCCTGTACCACTGGGACCTGCCGCAGGCGCTCGAGGAGAAGGGCGGGTGGGCCCACCGGGACACCGCGCACCGTTTCCTCGAGTACGCCGACGACGTGCACTCGGTGCTCGGCGACCGGGTGCGGCACTGGACCACGTTCAACGAGCCCTTCTGCTCGTCGCTGCTCGGCTACGCGGCCGGGGTCCACGCGCCCGGCCGGCAGGACCCCCGGGCCGCCGTCGCCGCCGTGCACCACCAGCACCTGGCCCACGGCCTCGCGGTCGAGCACCTGCGGTCCCGCGGTGCCGAGCACCTGGGCATCACCCTCAACCTCAGCAACTCGATCCCCCGAGACCCCTCGGACCCGGTGGACCTCGACGCCGCCCGGCGGTTCGACTCCCTGCAGAACCGCCTCTTCCTGGACCCCATCCTGCGCGGCGCGTACCCCGAGGACACCCTCGCGGACCTGGACCGGTTCGGCCTCCGCGATCTCGTCCGGGACGGTGACCTCGCGACCATCGGGGCGCCCCTCGACTTCCTCGGCGTGAACCACTACCACGACGACCTCATCAGCGGGCACCCGGAGTCCTCCGGCGGCGACGGCCACTCCGGCGGCGCCAGCCGCCCCACGTCCTCATGCTGGATCGGCTCCGAGGACATCGCGTTCCCGAGCCGCGGCCTGCCGCGCACGGCGATGGACTGGGAGGTGAACCCGGACGGGCTGCGGAAGCTCCTGGTGCGCCTGGGCGAGGAGTACCCCGCGCTCCCGCCCCTGTACGTCACCGAGAACGGCGCCGCCTACGACGACGTCGTCAGCGACGACGGCGCCGTCCACGACACGGAGCGCACCGAGTTCGTCCTCGGCCACATCGCGGCCGTGGGGGAGGCCATCGACCAGGGCGCGGACGTCCGCGGCTACTTCGTGTGGTCGCTGCTGGACAACTTCGAGTGGTCGTGGGGCTACGGCAAGCGCTTCGGCGTGGTCCGGGTGGACTACGGGACGTTCGAGCGCACGGTCAAGGACAGCGGTCGCGCCTACGCCGGGGTCATCGCCGCCGCCGCGGACCGCACGCCGGTGGCCCCGTCCACGGGCGCCTAGCATTGATGCCAGCCCACCCGCCGAGAGCACCGGAGATGATCATGACGCAGCGCGCAGGCGGCCCCCGGCCCGTGCCGACGCTCGAGATGGTGGCCGCGCTGGCCGGGGTCTCGCGGGCGACCGTGTCCCGGGTGGTGAACGACTCGCCCAGCGTCGACCCCGAGCTGGCGCAGTCGGTGCGGAAGGCCATCGAGGCCCTCGACTACACCCCGAACCGGGCGGCGCGTTCGCTGGCGAAGCGACGGGCCAACTCGGTCGCCCTGATCATCCCGAGTCCACGTCCAAGGTGTTCGCGGACCCGTTCTTCACGACCGTGGTCCAGGGCATCGCGATGTACCTGACGGACACCGACTTCACCCTGAACATGGTCATCGCGTCCGAGGCGAAGCCCGAGAAGACCCGCAGCTTCCTGCTCGGCGGCAACGTGGACGGTGCCCTGGTGGTCTCGCACCACAGCGGCGACCACTCGTGGACCCACCTCTCGGGGTCGCTGCCCATGGTGTTCGCGGGTCGCCCGCTCGTCGGCGCCGAGGACGCCTACTACGTGGAGGTCGAGAACGAGGCTGCCGCCTGCAGCGCCACCCGGCTGCTCACCGCGAGCGGGCGGCGGAGCATCGCGACCATCGCCGGGCCGCAGGACATGCCCCCGGGCATCGACCGGCTGGCGGGCTGGCGGACCGCGGTGCGGGAGGCCGGGCTGGACGAGCAGCTGGTGGAGGTGGGCGACTTCACGCTCGCCTCGGGGGCCCGGGCCATGCAGCGGCTGCTGGACCGCGGCCGGCCGGTCGACGCCGTGTTCGCCGCGAACGACCAGATGGCGGCCGGGGCGTACACCGTGATCCAGGGCCGCGGCCTGCGCATCCCGGAGGACATCGCCGTGGTGGGCTTCGACGACGACTCCTTCGCGACGTCGGTGACCCCCGCGCTGACCACGGTGAACCACCCGATCGTCGAGCTCGGCCGGAAGATGGCCGAGACCCTCGTCGACATGATCGAGGGCCGGCCGACGGACCGGGTGACCATCATGTCGACCTCGCTCGTGCTCCGGGACTCCGTCTAGTCCTTCCCGCCCCGAGCCGGGCGACGCCCCGGCGCCGTCGTCGGCGTCCCCGGATCCTCCCCGAAAGGCCACCATGCCCCCTCCAGCCCTCCCCGCCCCGGTGACGGGCGACGACCCCGCGACGGCGACCGGCCGTCCCGTGCACTGGGGCGTCGTCGCCACCGGGTCGATCGCCGGCCGCGTGGTCGAGGACCTGGCGCTGCTCGACGACGCCGTGCTCTCGGCCGTCAGCTCCCGCTCCCGGTCCTCCGCCGAGGCGTTCGCCGAGCGCTTCGGCGCGGCCCGGAGCCACCACGACCACGATGGCACCACCGGCTGGGAGCGCCTCGTCGCGGACCCCGCCGTGGAGGTCGTCTACGTCGCCACGCCCCACGCCCAGCACCACGCCGTGGCCCGCGCGGCCCTCGAGGCCGGCAAGCACGTGCTCTGCGAGAAGCCGCTGACCATGAACGCCCGGGAGGCGGGGGAGCTGCGGGAGCTCGCCCGGGCGCGCGGGCTGTTCCTCATGGAGGCGGTGTGGACGCGCTTCCTGCCGAGCTTCGGGCGCGCCCTCGACATCGTCCGTTCCGGCGAGATCGGCCGGGTCCGCTGGCTCCAGGCGGACCTCGGCGCCCCGGTGCCGTACGACCCCGGGTCCCGGCTCTGGGATCCCGCGGCGGGCGGAGGGGCCCTGCTGGACCTCGCCGTGTACCCGCTCACCTGGGCGCTCGCGGCGCTCGGCGCACCGGCCGGCCTCACGGCCCACGGCGTCCTCCACGAGGACGGCGTGGACCTGCACAACGGCCTGACCCTCACCTGGGCGGACGGCGCGCACGCCCACCTCACCACGTCCATCGAGACGGACTGCCCGGGCACGGTGACCATCAGCGGGACGGACGGCTGGCTGCGCACCGGGGCGCCCCTCTACCACCCCGGTGAGCTCGTGGTCCGGTCCGGGGGAGCCGCGCCGCGGACCGAGCGCTTCCGGGCCGCCGGGCACGGCTTCGCCCACGAGCTGCGGGAGGTGACCCGGTGCCTCCAGGCCGGCCTGACCGAGAGCCCGCGCATGCCGCTCGCGGACACCGTGCTGGTGCTGGAGCTGCTCGACGACGCGCGCCGGCAGATGGGCCTGCGCTACCGCAGCGACCTGCCCTGACCGGCGGGCGCCACGACGGGGCGCCCCCGAACTGTCGCGTGTCCGGAAGGGACCGGCTGCGGATACCGTGGGAGGCATGACCACGCGCGCCGCCCCCTGGAGGCAGGGATCCCTCGACGACGACCCCTCGGGCCCCGGGCCCCGGCTCCTGCCGTACCACCGGCTCGGCCACGCCGACCCCGACCACCGGTGGTGGAAGCCGCTCGTGGAGCTGCTGCTCTTCGGCGCCTTCTACGGGGTGCTGGCCATCGTGTTCGGCATCGTGTGGGCCGTGGGGCTCGTGGCCGTGCGCGGCGAGGAGGCCCTGGACGAGGTCTTCCTCGGGGGCACGGAGCTGGACATGATGGACCCGGCGATCTTCTTCATGCTGTTCTTCTCCCTGGTCCTCATGATCCCGGCGCTCCTCGCGGCCCGGGCCATCACGGGCCCCCGCCCCCTCGGGCTGCTGCTGTCCGTGACGGGACGGCTGCGCTGGGGCCTCCTCGGCCGGTGCCTCCTCGTGGCCCTTGCCGTCTACGCGGTGGGCCAGGCGGCCGCCCTCCTCGTGGAGTACGCGCTGCTCGGCTCGCTGACCGCCCCGCAGCCGGTGGAGGGCTTCTGGTGGCTGATCGCCATGATCGTGCTGGTGGTCCCGCTGCAGTGCGCGGCGGAGGAGCTCGTCTTCCGGGGCTACCTGCTGCAGACCGTGGGACGGTGGCTGCGCCGGCCCGTGTTCGCGATCCTGCTGCCGGTGCCCCTGTTCACGTTCGGGCACCTGTACGACGCCTGGGGGCTGCTGGCGGTCGCGGTCATGGCGGTCGTCGCCGGCTGGCTGACCTGGCGCACCGGCGGGCTCGAGGCGGCGATCGCCCTGCACGTGGTCAACAACGTCATCGCCACGCTCTTCGGCGCGCTCGGCCTGGCCGACCCGGACGCCGAGGAGTCGTCCTGGGTGGCCCTCGCCCTCTCGGCGGGCCTGCAGCTGCTCTTCGCGTGGCTCGTGGTCCGCGGCGCGCGCCGGCGCGGCGTGGAGGTGACCCGGACCGTGCACCCGCCGCGGCCGGCCCTCCTCCTCGCGGCCGGCCCCGGACCCGGTGGGGAGGGCCGTGGGCCCGGAGCCTGGGTGTGCCCCGGCCCGCCCGCCTGTCCCGGTCACTGGGCGGGACAGGCGCCCGGACGCGCGCCCCAGCACCTTTCGTAGACTGACGGCATGGAACCCCGCACCGCAGTCGACCCCCGGTCCGCCGTCGAGGACCTCGGCCGCTACGTGATGGAGTCGCCGAGCTCCTTCCACGCCGCGCACGCCGCCGCCGCCCGGCTGGAGGAGGCGGGCTTCGTCCGCCTCGACGAGACGGAGGACTGGGCCCGGACCGGCGTCCGCGGGCGGCGCTACGTGCTCCGCGACGGGGCTGTCATCGCGTGGGCCACCCCGGCGGAGGTCCCCCCCGCGGCGGGGTTCCGGATCCTCGGTGCGCACACCGACTCGCCGGGCTTCAAGCTCAAGCCGAGGCCCACCACCACGGCCCACACCTGGCACCAGGCCGGGGTCGAGACCTACGGCGGGGCGCTGCTGAACTCGTGGCTGGACCGCGAGCTGCGCCTGGCGGGCCGGCTCGTGGTCCGCGGGACGGACGGCGCCCCGGTGGAGCACCTGACCGCCACCGGCCCCGTGGCCCGCATCCCGCAGCTCGCCATCCACCTGGACCGCGAGGCCAACAAGGGCCTGCAGCTCGACCGCCAGCAGCACGTGCAGCCGATCTGGGGAGTGGGGCAGCCGGAGGACGCGGACGTCCTCGCGCTGCTGGCCGAGCACGCGGACGGCGGGCCCGTGGACCCGGCCCGCATCGTCGGCTACGACGTGGTGCTGGCGGACGCCCAGCCCCCCGCCGTGTTCGGGCAGGGCGGTACGCTGTTCGCCTCCGGGCGGCTGGACAACCTGTCCTCCGTGCACGCCGGGCTGAGCGCGCTCGCCCGCGAGGCCGAGGCGGTCGAGCAGGGCCGGCACATCGCGGTGCTCGCCGCGTTCGACCACGAGGAGATCGGCTCCCGCACCCGCTCCGGCGCCGCGGGACCGTTCCTCGAGGACGTGCTGGTGCGCATCGGTGAGGGCCTGGGCCGCTCCGCCGCCGAGCACCGGCGCTCCCTGGCCGGGTCCGTGTGCCTGTCCGCCGACGCCGGGCACCTGGTGCACCCCAACTACCAGGGCCACCACGACCCCGTGAACCAGCCGGTGCCGGGGGCGGGGCCGCTGCTGAAGATCAATGCGGACCAGCACTACGCCACGGACGCCGTGGGCGCCGGGATCTGGGCCGAGGCCTGCGCGCGCGCCGGTGTGGGCTACCAGGAGTTCGTCTCCAACAACCGGGTGCCGTGCGGGTCCACCATCGGGCCCATCACCGCGGCCCGGCTGGGGGTGCGCACGATCGACGTCGGCATCGGCCTGCTGTCGATGCACTCGGCCCGGGAGCTGTGCCACGTGGACGACGTCGCCGCCCTCGGGGCGGTCGCGGGGGCCTTCTACACCGCCTGACCCGCCGCGCCGCCGTTCGAGGGGCGCCGTCTGCTCGACCTGCTGCGCGGGGGGTCGCCACTGAACGGTGCGAGTCGGTCGTTCCGTTCGGTGGCGACCCCTCGGCGCGGACGGTCCGCTGCCGGTGAGGGGCGGCTCAGCCGGGGATCGACGCCGTGCCGACCGCGACCCGCTCGGCCGGGAACTGCGGCATCGCGATGTCGGCCATCCGGGCGAGCACCCGCACGACCTGGCAGGAGTAGCCGAACTCGTTGTCGTACCAGACGTAGAGCACCAGCGAGCTGCCGTTGACGATCGTCGCGAGACCGTCGACGACGCCCGCGCGGCGGGAGCCCACGAAGTCGGTGGACACGATCTCGGGGGAGTCGGTGTAGTCGATCTGCTTGCGCAGGGACGAGTTCAGCGAGATGTCCTTCAGGTACTGGTTGACCGCGTCCTCGGACTCCGGGGCCTGCTCGAGCTGCAGGTTGAGGATGGCCATGGACACGTCCGGGGTGGGGACGCGGATCGCGTTGCCCGTCAGCTTGCCGGCCATCTCCGGCAGGGCCTTGGCCACGGCCTTCGCGGCGCCGGTCTCGGTGATGACCATGTTGAGGGCGGCGGAGCGGCCCCGGCGGTCGCCCTTGTGCCAGTTGTCGATGAGGTTCTGGTCGTTGGTGTAGGAGTGGACCGTCTCCACGTGGCCCTGCGCGATGCCGTACTTGTCGTGCAGGACCTTCACGACCGGGGTGATCGCGTTGGTGGTGCAGGACGCGGCGGACAGGATGGTGTCCTCCGGGGTGATGACGTCGTCGTTGACCCCGCACACGATGTTCTTCAGGTCGCCCTTGCCCGGTGCGGTGAGCAGCACCTTGGCCACGCCCTTGGCCTGCAGGTGCTTCGAGAGCCCGGCCTCGTCGCGCCACACGCCCGTGTTGTCCACGACGATCGCGTTGTCGATCCCGTAGGCGGTGTAGTCGATCTCGGTGGGGTCGTTCGCGTAGATGAACTTGATGGCCACCCCGTTGGCCGTGATGACGTCGTTCTCCTCGTCGACGTGGATGGTCCCGTCGAACTTCCCGTGCACCGAGTCGCGGCGCAGGAGGGAGGCGCGCTTGACCAGGTCGTTGCCCGGCTTCTTGCGCACCACGACGGCGCGCAGGTTCAGGCCGGTGCCGTCGTTGCGGTTGATGAGGATGCGGGCGAGCAGGCGGCCGATGCGGCCGAACCCGTAGAGCACCACGTCCTGGGACTCCGGGGAGTTCTGGGCCCTGCGGTCCACCACGGGGGCGAGCTCCTCGCGCAGGAACGACTCGAGGTCCTGGTCCGACTCCTGGGCGAGCCGGTTGAGCTTGCCGAGGTCCACCGCGCAGGTGCCGAGGTTCAGCCCGGACATGGCCTCGAGCAGGCGGGTCGTGTCCTCGAGGGGCAGCTCCTCGCCGTCGATCCGGCGGGCGAAGCGGTGCGCCTTGATGATCTGGGTGACGGACTTGTGCACCAGGGAGCGGCCGTAGACCGTCGGCACGACCTTGTTCTCACGGTGCAGGCGTCCGACCAGGGGGACGATGCCCTCGGCGAGCGACTCGCGGTCGGCCCAGCTTTCAGGAGTGCTCAAGAATGACTCTCTTCCTCGGCCGGGGACGTCATCGTGTCCGGCCGTGACGTGCCGCGCCTCGTTGCGCGGTCGGGTGCGCGCCGCTGCGGTTCGCGCAGGACGCCGCCCTCCATTCTAGGGGCACCGGGGGCGGGAAGGGCTCCCGTTACGGGCCCGGCGGGCCGGTCCGGTGCCGGGGGCGGCGGGGCCGGCGGGTGCTACCGTGAGAGCATGCTGACGGTCATCGGTGAGGCGCTCGTGGACGTGGTCTCGAAGCGCGGCCAGGAGCCCCGCGCGCACGCCGGGGGAAGCCCCATGAACGTGGCCGTGGGCCTGGCCCGGCTCGGCCACGAGGTCCAGTTCCTCGGCCGCTACGGCGAGGACGAGTACGGCACGCAGGTCGAGGCGCACCTGCGGGACAACGGCGTGCTCCTGCCCTTCGACGCCGACACGCGGCCCACCTCCGTGGCCGAGGCCGTCATCGGGGAGGACGGCGCCGCGACCTACGACTTCCAGCTCGACTGGTCCCTGGACCTCTCGGACGAGCAGCTGGCCGAGCTGCTCCGGGACACCTCCCTGCTGCACGTCGGGTCGATCGGGGCGATGCTCGAGCCCGGCGCCTCGAAGGTCCTGCACGCCGTGGAGCAGGCCCACCGCTCGGCCCTGATCTCCTACGACCCCAACTGCCGGCCGTCCATCATCCCGGACTCCTCGGACGCCCGGGCCCGGGCCGAGCAGCTCGTGGCCCTCGCCGACGTCGTGAAGGCCTCGGACGAGGACCTCCTGTGGCTGTACCCCCACCGCAGCGTCGAGGAGAGCGCGGGCGCCTGGCTCAAGGCCGGCGCGGAGCTCGTCGTCGTCACCCGCGGGCCCCTGGGGCCCTGGGCCCGCACCCGCGCCACCGGGCCGCGCGGGGTGGAGGTGCCCGCCGCCCGCACCACGGTCGTGGACACCGTGGGGGCCGGGGACTCCTTCATGGCCGCGCTGCTCGGCTGGCTCACCGACCACGGCTACACGGGCGCGCCGGCCCGCGAGCGGATCGACAACCTGGACGAGCAGCAGGTCGGCGAGCTGCTGCGCTACGCCGCCGCGGCGGCCGGCGTCACGGTCTCCCGCGCCGGCGCGGACCTGCCCCGCAAGGACGAGCTGCCCGCGCCCTGACCCGTCCCGCCCCGACCCCCACCCGGTCCCGTCCCGAAGGAGAGCCCGTGCCCGAGCGCGATCCGTACGCCGACCTGCCCGACCTGCCGAGCTTCACCCTCACCTCCGAGGACATCTCCGACGGCGGCCCGCTCGCCCCGGCCCAGCTCTCGGGCATCATGGGCGCCGGTGGCCAGGACGTGTCCCCGCAGCTGAGCTGGTCCGGGGCCCCGGAGGGCACGAAGAGCTACGTGGTCACGGTCTTCGACCCGGACGCCCCGACTCCCAGCGGCTTCTGGCACTGGTGCCTGTCCAACATCCCCGCCGACGTCACCTCCCTCGCGCGCGGCGCGGCGTCCGACCCTCCGGCCGGGGCGGTCAAGCACCGCAACGACGGTGGCACCGACGAGTACGTGGGCGCCGCCCCGCCCCCCGGCCACGGGCCGCACCGCTACATCGTGTGCGTGACCGCCGTGGGCGAGGAGCAGATCGAGGTCGACGAGAGCGCCAGCCCCGCCGTCGTCAACTTCCAGCTCTTCAGCTCCGGGATCGCCCGCGCCTGCCTCACCGGGACGCACGAGGCCTAGGTGGCAGTACACCCGTGAGCCCTGATCCGGAGGTCCCCGGGACGGCGCCGATCCGGATGATCGCCAGCGACCTCGACGGCACCGTCCTGGGGCACGACTTCCGCTTCCGCCCGCGCACCGTCGACGCGATCCGCGCCGCCCAGGACAGCGGCATCCACGTGGTGTTCGTGACGGGCCGGCCCATGCGCTGGCTCGACCCGCTGCGCGAGCAGCTCGGCCACGAGGGCGTGGTCATCTGCTCGAACGGGGCGGTGGTCTACGACCTCAGCGCCGACCTGGTCGTGGAGTCGAGCCTGTTCCCGGCCCGGGACGCCTTCGCGGTCATGGACGAGGTCGCGGCCCGGCACCCCGGCACGCTGTTCGCGGCGGAGACCCTCGAGGGGGTCTTCACGGACCACGGGTGGGCCAGGACCGACCGGATGGAGGTCGGCGCCCCCCTGGTCGGGGCGCTGCGGGACCGGCTGCCGGAGGACCAGGGGCTGGTGAAGTTCCTGGCCAAGCTGGACACCGCCGAGCCGCAGGAGTACTTCCGGGCGCTCGCCGAGCTCGTGGCCGGCAGGCTGTCCGTGACGCACTCCGTGGCGGCGGCCCCGCTCGTGGAGATGGGGCAGAAGGGGCTCACCAAGGCGCGCACCCTCGAGCAGTACGCGGCCGAGCGCGGCATCCGCCCGCACGAGGTGATGGCCTTCGGCGACATGCCCAACGACCTCGAGATGCTCACGTGGGCCGCCCACGGCTACGCCATGGCGAGCGGGCACCCCGCGGTCGCGCGGGCCGTGGGCCGCACGGCCCCGCCGTTCGAGGAAGACGGGGTGGCCCAGGTGATCGAGGCCCTGCTGCGCGGCGGCCGACCTGGCGCGTCATGGGCGGGACAATCCGCTACCACGGGGTAACAATAGGGGGGTGACCCCTCCAGCGCGCCGGCGCGACGCCCCCGCAGCCCTGGCCCACCGCGGTTTCTGCCGGGACGGTGCCGAGAACACCCTCGACGCCTTCCGGGCGGCCCGGGACCTCGGCTACGAGTGGATCGAGACGGACGTCAACACGACGGCCGACGGGGTGGTCCTGTCCTTCCACGACGAGACCCTCGACCGCGTCACCGGCGGCAGCGGGAAGGTCTCCGCCCTGACCTGGGCGCAGATCAGGGCCGAGCGCGTCGCCGGCGTCGGGCGCATCCCCCGCTTCGCCGACCTGCTGACGGAGCTCCCCGAGCTGAAGTTCAACGTGGACGTCAAGGACGAGGCGTCCGTGGCGGCCCTGCCGGCGCTGCTCCACGAGCTCGGCGCCGTGGACCGGGTGCGGGTGACCTCCTTCTCCGAGAGCCGCCGGCGCCGCACGCTGCGGCGGATCCGCGAGCTGGACGGCCGGACCGTGCCCACGTCCTCCGGCAAGGAGGGGATGCGCCTGCTGCTCGTGTGCTCGTGGCTGGGCGGGCCCACCTGGCGTCTCGCGCGGCGGGCGGCCGCCCGGTGGATCGAGCCGTTCGACACCGTGCAGATCCCCCGCCGGTACCGGGTGCGGGGCGGGGCCGAGGTCCAGCTCGTGACCCCCCGCTTCCTGGACTTCGCCCACCGGCACGGCATCGACGTGCACGTGTGGACCGTCAACGAGACGGCCGAAATGGCGGAGCTGCTCGAGCTCGGGGTCGACGGGATCGTCACCGACCGGGCCGACCTGCTCGCCTCCCTCCTGGCGCAGCGTGGACAGTGGCCGCCCTCCGGCGTGTGAGCCGTGGCACGGCGGCGCGACCCGTGGCAGGGTGGGAGCCATGACCGACACTGCCACGACCGGCACCGCGCAGCACGTCCTGACCGAGGTCCGCAACGGCACCGGGCACATCGTGCTCAACCGGCCCCGTCAGCTCAACGCCCTCACCGCACAGATGTACCGGGACCTCAAGACCGCGCTCGACGCGTGGCGGGACGACGACGCCGTGCGCCACGTGCTCGTCACCTCGGCCTCCCCGCGGGCGTGGTGCGCCGGCGGCGACATCCGGGAGGTCCGCGACGCCGTGCTCGCCGGGCGGACGGAGGAGGCCACGGGGGTGTTCGCCGTCGAGTACGCCCTCGACTGCCTGATCGCGGACTACCCCAAGCCCTACGTGGCGCTCATGAACGGGATCTGCATGGGCGGCGGCATGGGCATCTCCGTGCACGGTTCCCACCGCGTGGTAGGTCCCTCCACGGTCATGGCGATGCCCGAGACGAAGATCGGCTTCTTCACCGACATCGGCGCCTCCTGGTTCCTGCCGCGCGTCTCCCGGCCGGACCACCGCGGCGAACCGGGCCTGGCCGTGGGCCGCTGGCTCGCCCTCGGCGGGCAGCGGCTCGGCGGCGCGGACGCCGTCGCCCTCGGGCTGGCCGACGTCCTCGTGGCGGACGAGGACTTCGAGGCCCTCGCCGGGGCCGTGGTGGAGGAGGGCCCGGAGGACGCCCTCTCCCGCTTCGCGCGCGAGCCCGAGCCGTCCTCCGTGGTGGCGCGGTGGGAGGAGATCGAGGAGCGCTACGGCGCCCCGACCCTCGAGCAGATCGTCGCCGCCGCGCCGGAGGACCTCGCGGGGATGAGCCCCTCCTCGCTGGTGCGCACCTTCGAGCTGCTGGAGCGCGGCGCGGCCGACGACAGCGTGCGCTCCTGCCTCGAGCGGGAGCTGCGCCTCGCCGCGGACACGATCGCCCGCCCCGACTTCGCCGAGGGCGTGCGGGCGGTCCTCGTGGACAAGGACAACCGGCCGGCCTGGGAGCACGCCTCCGTCACGGACGTCGACGTCGCGGCCGTCCGGGCCGTGCTCGACGAGAAGCTGCCGCTGCCCCGCTGACCGGCCGGCACCGGCCCGGCGCGCTCAGCGGCGGGACGGGTGCTTCCCGTTGTCGCTGACCACCGGCCGGGGAGGACCCCACCGGTCACCGGCCGGGGTGGGGCGGTCCACGAACCGGCGGTAGCCGAGGTACAGCACCACGGCCAGCGCCACGGTGACCACGGCGAACGAGGCGACGGTGTCCTGCGAGACCAGGCTGCGGACCACGCTGTGCAGCAGCGTGAACAGACCGCCGAGCAGCACGCCGTGGGCGAGCACCGGTCGGCGCCGCTCCACCGCCAGGCTCGCCCCCAGCAGCACGACGGACGCGACCAGGGCGATCACGCCGACGTCGCGGCTGTGCCGCATGTGCTCGACCTCCCACGCCCCCCGTTCGCGCTCGTAGGCCGCCCACTGCTGCTGCTCCTCCGGGGCGAGCTCGCGGGTCTCCCGCGCCATCGCGACCGCCGGGGGCGGCGCGGGCTCCTCCGGGCCGGGGTGGACCGTGGCGACGCCGAGACCCACGAACAGGGCCAGCAGCAGCCCCAGGAAGAACGTGTAGACCGTCCGCATGACCCTGCCGTCCGTGCGGTCCTCGGCGCTGTCCTGCGTGCGGTCCTTCATGCGGCGTGCTCCGTCTCCCCCGCCGGTGCGGGACGTCCGTCCAGGGCGCCCGGGTCCGCGGCCGGCCGGCCGCCGGGGCGTGCTCACATTGTGGGGCGGGCCTGCTCCGTTGTCCACGTCCGTCACCTGGCCCGCGGGCCTTCCACCGTGTTCCCCGCCTGCCTACGCTGGAGTCCTCCGCGGCGGCCCACGGGACCCGGGGGGCGCGAACGGAGCCGGGCGAGCACCGGAGGGCGGTGGGCCGCGCGCCCGCCGGAGAGGCGGTGGGGACCATGGTGGTCTTCGAGAACAGGGTCGAGGCCGGGCGGCAGCTGGGGAAGCGGCTGAGGTCCCTGCGCGGGCAGGACGTGGTGGTGCTGGGACTGCCCCGCGGCGGGGTGCCCGTGGCCCACGAGGTGGCCCGCATCCTGGACGCGCCGCTGGACGTCATCGTGGTGCGGAAACTGGGGGTCCCCTCCCAGCCCGAGCTGGCCATGGGCGCCATCGGGGAGGAGGGCGCCCGCGTGCTCGACGAGCGGACCCTCCAGTACTTCGGGGTGACGGACGCGCAGCTCGAGCAGATCGAGGCGCGGGAGCGGGCCGTGCTCGAGGCGCGGACGGCGCGCTTCCGGGAGGGCCGGGAGCGGGTCGATCTCACCGGGCGGACCGCCCTGGTCGTCGACGACGGCATCGCCACCGGCTCCACGGCCCGCGTGGCCTGCCGGATCGCCCGCCAGCTGGGCGCCGCGCGCGTGGTGCTGGCCGTCCCGGTGGCCCCGCAGGAGGCCCTGGGCCGGGTGGTGGAGGCGGACGAGGTGATCTGCCTCGCGACCCCGCCGTACTTCACGGCCGTCGGCTACCACTACCGGGACTTCTCCGCCACCGAGGACGACGAGGTGGTGGCCCTGCTGGACGCCGCCAGGCGCCGCCACCAGCCGGAGCTGCCCGCGCCGCCCCGGGCGGGGCCGGCCGCGCACGGCTATCCGGTCGACGCCGACGTGCGCATCCCGGCCGGGAGGGAGCAGCTCGAGGCGCACCTGCACCTGCCGGCGCCCGGCGCCGGGGTGGTGGTCTTCGCCCACGGCAGTGGCAGCAGCCGGCGCAGCCCGCGGAACCAGTACGTGGCCTCCGTCCTGCAGCAGGCGGGGCTCGGCACCCTGCTGCTCGACCTGCTCACCCCCGGGGAGGAGACGGACCGCGGCAACGTCTTCGACATCGGCCTGCTCGCCGAGCGGCTGCTCCTGGCCACGGCGTGGCTGCGCGAGCAGCCCGGTTCCGCGGCGTCCCCGGTCGGGTACTTCGGGGCGAGCACCGGCGCCGGCGCCGCCCTGTGGGCCGCGGCCGAGCCCGGCGCGTCCATCGCGGCCGTGGTCTCCCGCGGCGGCCGGCCGGACCTCGCGGACGAGCGGCTGCGCTCGGTGCAGGCACCCACCCTGCTGATCGTCGGCAGCGAGGACTCCGAGGTGCTCGGCCTCAACCGGTGGGCGCAGGAGTCGATGCGCTGCCCCACCCGGTTGGCCGTGGTGGAGGGCGCCACGCACCTCTTCGAGGAGCCCGGCACGCTCGCCGAGGCCGCCGCGCTGGCCCGGGACTGGTTCCTGCGCCACCTCTCCCCGGCCGGGGAGCACGGCGACGGGACGTCCCGGTGAGCCCGCTCGGGCGCGGCCCCTCCCGGGAGGCCGGGGTCCTCGCGGAGATCCGCTCCCTCGCCCGGCCGCTGGAGACGGCGCAGGACCTCGACCCGCTCGTGGAGCGCTGCGCCGGCGTCCGGTTCGTGTGCGTGGGGGAGGCGTCCCACGGCACGCACGAGTACTACCGGTGGCGGGCCCTGCTCAGCCGCCGGCTCATCGAGGAGCACGGCTTCACCTGGATCGGGGTCGAGGGGGACTGGCCGGACTGCTGGCGGATCGACCGGTGGGTGCGCGGCGAGGCGGACCAGGACCTCGACGCCCACGGCGTCCTCGCGGGCTTCGAGCGCTGGCCCACGTGGATGTGGGCGAACGAGGAGGTCGCCGAGTTCCTCGACTGGCTCCGGGAGGAGAACGCCCGCCGGGCCGGCCACGAGCAGGTCGGCTTCTACGGCCTGGACGTCTACTCGCTGTGGGACTCGCTGCGGGAGATCATCGGCTGGCTCGGGACGAGCGCCCCCGAGGCGCTGCCCGCCGCGCTGCAGGCGTGGCAGTGCTTCGTCCCCTTCCACGAGGACCCGCACCGCTACGCGTGGCGGACGCGGATCGTGCCCGAGAGCTGCGAGGCCGACGTCGTCGCCCTCCTCGCCGAGGTGCGCCGGCGCACCATGGACCGGACGGCCGGGGACCCCGCCGCGTTCGACGCCGTCCTCAACGCCATGGTGACGGTCGACGCCGAGCGCTACTACCGGACCATGGTGCGCGGCGACCGGCAGTCCTGGAACGTGCGGGACGAGCACATGGCGGACACCGCGGACCTGCTCTCCCGCCACCACGGGCCCGGCGCCAAGGGCCTGGTGTGGGAGCACAACTCCCACGTGGGGGACGCCCGGGCCACCGACATGTTCGACGCCGGGCTGGTCAACGTGGGTCAGCTGCTGCGCGAGCGCCACCCCGCGCACGAGGTGGTGCTGGTCGGCCTCGCCTCCTGGACCGGCACGGTGGTCGCGGCGGAGGCGTGGGGCGCGGCCGAGGAGGTGCTCGCCGTCCCGCAGGCTCGTGCCGGCAGCCACGAGGACCTCCTGCACCGGGCGCTGGAGGAGGACGCGGTGCTCGTCTTCGGCCGCGACCGCTCCGGGCCCTGGCTCTCCGGGAGGTTCGGCCACCGGGCCGTCGGGGTGGTGTACCACCCGTGGCGCGAGGCCGGCAACTACGTCCCCACCCGCATGGGGGAGCGCTACGACGCGCTGCTGTGGTTCGGGACGACCGCCGCCCTGCGGCCCCTGCACCACGAGGCCCCGCCCGAGGAGCCCGAGCTGGAGACCGAGCCGACGGGCTTCTAGAGGCGTCCCGGCGGAGCGGCTCAGACGCCGCTCTGCTCCCGGTGCGCCTCCTCGGGCGCGCCCGCCGGGGGACGGTCCTGGAAGAAGCGCCGGTGGCCGAGGACCAGCACCACCGCCAGGCCCACGCTCACGGCGACGAACGTCATGGTGGTCTCGCTGGAGGCGAAGCTGCGGCCGATGGCGTAGATCAGGGTGAACAGCCCGCCCAGCATCACCCCGTTGGTCAGCACCCTGTTGCGCTTCTCCAGCACGAGGCTGAGACCGAGCAGCACCACGGAGGCGCCCAGGGCCACGACCGCCACGTCGCGGCTGTAGCTCTGCTGCTCCTCCTGCCACTGCCGCCACTGCCGGTCGTTCTCCTCCATCTCCGCGCGCTGCTCCTCGGTCGGAGCGCCCCCCTCGGGCACGAACTCCATCCCCGCGGTCGGCTCCGGCATCTCCGGCCCCGGATAGAACGTCTGGATCCCCAGGCCCACGAACAGGGCCAGCAGGGCCCCCAGGAAGAACGTGTAGACGATCTTCATCACGTTGTTGTCCACCGCGGACACCCCGCTCTCTCCCGGTCCCCGGGGTGGCCGCCGGACGGCGACAGAACCCGTGGGGATGCCCCGATTATCGCCCTGTCGCACCTGCGAATCCAGTGTCCCCGGGGGCCGGTGGAGCGGGCCCCCGTCATCATGCGTCCCGGACCCCGCGGCCCTTACGCGCCCGGTCGGCGGTGTCTACGCTTGAAGGGTCGAGGCGGACCGCACCGGTCCCGCCGGCCGTCCGGGACGACGTCCCGGACGGCCGCGGCACCGGTGCCACGGGAAGGAGTCAGGTCATGGCCGGATTGATGCGCAGGGAGGGGCTGGAGATGCTCGAGCCCCTCCGACGCCTCCTGGAGGGGGACGTCGAGGCCTCCTGGCCCCGTGTGGAGGAGTACCGGGACGGCCACACCGTGGTGATCCGGGCGGAGCTGCCCGGCATCGACCCCGAGCAGGACGTGGAGCTCACGGTGGCCGACGACGTGCTCCACCTGCGGGCCGAGCGCAGGGAGCGGACCGAGCACAAGGACAAGGGCGGTTACCGCTCGGAGTTCCGCTACGGCTCGTTCTCCCGCGCCCTGCCGCTGCCCGCCGGGTGCCGGGACGAGGACATCAGCGCCGCGTACCGCGACGGCGTGCTGGAGGTGCGCGTGCCCGTCGCCGGGCACGTCGAGCCGCCCGCGACCCGGAAGATCCAGGTCACCCGCGGCTGAGGACGCCGCGCGTCGCCCGTGCGACGGCAGGCGGGGCGGTGCCGCCCGCCGGCCGTCATGCGGGCCCCGGGACCGGGGATCCGTTGTGACGCACCTCACCGGGTCCTATCGTGGAGACAGGCGGACCGGCCGGCCCGCCGGGAACAAGGGGGAACACCATGGGCGAGCCGTCGTCCGGAGGCCGGATCGTCGTGGGAGTCGACGGGTCCGGGTCGTCCAAGGCCGCGCTCCGGGAGGGAGTGCGGCTCGCCGAGGCCCTGGGCGCACCGCTCGAGGCCATCATGTGCTGGGAGGACCCGCTGCTCTACGAGAGCTACCGCGTGGTGGACCCCGAGGAGTTCCGCCGCGGCAGCGAGCAGCTGTTCGAGAGCACCCTCGAGGAGGTGTTCGGGGAGCAGCGCCCGGCGAACCTGACCACCCGGCTCCTGCGCGGCCAGCCCGCCGCCCGGCTCATCGAGGAGAGCGAGGAGGCCCGGATGCTCGTGGTGGGCCGGCGGGGAACGGGCGGGGTGCTGGGGATGATCCTCGGCTCCGTCTCCTCGGCCCTCGTCTCCCACGCCAAGTGCCCCGTCCTCGTGGTGCGGCACTGAGCGGTCCGCCAGGTTCCTGGCGGACGGAGCGCGCCCCGGGCACGGACCGCGGGCGCCGGAACGAAGGAGCTCGGCCATGGAGACACCGTCCCAGCAGCGGATCCTCGTCGGCATCGACGGATCGGACTCCTCGAAGGAGGCCCTCCGGGCGGGGGACAGGATCGCCCGCGCCCTGGGCGTCCCGCTGACCGCCCTCATGTTCTGGGAGGGGCCGCCCCTCTACGAGGGCTGGGAGACCGTCGACCCGGACCGGCCGCCGGCCGGCAGCGTGGAGCTGCTCCGCTCGACGGTCGCCGACGTGTTCGGCGCGGACCCCCCGGAGCACGTGCGTGCCGAGCTGCTCCACGGACGGGCCGCGGCCCGCCTGGTCGAGGAGAGCGAGAACGCCCTGATGCTGGTGCTCGGGCGCCGCGGCCACGGAGGCCTGCGGGGCTCGGCCCTGGGCTCCGTCTCCAACGCGTGCATCGACCACGCCCACTGCCCGGTGCTGGTCGTCCGGCACTGACCGGCCGGCGCCGGCCACCCGGCGCGGGCCACGCGGCACCGACAGGCCGGCTCCCGGCAGCCGGCCCGGACAAGGAGGTTCGGTCATGAACGCACCGACGGACCAGCGGATCCTCGTGGGGATCGACGGCTCGGAGTCCTCGATGGAGGCCCTGCGGCTCGCGTCGAGGCTCGCGGAGGCCCTCGACGCCCCGCTCGAGGCGATCGCGTGCGCGGGGGACCCCACCGTGCTGGACGCCGAGCTCCTCGTCGACGAGGAGGCGCTGCGCGCCAACCACGAGCGGATCCTCGCGCGCACGGTCGCGGCCGTCTTCGGGGAGGACGTCCCCGGCCGTCTGACCACCACGGTGACGCACGGCCGCCCGGCAGGCCGGCTCATCGCGGAGAGCGAGACCGCGCAGCTGCTCGTGCTCGGCCGGCGCGGCCGCGGCGGGCTGCTCGGCTCCTCCCTGGGGTCGGTCTCCCACGCGTGCGTCTCCTACGCCCACTGCCCGGTGCTCGTCGTCCGGCACTGAGCCGGCCGGTCACCGTTCGCCGCGGGGCCCGCGGAGGGCGCGCAGGGCGTTGAGGATGGCCAGGAGGTCCACGACCTCCTGGCTGAGGGCGCCGAAGATCGCGGGGATCGCCCCGGTGGCGGCCACGAGCATGAGCACCACGGACAGGGCGATGCCCAGCCAGATGCTCTGCAGGGCCACCTGCATGGTGCGCCGGCCGATCCGCACCGCCGTCGCGGTCCTGGCGAGGTCCTCGGTGAGGATCACCACGTCGGCGGACTCGCTGGCGGCGGTCGCGCCCCGGGCGCCCATCGCGACGCCGACGTCGGCGGCGGCGAGCACGGGGGCGTCGTTGACGCCGTCGCCGACCATGAGCACCGGACGGTGCGGGGCGCTGCGGACGGTGCGGACCTTGTCCTCGGGCAGGCACTCGGGCAGCACCCGGGTGATGCCCAGCGCCGCGGCGACGTGCTCCACGGTGGCGCGGGCGTCACCGCTGAGCACGAGGATCTCCCGGACCCCGAGCGCGGTCAGCTCGGCCATCGTGGCCGCCGCGTCCTCGCGCACCTGGTCGCTCATCACCAGGGTGCCGGCGAAGCGGCCGTCCACGGCCACGTAGACGGCCAGCTCGCCCGGCCCGAGCGCCTGCTCGACCACGTCCGGGGCGGAGCGGGCCACGTGGGCGCGCTTGCCGACCACCACCCGGCGTCCCTCCACGGTGGCGGTGACCCCGTGGGTGGCCTCCTCGTGGGCCTCCTCGGCCGGGGCCGGCGCGAGCCCCCGGGCGAGCGCGGCGTCCCGCACCGAGGCGGAGAGCACGTGGGAGGAGTACTGCTCGGCGGACGCCGTCAGGCGCAGCAGCTCCTCCTCCGGGAACGGGGGGCGGGCGTGGACGGCCAGCAGCTCGGGGCGGCCGTAGGTGATCGTCCCGGTCTTGTCGAAGGCCACGGTGCGCACCGCGGCGAGCCGCTCGAGGGTCCCGGCGTTCTTGATGATGACGCCGTTGCGCGCCGCCCGGCTCATCCCGCCCAGGAACGCCACGGGGGCGGCGATCAGCAGCGGGCAGGGGGTGGCCACCACGAGCACCTCCGCGAAGACCACCGGGTCCCCGTGGTACCACCACGCCAGCCCGGCCACGAGGAGGGCGAACGCGGTGAAGGGCACGGCGTAGCGGTCGGCCAGGCGCACCACCGGCGCTCGGGACTCCGCGGCCTCCCGCACCATCGCCACGATCTGGGAGTACTGGCTGTCCGCCGCGGTGGCGGTGGCCCGCAGCACCACGGCCTGCTGCTCGTTGAGGACGCCCGAGAGCACCGGCTCCCCGGCGCGGCGGGTCACGGGCAGGCTCTCCCCGGTGATGGAGGACTCGTCGAAGTCGGCCTCCGCGCCGACCAGGCACCCGTCCACGGGGACGACCTCGGCGGGGCGGACCAGCAGCTCGTCCCCGGGGCGGACCTCCTCGACCGGGACGTCCTCGACGGACCCGTCCGGGTGCCGCCGGTGGGCCAGCACCGGAGCCCGCTCGAGCAGCGCGTTGAGCTCCTTGCGGGCCCGGTTCGCCGCGTAGTCCTCGAGGGCCTGGCCACCGGTGAGCATGAGGACCACCACGAGGGACGCCAGGTACTCGCCGACCGCCACGGTCGAGCTGATCGCCGTGACGGCCAGCAGGTCCACGCCCCAGTGCCCGGCGACGACGTCCGCGACCATGCCCCACGCCACCCGGGCGGCCACGACCAGGGCCCACCCGGAGCCCAGCCACTGCGCCGGCCCCGGCTGCCCGGCGACCAGCAGTCCCACGACCACGGCGCCCACGGCCAGGGTCACGGCCACGAGCGGATAGCGCCGCGGGAACTCGAGCAGCCGTCCCGCGCGGCCGGGCTCGACGTCCAGGTCGGGGCGTGCGCCCACCGAGAGGCTCATGCGTCCATTGTGCCCCCGGGCCCGGCCGCGAGGCGCCGCTCGGTCTCGGCGATCCGCCGCGCGGTGCGCAGGAAGCTGTCCGGGTTCAGGGAGATCGAGTCGATCCCCTCCCGCACCAGGAACTCGGCGAAGTCGGGGTGGTTGCTGGGCCCCTGGCCGCAGATGCCGATGGGGATGCCCGCGGCGTGGGCCTTGCGGATCGCCTCGCTGATCATCCGGGTCACGGCCTCGTCCCGCTCGTCGAACAGCGCCCGCAGGGCCTCCGCGTCCCGGTCCACCCCCAGGACGAGCTGCGTGAGGTCGTTGGAGCCGATGGAGAAGCCGTCGAACCGCGTGGCGAACTGCTCTGCCAGGACCACGTTGGAGGGGATCTCGCACATCATGTACACCTTCAGGCCGTGCCGCCCGCGCTCGAGGCCGTGCTCGGCCATCGTGGCCAGGACCCGGTCCGCCTCGCCCACGGTGCGGCAGAAGGGAACCATGACCACCACGTTGTCGAAGCCGATGCGCTCGCGCACCCGCCGCAGCGCCCGGCACTCGAGGGCGAAGCCCTCCCGGTACCGGGGGTCGTAGTAGCGGGAGGCCCCCCGGAAGCCGAGCATCGGGTTCTCCTCGGGCTCCTCGAAGGCCGCCCCGCCCACGAGGTGGGCGTACTCGTTGGACTTGAAGTCGCTGAGCCGCACGATCACCGGCCGGGGGTGGTACGGGGCGGCGAGCTTGGCGAGGCCCAGCGCCAGCGTCTGCACGAAGTACTCCTGGCCGTCCGGGAAGCCCGCCGTCAGCTCCGCGATCCGCCGGCGGTCCGCCTCGTCCCGGACCCGCTCCGGGTGAACGAGGGCCATGGGATGGACCTCGACGATGTTGTTGACGACGAACTCCATCCGGGCCAGACCCACCCCGTCGGCCGGCAGCCGCCACCAGCGGAAGGCCGCGGCGGGGCTCGCCACGTTGACCATGATCGCGGTGCGCGACTCCGGCAGCTCCCCGAGGTCGACCTCCTCGACGTCGAACGGGAGGGTGCCCTCGTAGACCGTGCCCCGGTCGCCCGCCGCGCAGGAGACCGTCAGCTCCTGGCCCTCCGGGATGGTCCGCGAGGCGTCCCCGGTGCCGACGACGGCGGGCAGGCCCAGCTCCCGGCTGACGATCGCCGCGTGGCTGGTGGTCCCGCCGTGGTCGGTGACGATCGCGGCGGCGCGCTTCATCACCGGGACCCAGTCCGGGTCCGTCATCTCGGTGACGAGCACCGACCCGTCCCGGAAGGACTCGATGTCCGCCGCGGTGCGGACCACGCAGGCCGGGCCGGTGGCCACGGCGTCCCCGACCGCGGCGCCCACCGCGAGCACGCGCCCCTCGCCCCGGAGGTGGTGGATCGTGAAGCGGGTCCCGCTGCGACCGGCCTGGACGGTCTCCGGCCTGGCCTGCAGGAGGAACAGCTCTCCCGTCAGCCCGTCCTTCGCCCACTCCAAGTCCATGGGGCGGCCGTAGTGGTCCTCGACGAGCACGGCCCAGCGGCCGAGCCGCAGGACGTCGTCGTCGCCGAGCACCCACGCCTGCCGCTCCGCGGGGGAGGTCTGCACGAGCCGGGTGGCGGCGGCCCCGGCAGGGGCGTCGTCGTCGTGGACGAGCTTGTGCAGCTTGGCCCCCCGGGTCCGCTCCACGATCGGGGCCTCCGCCACGTCGAGGAGGGGCTTGAACACGAGGTACTTGTCCGGGTCCACGGTGCCCTGCACGACCGTCTCGCCCAGGCCCCACGTCGCGCTGATCACGGCCACGCGCGGGAAGCCGCTCTCGGTGTCGATCGAGAACATCACCCCGGAGCAGCCGAGGTCCGCCCGGACCATCTCCTGCACGCCGACGGACAGGGCGACGGCGAGGTGGTCGAACCCCTTGAGCTCCCGGTAGGTGATGGCCCGGTCCGTGAACAGGGACGCGTAGCACCGCCGGCACGCCTCCAGCAGCTCGTCCTCGCCGACCACGTTGAGGAACGTCTCCTGCTGGCCGGCGAAGCTCGCGTCCGGGAGGTCCTCGGCGGTCGCGCTGCTGCGCACGGCCACGGACAGCCCGGCGCGGCCCGTGCGCGCGGAGAGCTCCCGGTAGAACTGCCGGATCTGCCGTGCCGTCCCCGCGGGGAACTCGCCGCGCAGGAACAGCTCGCGCACGGCGGCGCCGGTCTCCCGCAGCGTGGCACGGCCCGCGCGGTGGTCCTCGAGCCGGTCCCGGAGGGCGGGCCCGATCCCGTTGGCCTCCACGTAGGACCGGTACGCGTCCGCGGTGGTCGCGAAGCCCCCCGGCACGCGCACCCCCCGCGAGGCCAGCTCCCGGACCATCTCCCCGAGGGAGGCGTTCTTGCCGCCCACCCGGGGGACGTCCGCGATCCCGAGCTCCTCGAACCAGTGGACCTCGGGGGCGGCCACGTCAGCTCCTCCGGCTCAGCAGGTCCGCGCAGGCCTCGTCGCACCGCTCGCACGCCTCGGCCACGAGGGCGCAGTGCTCGTAGACCTCGGCGTGCCGCCGGCACGCGTCCCGGCACGCCCGGGCCGCGGCCCCGCACGCCTCGAGCAGCGGCACCAGCACGGCCCGGCCGTCCCCGGGCTCCGGGAAGCCGAGGCGGGCCAGCACCTGGGCGGTTGCCGAGCCGATCACCGCGCAGTCCTGCTCGGCGCGCAGGCAGTCGCGGAGGTCCGCGACGGCGTCCTCCTCCACGCAGGCGTCGGCGCCGATCCGGCAGATCTGGGCGGCCTCGAGGCACGCCTCGATGCACCGGACCTCCGCCGCCCGCTCCTCGCGCGCGAGCTCGGGGGCGGCGGGGTGCGCCATCAGGGCGCGGCTGATCGTGCTCACGGGGTGTCCTCCCTCTGGTGGGACGGTACGGGCCGGTTCAGCCCGCGAGGCGGGACCGCGGGGCGGCTCCGCTCCGTGCCCCCCGGCGCGCGGGCTCGGGGGCCCCGGGGCGGCGCCGGGCGTTCGCCCACCCGGCGAGCCGGGTCACGGTGCCGTGGCCGGGGAGCTCGGCGGGGAGGACGAAGTCGACGGCGGGCGTGCCGCGCACCGCGTCCTCGTGCTCCGCGGCCCAGCGCAGCAGGTCCACGGCGACCGGTTCGACGTGGTGGGCGGTGGTGAGGTCCAGGACCACGGCGATGTCCGGGGCGAGGGTGCGGGCACGGCGGACGAGGGGGCACAGGGCCCGGTGGTTGAGCTCGGTGACGCACCCGCTGACGACGAGCCGGATGTGCCGGCCGTCGAGGTCGACCTGGACGAGAACGGACGGTTTGTGGTGCATGGTCTCTCCCCTGCAGCTCGTGGTGCGCGGCCGGCTGCTCGGCCCTCCCGCACTCCACGCTAGGGGAAAGGAGACCTGGGTCACCAAGAAAGGCGGCCCCTCACCGGCACATTTCGTCTACCGACGAGTAGAGGGGTGTCCGGCGCAGCTCAGCCCAGGGGGGAGGGCAGCCGCGTGGTGTCGGGGGCGAGCGGGTCGCTGCCCACCGTCCCCCGCACGCGGGCCAGGAACGACATGAGGTGGTAGACCACGAGCGTGGCCGCCGTGCCGAGGGCGATGCCCGCGAACTGCAGCCCGGAGGCCTCCCACGTGTAGTCGGCGATCCCGATGATCATGGCCACCGCGGCGGTGGTGAGGTTGACCGGGTTCGAGAAGTCCACGCGGTTCTGCACCCAGATCCGCACGCCGAGCATGCCGATCATCCCGTACAGCACCGTGGCGGCGCCGCCCAGGACCCCTGCGGGGACCGTGGCCACCGCGGCGCCGAAGACCGGGAAGACGCTCAGCAGGATCGCCACCACGGCGGCGACCCAGTAGGCCGCCGTCGAGTAGACGCGCGTGGCCGCCATGACGCCGATGTTCTCGGCGTAGGTCGTGGTGCCCGAGCCGCCGCCCGAGCCGGCGATCATGGTGGCGAGCCCGTCGGACATGATCGCCCGCCCCATGTACGGGTCGAGGTCGTCGCCGGTCATGAGCGCCACGGACTTCACGTGCCCGATGTTCTCGGCGACCAGCACGAGGATGACGGGGACGAACAGGCCCATCAGGGGCAGGTGGAACTCGGGGGTCTGGAACGGGGGCAGCCCGAAGAGGCCCTGCTGCTGCCAGGCGGTGTCGATCCGGCTGAAGTCCACCTCGTCGCGCAGCACCGCGGTGACGTACCCGATGGCCACGCCCAGCAGGATCGACAGGCGCCCGGGCAGGCCGCGGAAGAGCACCGAGACGAGGATGATGGAGGACAGCGTCACCAGTGCGGTGACGGGGGCCTCCATGAAGTTGTCCTTCGCGGACGGCGCCAGGTTGAACCCGATGAGCGCCACGATGGTGCCCGTGACCAGCGGCGGCATGAGCTTCTGGAGCCAGGCGGTGCCCGCGAACTGCACCACCAGGCCGATGAGGAACAGCGCCGCGCCGGCCATGAGGACCCCGCCCAGCGCGCCGCCGGGACCGTACTGGTTCATCGAGGCGGTGATGGGGGCGATGAAGGCGAAGGACGAGCCGAGGTAGGAGGGGACCCGGCCGGCGGTGACCACCAGGAACAGGATCGTGCCCACGCCGGAGAAGAACAGCGTGGTGGACGGCGGGAAGCCCGTGATCAGCGGCACCAGGAACGTGGCGCCGAACATGGCGACCACGTGCTGCGCGCCGATGGTGACCGTCCGGGGCCAGGTGAGCCGCTCGCGCGGCCTGACGACCTCCCCGGCAGTGACGGTGCGGCCGTCGCCGTGGAGGCGCCAGCCCAGGCCGAGGCGGGTGGCGATGGTGCGTCCGGGCACGGGGGAACTCATGCGGGTCTCCTCGACGGCGGGGTGGGAGCCCGGATCCGGGCCTCCACCACTGTACTCGGTGCTCCGCCGGGCGGAGCGGGGGGCCGGACCCGGCGCTGTCGGAGGCCGTCCATATGATCAGCACGGTGATGGAAACTATGATGGTGGGCGATCACCCCCCGCGTCCGGACAGGAGTCGACACATGCGTCAGCCACAGCCACGAGGGCCGCTCGGCGAGGACCTCCTCGCGGTGCTCCGGGAGGAGCCCGGCACCCCCGGGGCCGAGGCCCGGGCCGGGGCGCTGCCGGCGGCCGCCCGCGCCGCCGTGTCCCGCGCGGACGGCGTGCTCGCCGACGACGACGTCCAGCTCAGCCTGTTCGTCCTGCACGCCCTGCACTACCAGGGCGTCGACGGGGTCGACGACCGCTGGGAGAGCGACCCCGAGCTGCTGCGCGCGCGGGAGGTCCTCTCCGGCGCGCTCGAGGTCGAGCTGCGCGCGGAGCTGCCCGCCGACACCGTGCCCGGCACGCCGCAGGCGGTCGCCGACGCCCTGTTCGCCATCGCCGCCGACGACGACGGGCCGAGCCTCGCGCGCCACCTCTCCGGCCGGGCGGACGCCGAGCAGGCCCGGGAGTTCCTGCAGCTGAAGTCCGTCTACCAGCTCATGGAGGGCGACCCGCACACCTGGGGCATCCCCCGGCTGAGCGGCCGGGCGAAGGCCGGACTGATCGAGATCCAGGTCGACGAGTACGGCGGCGGCGACGCCGCGCGCATGCACTCGGCCCTGTTCGCGGCCGGGATGCGCGAGGCCGGCCTCGACGACTCCTACGGCAGCGCCGTGGACCGGGTGCCCGCCGAGTGGCTCGCCGGGGTCAACACCGTCACGATGTTCGGTCTGCACCGCCGGCTGCGCGGCGCGGTGGTGGGGCACCTGGCGATGTACGAGATGACGTCGTCGGTGCCCTCCAAGTTCCTGGCGCGCGGCTTCCACCGCCTGGGACTGCCCGCCGCGGCGGCGTTCTACGACGAGCACGTCGAGGCCGACGCCGCCCACGAGCAGATCGCGGCCCGGGACATGGCCGGCGGCCTCGTGGTCGACGAGCCCGCCGTCGCGGCGGACGTCTTCTTCGGCGCGCGCTGCGTCCTGCACCTGGACGCGCTCGCCGCCCGCCACGCGCTCGCGCGGTGGGAGGCGGGGGAGTCCGCGCTGCGCCCGGCCGCGGCGGAGCCGTCCCGGCGCGGCGCCGCGGAGCTCGTCCGGTGAGCGCGGCGCACCGCCCCGAGGACGTCCGGGCGGTCCCGGGCCCCGCCCCGGCCGCCGAGCCCGTGCCCGAGTCTGCGCCGGTGCCCGACCCCGGACCGGCCGCTGCTGCCGGGTCCGGCGCGGCGGCGACGATCACCGTGTGCCCCGACGGCCCGCTGCTGGTGCGCGGGGGCTACGAGCTGCTGGACGGCGACGACCGGCCCATCGACCCCGGGCGCGCCACCGTGGCGCTGTGCCGCTGCGGGGCGTCGTCCATCAAGCCGTTCTGCGACGGCTCGCACAAGCGGGCCCGGTTCCGGGCCCGCTGAGGCTCAGCGGCGCGGTCCCGGCTCGCGCAGCAGCCACTGGGCGAGCTGGTCCAGCGCCATGCCCAGCAGGCCGATGACGAGGATCACCACGAGCATCTCGTCGTAGGCCAGCCGGTCCCGGGCGTTGAGGATCTCGTAGCCCAGGCCGCTGCTGACCCCGAGCATCTCGGCCGGCACGATGACCACCCACGAGATCCCCAGGGCCAGCCGCACCCCGGTCATGACGAACGGCCGGATGCTGGGCAGCACCACGGTGCGCAGCCGCTCGACCGGGGTGGCCCCGAGCGTCTCGGCGACCCGCAGGTGCAGCGGGTCCAGGGCCTTGACGCCGGCGGCCGTGTTCATGGTGATCGGCCAGACCGCGGCGGCGGCCACGAGGAAGACGACGGGGGCGTTGCCCACCCCCAGCAGCGCCACGGCCACCGGCGCCCAGGACAGCGGGGAGACCATGCGCAGGAACTGCACCACCGGGGCGCTGGTCCACCGGAAGCGGCGGTAGGAGCCGATGAGCAGGCCCAGCGGCACGCCCAGGCCCGTGGCCACGGCCAGCCCGCACAGCAGGCGCCACAGGCTGGTCAGGCCGTCCTGGACCACCACCCCCCGCTCGGCCAGCGAGGCCACCGCACCGGGCATGCGCTCGGGCTGGAAGGAGGCGATCATGGTGTTCGCCCCGGCCGCGGCGTGCGTGAACGCCCACCACACGGCGATCGTGACCAGCACCCCGAAGGCCCCCCAGGCCGGGCCGGTCCAGCGGGACCCGGTGCGCCGGGGCGTCCGCGCCGGGGCGGGGCCCGCCGGGCCGGTCCCGGCCGGAGCGCCGCGGGCGGCGTCGTCGAGGTCGGTGGGGGACGCCGGGGTGTCGTGCGGGGCGGGGTGCGGCGCGCTCATGCGCTGATCTCCTCGGTCCGGGTGGTGCCGGTCATGCCGAAGGCGGCGAGGCCGCCGGCCTTCTCGATGCTGCGGGTCACGAGCGTGTCGTCGACGAGCTCGCGGTGCACGAGCGCCGGGTCCAGTCCGTCGAGGAACCCCGCCGGGGCGTCGACGACGGTGTCCTGCATGGCGCGGACCAGCTCCTCGGTGAAGCTCGCGTACGGGTAGGGCCGGAAGTCCAGGCGCTCGCCGTGCCAGTCCGGGTGGTGCAGGGCGTCCCCGTGCGCGGCGGCGGAGTAGGTCAGGGCCTGCTCGATCACGGGCCGGGGCTGGGGGAGGTAGCCGGCGGCCAGCAGCGCCGCGGTCTCGGGGCGGTTCTGCCGGGCCCAGGCCTGGGCCCGGACGAGGGCGTCCATGAACCCCGCGGCGTGCGCGGGACGGTCGCGGAGGAGCTCGCCGCGCATCATGGTCACGCAGCACGCGTGGTCCCGCCACACGTCGCCGAGGAACCGGTGGATGTGCCCCACCTGCCGCGCCTCCGCGGCGGCGTTGAACGGGTCGGCCACCACGTACCCGCCGATCACGCCGTTGTTCAGCGCGGGGAGCATGTCCGAGGGCGCCATGGGCAGCAGGGCCACCGTGCGCCGCTCCCGGGACGGGTTCTCGCGCATCACCGGGGTCAGGCCTGCGGCCCGCAGCAGCTTCTGGACCACCACGTTGTGCACGGACCACCACGCCGGGATCGCCACGGACTCCCCGGCCAGGTCGGCGATCTCCGCCACGTCCGGGCGGACCGTCAGGGCGGAGCCGTTGGTGTGGTTCCACGCGGTGATCCGCACGTCGGCCCGCAGCCCGTAGCGCATGTACAGGGCCATGGGCATCAGCAGGTGGATCGCGTCCACCTTGCCCGCCACGAACGCCTCGGACAGCGAGGACCAGCTGCGGAAGAGCACGGGGTCGGCCACCGGGACGGCGGCGTCCTCGTAGTACCCGTTGGCGTGGGCGACCAGCAGGGGGGAGGCGTCCGTGATCGGGAGGTACCCGATCCGCACCGGGCGCTCCGGGTCGGCCGCGCCGCGCGCCTCCTGCTGGCTGTCCGCGTAGAGGGAGCCCGCGCCCCAGCCGAGCCCGGTGAGGGCCGCGGCCCCCGCCCCGGCCCGCAGCAGGACCCGCCGGCTCGGCCCGCCGGCGCTCATATGACCCAGTTCCCGGAGCCGTCGTCGGCCCCGCGGTAGTGGGCGAGGATCTGCTCGGCCGTCGTGCCGTCCTGCGCCGGGACCCACTGCCGGCGGAAGCCGCGCGGACCGGCGAAGAAGCCGATCCGGTCGCCGAGGGTGATCGCCTCGTCGACGTCGTGGGTCACGAGGAAGACCGTCAGGTCCAGCTCGGTCGCGAGCCCGCGCAGCCACAGCTGGAGGTCCTTGCGGGTCGCCGGGTCCAGGGCGCTGAACGGCTCGTCGAGCAGCAGCACGTCGGGGCGCACCGCGAGCGCGCGGCCCACCGACACCCGCTGGGCCTGCCCGCCGGAGAGCTCCTGGACGGGGGTGTGCGCGAGCGGGACCAGGCCGAGGATCTCGAGCAGGTCGTCCACGCGGGCGTCCTCGAAGCGGTCCCGGTTGCGCCGGTATCGCCCGCCGAGGGCGATGTTCTGGCGCACCGACAGCCAGGGGAACAGCCCGGGGTCCTGGAAGACGACGGCGAAGCGCTCATCGGCGCAGCCGAACTCGATGCTGCCCCCGTCCAGGGGCTCGAGCCCCGCGATCGCCCGCAGCAGCGTGGACTTCCCGGACCCGCTGGGGCCCAGCACCGCGAACGTCTCGCCGCTGCGCAGGGTCAGGTCCACCCCGTCGAGGGCGGGCGCGGAGGCCCCCGGGTAGCTCTTGCGCAGCCCGCGGACGGTGAGCGCCGGCGCGGCCGGGCTCAGGCCAGGTTCTGCAGCACCCACCGCAGGTGACCTTCCGTGGGGGACTGCACGGGCAGGAACGCGGCCTCGCGGGCCCGGCGGGCGGTGGGGGAGGACATGGCGTAGCCGCGCCCGCCCACGACCTTCCCCTCGATCCGGGTCGCCCGGCCCGTGAGCAGCGCGGCGTCCAGCCTGAGGGAGAACAGCTCCCGGGGGGCGGTCTCCCGGGGCGCCTCCGCCAGACGCAGGAGGTCGGCGCGCAGGCGGCGGTACTCGGCGGTCGCCTCCTCGAGCTCCTCCCGGAACACCTCGGCGACGCCCTGCAGGGCCTCGTGCGCGGCGGTCAGCGCGGCGGCCGAGAGGCCGAGGCAGAAGGCGGTCTGCAGCAGCAGGAACGGGCCGCGGACGGCGGCGAGGAAGGACGGGACGTCCTCGCTCAGCAGGTCCTCGGCGGGGTCGACGGCCACGCCCTCGAGGACGAGAACGCCCGAGGCCGTCGCGTTGAGCGCCATCAGGTTCTCGAGCAGGCGCACCGTCACCCCCGGTGCCGAGACCCGGGTCCGGACCACCACGCGGGTGCCGTCCTCCCGGACGGCGGGCAGGACCACGACGCCCTCGGGGTACAGGTTGGAGGCCCACGGCACGGTGCCGTCGAGGACCGGTCCCGCCGCGCCGGCGGTCAGCGTCACGGGGATCTCGCCGATGCCGGCGGCGTCCTTGAAGGCCGGCGCCATCGCCGAGCAGCCGGGCACGGCCCCGGAGCGCACGTCCGCGGGGATCTCCGTCCCGGTGGCGGCGAGGTACTCGACGGTCGCCCGGTGGGCCCACAGGGAGAACGCCGTGGCGGTGCACTCGGTGGCGAGGTCGAACACGACGGCCGCCTGCGGGGCCAGCGACCCGGTCAGGCCGAGGTCCAGGAGCCCCCGGGCGCCCAGCTCGCGCAGGGTCCCCAGCGGGGAGGCGGCGGCCGTGTCGACGTCGCGGGCCCGCGCCGCGGCGGTGCGGCGGACGAACTCGTGCTCGGGGTAGTCGACGAGCGGCGCGAGCAGGGGCCGGCTCTCGGGGTCCGGCCCGCCGGCCGTGGACGGGGAGCGCGTGGACTGGGTCATGGTCTTCCGTTCTGCCGGGGAGTGCGGGGCGGGGCTCGTCCGCTCGGCGGGCGGGCCCGGGCGTCGAAGCACCACGGCGGCCCCCGGCTCGCGGGGACCGCCGTGTCGTCGTGTGCTGCGGCCCGTCAGACGTTGAGCTTGAACAGCCGGTCGAACGGGGTGCCCACGGCCTGGCGGGCCCGCTCCACGGCCGCCTCGTCGGGGGCGTTGTAGAAGCACAGGCACTTGGCGGTGTCCTCGCGCACGTAGGTGCGCAGGAAGGAGACCTCGGGGACCTCGGCGTACTTCGGGGAGTTGGCCTTCTTGCGCGCCAGGTACTGCTCCATGGTGATCTCGGCGGGGATGTCCCACTCCACCAGGTACTGCGCGTCGCCCTTGAGCTTCTTGATGTCGTCGAGCTCGGCGCCCACGAGGCGGACGGCGTCGGGGCCGGTGACCTCCGCGGCGGCGTCCCCGGCGGCGGTGCGCACGGTCTGGGCGAGGCCCTCGGCGCTGTCGGCCTCCACGATCACGAACACCCGTCCGTGGTCTGCCGTGACCTGGGACTCGATGAACTCGGCGCCCGCCGCGGAGACGGCCTCGGAGACCGTGGCGATGAGCTGGGTCACGGCGTCCTTGGACGCGGAGGCGGGAACGATCTCGAGCAGGTGGAGCGACATGGGGGTTCCTTCCGTCGGGTCGGGGCGGCGTCGTCGCCGCTCGGGCACTCCTGCCAGGCTAGGCTCCTGCCCCCGGAAGGTCCCGGGATCCGTCACACTTCGCAACACGGGGCGTCCGGGCGGGTTCTCCTCGTGCCGGGGGCTCGCAGGGTGCACAATGCGCCCCGGTCCGCCCGCCCGGGGTCGGCGCCGGGCGGCGCCGTCTGCGGGTCGCTAGCCTGGGGGAGTGCGCGCGGAAGAAGTGAACCGGTCCGTCCAGGACTGCCTGAAGACGGTCTGGCTGGCCCAGGAGTGGTCCTCGGACGCCGTGACCACCACCGGGCTGGCCCAGCGGCTGGGCCTGTCCCCGTCCACCGTCTCGGAGGCCGTCAAGAAGCTCACCGCGCAGGGGCTGCTGAGCCGGCCCGCCCACGGCGGGATCGTCCTCACCGACCGCGGCCGGGACGTCGCCGTCCAGATGGTGCGGCGCCACCGGATCCTCGAGGCGTTCCTCACCGGCCACCTGGGCTACTCCTGGGACGAGGTGCACGAGGAGGCCGAGGTCCTCGAGCACGCGGTGAGCGAGAAGTTCGTCGCCCGGCTGGACGCCCTCCTGGGCCATCCGGAGCGGGACCCGCACGGCGACCCGATCCCGCGGCGGGACGGCACCGTGCCGTCCGCCCCGGCCGTGCTCCTCGCCGACGTCGCCCCGGGCAGTCCCGTGGTGGTGGCCCGGGTCTCGGACGCGGATCCGGCCGTGCTGCGCCGGCTCGGAACCGCCGGCATCCGGCCGGGCACCGAGCTCGTGCTCGGCGAGCACCGGTTTCGCGCGGTGCCCGTGGTGCTGGACGGGGACGTCGTCGAGGTGGACGTCCTCGCCGCGGAGGCGGTCTGGGTCCGGCCCCGGGACCGGCCCGGACCGCCTCCGGGGCCCGTCAGGAGATGACGCCGTCCACCAGCGCCTTGGCCTCCCGCTGGACCTGCTGCAGGTGCTCCTCGCCGAGGAACGACTCCGCGTAGATCTTGTAGACGTCCTCCGTGCCGGACGGCCGGGCCGCGAACCACGCGTTCTTCGTGGTGACCTTCAGCCCGCCGATCGCCGCGCCATTGCCGGGGGCGTTCGTGAGCTTCGCCGTGATCTGCTCGCCGGCCAGGGTGTCCGCCTCGACCTGGGCCGGGGAGAGCTTCTTCAGGGCGGCCTTCTGCTCCCGGCTCGCCGGGGCGTCGATGCGCTGGTAGATCGGGGCGCCGAACTCCTCGGTGAGCTCCGTGTAGCGCTGGGACGGGGTCTTGCCGGTGCGGGCCGTGATCTCCGAGGCCAGCAGGGCCAGGATGATCCCGTCCTTGTCGGTGGACCACACGGAGCCGTCCCGGCGCAGGAAGGACGCGCCCGCGGACTCCTCGCCGCCGAAGCCGATCGAGCCGTCCATCAGGCCGGGCACGAACCACTTGAAGCCCACCGGCACCTCCACGAGCTCGCGGCCCAGCGAGGCCGCCACCCGGTCGATGATCGAGGAGGACACCAGGGTCTTGCCGACCCCGGCGTCCGGGGACCAGCCGGTGCGCTCGCGGAAGAGGTAGTCGATCGCCACCGCCAGGTAGTGGTTCGGGTTCATCAGCCCCGCGTCCGGGGTCACGATGCCGTGGCGGTCGGTGTCGGCGTCGTTGCCGGTGGCGATGTCGTACTTGTCCCGGTTGCCGATGAGGGAGGCCATGGCGTTCGGGGAGGAGCAGTCCATCCGGATCTTCTCGTCCCAGTCGAGGGTCATGAACGCCCACTGCGGGTCCACCTGCGGGTTCACCACGGTCATGTTCAGCCCGAAGCGCTGGGCGATCTCGCCCCAGTAGGCCACGGAGGCCGAGCCCATGGGGTCCGCGCCGATGTGCAGGCCGGAGTCCCGGACCACGTCGAGGTCGACGACCTCCGGCAGCGTCCGCACGTACTCCTCGAGGAAGTCGTAGGCGCCCGTGGTCTCCGCCGCCCGCGCCCGCTCCAGGGAGACCCGGCGGACCCCGGACATGCCGTTCTCGAGGAAGTGGTTGGCCCGCTGGGCGATCCACTCGGTGGCGTCGGAGTCCGCGGGGCCGCCGTTGGGCGGGTTGTACTTGAAGCCGCCGTCACCGGGCGGGTTGTGCGAGGGGGTGATGACGATGCCGTCGGCCACCGCCTCCGCCCGGCCCGCGTTGTGGGTCAGGATCGCGTGGGACAGCGCCGGGGTGGGCACGTAGCCGTCCCGGGAGTCCAGCAGGACGGTGACCTCGTTGGCGGCCAGCACCTCGAGCGCGGTGTCCTGCGCGGGCCCGGACAGGGCGTGGGTGTCCTTGCCCATGAACAGCGGGCCCGTGATCCGCTGGCCGGCGCGGTACTCCACGATGGCCTGCGTGATCGCCGCAATGTGCTGCTCGTTGAACGAGGCCTTGAGGGACGAGCCGCGGTGCCCGGACGTGCCGAACGCCACGCGCTGGTCCGGGTCCGAGGGGTCGGGCACGACGTCGGTGTAGGCGTCGAGGAGCTTGCCGAGGTCGACGAGGTCACTGGGTTGGGCGACGGTGCCCGCACGATTGGTCATGGCGCCCAACCTACCGCCGGGCGGCGGGCCCGCGGAGGCTGGCACGCGATCGGGTCGCCAGGTTTCGTGCTCCGTGCCGCGCGGGAGGCCCGCGCGGGGGTGGAGGAATCGTGGCCGGTGGGACAGGATGAGGGCACCAGACAGGGCAGGACCGAACGAGGAGGCAGGGACACCATGAGCGACGCACCCGGCGGGACGACCGAGGGCTCGGGCAAGGGCCCGGAGGGCACCGTCCCGGACAACGAGCAGGGCATCGGGCTGACCACCGACGAGAACGCGACCGGCTTCGAGCCGGAGGAGGACCCCCAGGCGGCCACCGATCCGGACGACCCCGACTCGGAGGAGGAGGCCCTGGGCCACTCCTAGGCGGTGGCGCGGGGGCCGGGGCGGCCCTGGTCCTCGAGCTGGGCGACGACGGCGAGCAGCTGCGCCTCCGCGCTCGGGTGGCCGATGAGCTGGACGCCCATGGGCACGACCGGCCCGTCGTCGTGGCTCGCCGCGCGGGTCCACAGCGTCGGGACGGTCACGGCGGGCAGGCCCACGACGTTCACGACCGAGGTCCACGGCGTGTACCCGCACTGGCGCCGGTAGTCCTGGTCCGCGCCCGCGGGGTCCGCGAGGTCGTAGCCCTCCCAGTACCAGCCCAGCGGCCGCGGTGTCATGGCGAGCGCGGGCGTCAGGACCACGTCCCAGGCGCCGTAGGCCCGGACCACGTCCTGCTCGATCCGGCGCAGGACGCCCACGGCCTGCGCCAGCTCGACCGCCGACCGGCGCAGGGCGCGGGCGCGGAAGGCCCCCGCGAGGCCGGTGAGCCTCCCCGCCTGCTCGTCGTCCAGCGGGGCGGTGCCCATCGAGGTGGTCCACACGTCGAAGAAGGCCCCCGGGTACTCGGGGTCGTAGGACAGCTCGGCCTCCTCGACCTCGTGACCGGCGGCCCGCAGCAGGGCGACGCCCGCGTCGAGGGCGGCGCGGGCCTCCGGGGAGACCTCGATGTCCTGGACGGCGTCGAACGGGGAGGCGGTGCTCACCCCGATCCGCAGCGGCCGGTCCCCCCACGGGAGGTCGCCCCGCCGGGCCGCGCGCACACCGTTTAGGAAGGACCCCTGCGGGGCGGCGCGGACTGCCCGGCGCACCACGTTGCCGTGCGCCGGGCCGGGCGCGGGGGCGCACAGGACGTCGAGCAGCAGCGCCGCGTCCTCGGCCGTGCGGGCGAGAGGGCCGTTCACCACGAGCTGGGCGGCGTCCGACTGCGCGTCCGCGGTGGGCACCCGGCCGCGGTTGGGCTTGAGCCCGACCAGCCCGCACACCGCCGCCGGGATGCGCACCGACCCTCCGCCGTCGGATCCCGGCGCCACCGGGAGCAGCCCCGCCGCCACGGCCGCCGCCTGGCCGCCCGAGGAGCCGCCGGCCCCCGTCGACGGGTCGTGCGGGTTCCGGGCGGGCGGGGCCACGAGGTTTTCGGAGTAGCAGTTGAGGCCGAACTCGGGCACCTGGGTCTTGCCCAGGCACACCGCCCCGGCCGCGCCGAGCACGGCCGCGAGGTCGTCGTCGGCCTCCGCCACGGGCGCGCCGCCGCGCCGCCCGGCCACGGCGGCGGAACCGTAGGCGGTGGGCATCCCGGCGACGTCGTGCAGGTCCTTCACCGCGAGCGGCACGCCGTGCAGCGCCCCGCGCGCGGCCCCGGCGGGCAGGGCGTCGAGCGCGCGCGCCCGGTCGAGGGCGAGGTCCGCCGCGACGTGGACGAACGCCCCCAGCGCCGGATTGCGCGCCTCGATCCTGGCCAGGAAGTGCTCGGCGGTCTCCACCGCGCCCAGCTCGCCGCGCGCGAGCGCGTCCCGCAGCTGCACGGCGCTGAGGTCTCCGATCGAGGTCACGGCAGGCTCCTGTCCGACGGTCGCGCGGTCTCCTCCGGGGATCCGCAGGGCGCTGAGCCCAGGCTAGTAGGCTGGCGGCTGTCCGGGGCGTGCCCGCGCGCCCCGGTTCCCGATCTTCCCCGACCCGCAGGAGACCCCCGTGCCCACCGCCTGTGCGCCCCGTCCCGCGGCGATCCGCGCGGCGGCGACGGCGTCCGTCCTGCTCCTGGCCCTCGCCGGCTGCTCGTCCTCCTCCTCCGACGGGGACAGTGCGGCCGGCACCGGGCCGGATGCGACGGCGTCCGCCGCCGCGAGCGCCCCCACGGCCTCCGGCGGGGCCTCGCCGGCCACCGTCCAGGAGACGTGCGCCCGCGTGCTCGAGACCGTGCGCACCGCGCCGCAGCAGCTGCGGGACGATCCCGCCGGGCTGTTCACCGACGTCGACGAGCTCGCGGCCACCGCCCCGGACGAGCTGTCCGGGCAGCTCACCTCGGTCCGTGAGGCCGTCGCCGGCTTCCGGCAGGGCGAGCGCTCCTTCATCAGCGTGGTCCAGGAGGTCAAAGGCCTGCAGGAGCGCTGCTCCGGCTGACCTCCCACCGTGCGCGAGGGGTCGCGTTCGGCACTCCCGGGGCGCGAGGGGTCGCGTTCGGTGGGAAACAGCGTCGCGGAGGGTCCGGCAGCGACCCCTCGGTGATGGCGACGTGCAGGACCCGCCCCCTCGCCCTGGAGGGGCCGAAGAATGCCGGGCGGCGCAACCGCACTCCACCGGGGCACGATGACGGTCCGGGAGAGCAGGACTGCGCCACTCCGTATGCTCGCGCCCTCCTCCGCCCGTCCACGGCGGTCATGCTCTCGGCGTGAGACACCCCGGGCCCCTGCCGCCCGAACTCCGTGGCATCGGCTTCTCACGTCAGGAGGCCCTCGCCCTGGGCGTCGCGGAGCACCGGCTCCGGGACGCCGACCTCACCAGTCCCGTCGGCAGGGGAGTGCGGGTCCCCGCCGGCTGTCCCGCTCCGCTGCTGGAAGCGGCACGGGCACTGACCCGCCGGTATCCGGGGACGGTGATCAGCCACCGCTCCGCGGCGCTGCTCCACCGGATGCGGGTTCCTGACCCCTGGCAGCGGTCCTCGGAGCTGTGGCTCACGCGCGCCGACGACTCGAGGGCCCTGAGGCGGCCCGGCGTCGTCTGCCGGAGGGGACGCCTCGGCCCGCACGAGGTGGTCCGCGTCCACGGGGTGGCCGTCACGTCACCGGTGCGCACGTTCCTGGACATCTGCGCCGAGCTCACGGTGACGGAGGCAGTGGTGCTCGCCGACGGACTGGTCGACGCCCACCGCCACGGGATCCGCCGGGCCGTGGCCGCGGTGTGCCGGCCGGACGAGCTCGAGACCGGGGTGCGGGCGCACGCCGGGCGGCGTGGCATCCGCACGGCCCGCGCCGCGGTCGAGCGGATGCGGGTGGGGTCGGACTCGCCCGGCGAGACACGGCTGCGGCTGCTGCTCGAGGACCACGGGATCCGGGGCCTGGTGCTCGACCATCCCCTGCTGGGGCCCGACGGGACGCTGCTGGCGCAGCCCGACCTCGCCCTGGAGAGCCACCGGCTCAGCCTGCAGTACGAGGGTGCCCACCACGACCGGGCGGAGCAGCGAGTGCTGGACATCAGGCGGTTGCGGGCCACGGAGTCGGCGGGGTGGCGGGAGCTCCGGATCTGCGCTCACGACCTGCACCGGCACACGACGACGACGCGGGGCCGGGTGCCGGTGGCGGTCGCCCTGGTGTGGGAGGCCATGGGGGTCGCGCACCGCCGGTGACGGGGCCGAGCCGGGGTGCGCGGGGCGAGGGGTCGCGACCGGCCGCCCGCCGCGCCGAGGGGGCTCGTCCGGACGGAATGTGACTGACTGACCGTGCGAACGAGACCCCTCGGCGTGAGGGGGATGCTGAACGAGACTCCTCGAGCTGGCCTAGGCCGCCGCGTTGCGGACGGCCTGGGCGAGCACCTGCAGGCCGTCGCGCAGCAGCTCCTCACCGATGACGAGCGGGGGCAGCAGGCGCACGATGTTGCCGAAGGTCCCGCAGGTCAGGATGATGACGCCCTGCGCGAGGCACTCCGCGGCGATCGCCTTGGCGGCGTCGGCGTCGGGCTCCGTGCCGCCGGGCCGGACGAACTCCAGGGCCATCATCGCCCCGCGGCCGCGGATCTCGCCCACGGTGCCGGTCTCCTCGGCCACCGGGGCCAGCTCCTCCCGGATGATCTCCTCGATCCGGCGGGCGCGGGCCACGAGGTCCCACTCCTCGATGGTCTGCAGCGCGCCGAGGGCGGCGGCGCAGGCCACGGGGTTGCCGCCGTAGGTGCCGCCGAGGCCGCCCGCGTGGACGGAGTCCATGATCTCGGCGCGGCCGACCACGCCGGACAGCGGCATGCCGCCGGCCACGCCCTTGGCCACGGTGATCAGGTCGGGGACGACGCCCTCGTGGTCCACGGCGAACCACTCGCCGGTGCGCGCGATGCCGGACTGGACCTCGTCGACGACGAACACGGCGCCGTTGTCGGTGCACCACTCGGACAGCGCGGGCAGGAAGCCGTCGGCCGGCACGATGAACCCGCCCTCGCCCTGGATGGGCTCGATCACGACGGCGGCCACGTTCTCGGCGCCGACCTGCTTCTCCACCTGGAGCAGCGCGCGGCGGGCGGCCTCGGCGCCGGTCATGCCCTCCGGGTCCCGGAACGGGTAGGACACGGGCACGCGGTAGACCTCGCCGGCGAACGGGCCGAAGCCCTGCTTGTAGGGCATCACCTTGGCGGTCATCGCGAGGGTCATGTTCGTGCGCCCGTGGTAGGCGTGGTCGAACACGACCACGGCCTGGCGGCCGGTGTGCACGCGGGAGATCTTCACGGCGTTCTCGACGGCCTCGGAGCCCGAGTTGAACAGCGCCGCCTTCTTCTGGTGGTCGCCGGGGGAGAGCTCGGCGAGCTTCTCCGCGACGGCCACGTAGCCCTCGTACGGGGTGACCATGAAGCAGGTGTGGGTGAAGTGCGCCACGGCCTCCTGCACCTTGGCGACCACGGCGGGGGCGGAGGCGCCCACGCTGGTCACGGCGATGCCGGACCCGAGGTCGACGAGCTGGTTGCCGTCGACGTCGAGCACGATCCCGCCGTCCACGTCCGCGGCGTAGGCGGGCACGGAGGAGGCGACTCCGGAGGCGACGGCCGCGGCGCGCCGCTCGGACAGCTCGCGGGACTTGGGGCCCGGGAGGGCGCCGTCGAGGCGACGGACCTGCTCGAGCCGGTACTGGATCTCGGTCACGACGAGATCTCCTTTCGGTGGGGACGGGACGGTGAGGACGGGACGGTGAGGACGGGACGGTGAGGACGGGACGGAACGGTCGGGGGCGCCGGGCGGGAGTGCCCCGGCACGGGACGGCGGCCGCCGCAGCTGCCTGCGACGACCGCCGTCCCGGTGCGGGAACGCGGGTCAGGACCTCAGGCGGGGGTGCCGGTGCCGGGGTTCGGGACGTTGGCCCAGGGGTTCTCCACGCCGATGTACTGGGTGGTGGTGTACTCGTGGAGGCCCTCGGCCCCGCCCTCGCGGCCCAGGCCGGACTGCTTGACGCCGCCGAACGGGGCGGCCGCGTTGGAGATCACCCCGACGTTGAGGCCCATGAGGCCGAACTCGATGCGGTCGCCGATGCGCAGGCCGCGGGAGATGTTCTCGGTGAACACGTAGGAGGCCAGGCCGTACTCGGTGGAGTTGGCCAGGGCCACGGCCTCGTCCTCGTCCTTGAAGGTGACGACCGGGGCCACGGGGCCGAAGATCTCCTCGGTCACCGCGCGGGCGTCGACGGGGACGTCGCGCAGCAGGGTGGGCTGGAAGAAGTAGCCGGGCCCGTCCACACGCGCCCCGCCGACGACGACCTTCGCCCCGCGCTCCACGGCGTCGGTCACGAACTCCTCGACGGAGTCGCGGGCCTTGGCCTCGACCATCGGGCCCACGCTCACGCCGTCGTCCACGCCGTTGCCCACGGTGAGCGCGGCCATCTTCGCGGCCATCTTCTCGACGAACTCGTCCACCACGTCCTCGTGCACCAGCAGCCGGTTGGCGGCCGTGCAGGCCTCGCCCATGTTGCGCATCTTCGCGGCCATGGCGCCGGCCACGGCCTTGTCGATGTCGGCGTCCTCGAAGACGATCAGCGGCCCGTTGCCGCCGAGCTCCATGGAGGTGCGCAGCACGTTGTCCGTGGCCAGCTTCATCAGCTGCTTGCCCACCGGGGTGGAGCCGGTGAAGGAGACCTTGCGCAGGCGCGGGTCGGCCATGATCGGCTCGGAGACCGCCGCGGCGGACTTGGAGGAGACGACGTTGAGCACCCCGGCCGGCAGGCCCGCGTCCAGCATGAGCTGGGCGAAGTACTGGGAGGTGAGCGGGGTCAGCCGGGCGGGCTTGAGCACCATGGTGCAGCCGGCGGCCACGGCCGGGGCGACCTTGCGGGTGGCCATCGCCAGCGGGAAGTTCCACGGGGTGATCAGCAGGCACGGGCCCACGGGCTTGTGGGTGACCAGCATGCGCAGGTTGCCCTCGGGGGTGTCGAGGTAGCGGCCGTAGTCGCGCACGGCCTCCTCGGCGAACCAGCGCAGGAACTCCCCGCCGTACTTGACCTCCCCGGCGGCCTCGGCCAGCGGCTTGCCCATCTCCAGGGTCATCAGCAGCGCAAGGTCCTCGGCGCGCTCCTGCACGAGGTCGAACGCGCGCCGCAGGATCTCCGAGCGCTCCCGGGCGGGGGTGCGGGCCCAGGACTCCTGGGCGTCGGCGGCGGCGTCCATCGCGGCCTGGGAGTCCTCGCGGGTGGCCGAGGCCATGGTCGCGATGACCTCGCCGGTGGCCGGGTTCTCCACCTCGAAGGTCCCCCCGTCCGAGGCGTCGCGCCACTGACCGTTGATCAGCAGTCCCGTGGGGGTCTTGGCGAGGACCGCCTCGATGCGGTCCTTCATGCCGGTGGCCGCGGGGGCCTTGTCCGTGGTGCTCATGTATCAGCCTCTCTTCTCGACGCGCGCCGGGCCACCGGGCACCGGTGGCGCTGCGCTGCGTCAGGGGGTTCGTCGGACGGGCGGGCGACAGCACTGGGCCCGCCCGTCCATCGTAGGACTCCGGACGGGCTCCCCCGCGGGGACGTCGTCACCGGGTGACGCCGAGCCGGGGCGGAGCCGGCGCCGAGGGGCCGCCACGGTCCCCCGACTGCTCCAGGCTAGCGCCGGGGCGACCCAGCAGGATGCTGAATCTTCGTGACGTCGTCGTGCACAGTGCACAGAGGAACGACGGCGGGCTACGGCGTCGACCGGTCGGGCCGGTCGGACAGCCGCAGGGCGATCCACAGCTCCGCGCGCAGCTGCGGGTCGTCCACGGACCGGCCGAGCGCCTCCTCGATTTCCTGCAGCCGCTGCTGCAGGGTGTTGCGGTGGATCCCCAGGGCCTCGGCCGTCCCGCTCCGGTTGCCGTTGTGGGCGAGGAACGTGCGCAGCAGGGACAGCCGCCCGGCCCCGTCGAGGGGGCCCAGCAGCTGCCGCGCCCAGGCCCGGGCGGTCTCGGGCGGGAGGAGCCCGGCGACGCCGCCCGCCACGAGGTCGTCCCACGTGCCGACGCGCTGGCGGTCCGTGGTGCGCTCCAGCGCCTCGCGGGCCTCCCGGTCGCTCGCGTCCGTCTCGTGCACGGCCGCCGGGCCGCCGATGCCGGCCCGCAGCCCGGAGGCCTCGGCGGCGGCACGCACCTCGGCGAGCCGCTCCGGGAGGTCCTCCAGCAGCACCGCGACGGTCTGCTCGCCGCCGGGCTCCGTGGCCGGCGCCCCGACGAGCACCGGTCTCGCGCCGTGGGCGGCCTGCGCCTCGAGGCGCCGCACGCCGTCCCGCAGCTCCTCGGCGCCGCCGCGCAGGCGGGCCACCCGCACCCGGGGCGCCGTCGACCACGTCGTGTCGTCCGCCACCCCCAGCAGTGCGTCCGCCGAGCGCACCTCGCCGTTGAGCAGGAGGGCGAGGGCCCCCGCGCGGACCCGGCGGCGGAACAGCGCCTGCTCCGCCGCGCGCTCCGCGTGCAGCGAGAGCAGGGCCACGGCGGTGGCGATGACGCCGGTCCGGACGGGGTCGGCCGGGCCGGGCAGGACCACCACGAGGTAGCTCTGGGGGGCGCCGTCCACCCCGAGGGGGTGGACGACCACCGCGCCGGCCGGGCCGGACTCGCTCAGGGACCCGCGCAGCCCGGCCGGGCGCAGCCGGTCGAGGAGCTCGGGGAGCGTCCGGCCCGCGGGCAGCTCGGGCAGCCCGGGGCCGGAGCGCTCCACGATCCGGGCGTCCGCCGCGCAGACGCCGGCCCACCCGCCGCCGAGCACCGACACCAGCGTGCGCACCACCCGGGCCGGGCCGTTCCGCCCCACCGCGGCCCGGGTCAGGCGCCGCTGCTCGGAGAGCATCGCCTCGAGGGCGGTGCGCGCCTCCGCCGCGCGCATCTCGGCCGCGGCGCGGATGATGCCCAGGAAGGGCGTGCGCTCGGGGACCCGGAACAGGGTCAGCCCGGCGTCCCGGCACGCCGCGGCGAGTGCGTCGGGCACGCGGAGGTAGGACAGCTGTCCGCCCACGCCCAGGCCCAGCGCCACCACGCCCCGGTCCGTGAGCCGGCGGACGTACTCCGTCCAGGAGTGCGCCCGGGCGGAGGTGTGGAGGCCCGTCAGGAGGAGGACCTCTCCGCCTTCGAGGTACGGGGTGGGGTCGGCGAGCTCGCTGGTCACCACCCAGCTCACCGGCAGGTCGGTGGCCGCCTCGACGACGGGCTCCAGCCCGAGCCCGGGCAGGCCGAGCACCTGGGCGACCGTGACCATGGGCAGTCCTCCTCTTCCGCAGTCCTCGCTGTCCTTCCCGGCGCGCCGGGGACCGCCCGGCGGCCGTCTCAGCTCCGCTGCCTGCGGCGCTCGACCTCGGCGACGAGCCGGTGCTCGGCGTCGGCGCCCGGCCGGATCCCGGTGGGGATGCGCAGCAGGAACACGAGCCCGAGCAGCCACCACAGCCCGAAGATGGTCCAGGCGGGCGCGCTGAGGAAGGCGGGCATCCCGGGCAGGTACAGGCTGATCAGGGCGAGGCACAGCACGACCGAGAGCACGCCGATCGCCGTTCCGCCGTGGCCGTGGCCGCCGATCCGGAAGGGGCGTTCCATGCCGGGCTCGCTCCGGCGCAGGATCACGAAGACCACGGAGACCAGGGCGTAGGCGATCACGATGGACGGGGAGCCGGAGTCCACGAGCCAGCCCAGCATCTCGGCGCCGAAGAACGGGGCCACGAAGGAGAGGGCGCCCACGAAGAGCAGGGCGTTGGCCGGGGTGCCGTACTTCGGGTGGAGGCGGCCGAACCACTGCGGCACCATCCGGGAGTTGCCGAGCGCCCAGAGCAGGCGGGACGCCCCCATGAGGAGCGAGTTCCAGGACGTCAGGATGCCGGCGAGGCCGCCGGCGATGAGCAGGTTGGCCACGGCCGTGCTGGAGAACATGGCTCCCATGGCGTCCGCGACCGCGATGTCCGCGCCGGCGATGTCCGCGCCGGACATCGCCGAGGACGTGGTGAGCACGACCATGACGTACCAGGCCGCGGCGAGCAGGACGGAGACGATGATGGTCCCGCCCAGCTGCTTGGCCGGCAGGTGCATCTCCTCGGAGACCTGGGGGATGACGTCGAAGCCGACGAACAGGAACGGGACGGTGACGAGCACGAGGAAGAAGCCGGCCGTGCCGCTCGTGAAGAACGGCTCCATGGTGTCGACCGAGCCGCGGGTGAACGCCCCGAAGATCATCATGAGTCCCACGATCAGCAGGAAGAGGATCACGAAGATCTGCACCATGGAGGCGTGCTTCACGCCGCGGATGTTGATCGCGGTGATGATGACGGCGGTCAGCGACCCCACCAGCGCCCAGGTCAGGTTCACCTCGAAGCCTGCCACGGTCCACAGCGGGATCTGGCTCAGGCCCGGGAAGATGTACTGCAGGGTGCGGGGGACCGCCACGGCCTCGAAGGCCACGATGGTGATGTAGCCGCCGGTGATGGCCCAGGACCCGACGAAGGCCCACCGGGCGCCCATGCCGCGCAGGAGGTAGTTGTGCTCCCCGCCCGCGTACGGCATGGCGGCGACGAGCTCGCCGTAGACGAGTCCGACGACGGCCATGATGAGCCCGCCGGTGACGAGGGCCAGCACGGTGCCCATGGTCCCGGCTTCGGCCAGCCAGTCGCCGGTGAGGATGACCCAGCCGAAGCCGATCATCGCGCCGAAGCCGAGGGCGATCGCGTCGAGGCGGCCGAGGACCTTCTTGAAGCCGTGGTCCTCGCGGTCCGGGGCGTCGGGCCCCGCGCTGCGGGGTTCGCTGGTGCTCATGGGAGTTCTTCCTTCTGTCGAGGACACCCGGACGAGGTGCCTGGTCGTACCCGCCGCACGGCACTCCCGGCGGCGAGGGCACAATTTATACAGGGATTGTTTCGTCCCTGTGTGCCGCCTGGAAGCCCCCGTCCGCCCGCGGGGTGGGCGCACCGGCCCCCGCGCCCGCGGACTAGGCTGGTCCGGGACAGCCCGTTCCCGACGAGAGGACCCGGACCATGGACAACCTGGACAGCCTGCCGAGCGCCTCGGTGGAGGAGATCCCCGAGGGCGCACGCGTCCTGGACGTGCGCGAGGACGAGGAGTGGGAGGCCGGGCACATCGCCGGTGCCCAGCACATCCCGCTCCGGCAGCTCCCGGAGCGCTACGGCGAGGTGCCGGTGGACGAGGACGTGTACGTGATCTGCCGCTCCGGCGGCCGGTCCCTCAAGGCCACGGCGTACCTCCAGCAGTACGGCTTCGACCCCATCAACGTCCTGGGCGGCATGGGGGCGTGGATGGACGCCGAGAAGCCCATGGTGTCCGAGACGGGCGAGACCCCGAACGTCCGTTGAGGTACGCCTACCTGGGCCCCGCCGGCACCTTCACCGAGGCCGCGCTGCTGAGCGTGGCGGGCGCCCGTGAGGCGGAGCGCCTCCCCGTGTCCTCCGTGCCCGTGGCGCTCGCGGCCGTCCGCTCCGGCGAGGTCGACGCCGCCATGGTGCCCATCGAGAACTCCGTGGAGGGCGGCGTGACCGCGACCCTCGACGCGGTGGCCACCGGCAGCGAGCTGCGCATCGTCCGTGAGGCGCTGGTGCCCATCAGCTTCGTCCTCGTGGCCCCGCCGGGCACGGCGCTCGCCGACGTCCGCTCGGTCTCCACGCACTCCCACGCCTGGGCCCAGGTGCGGGGCTGGATGGACGAGCGGCTGCCGGGCGTGGACTACGTCCCGGCGTCCTCCACGGCCGCCGCGGCGCTCGCGCTGCTCCCCGGCGGGGCGGGGCGCGAGGGGCCGGCGTCCCGGGCGGGCTTCGACGCCGCGGTCTGCTCGCCCGTGGTCGTCGAGCAGCACCCCGAGCTCGAGGTGCTGGCGCAGGACATCGGGGACAACAGGGCCGCCGTCACCCGGTTCGTGCTCGTGGCCCGGCCCGGGGTGCCCCTGCCGCCGCGCACGGGCGCGGACCGCACCACGCTCGTCATTCCCCTGTGGGAGGACCGCGCCGGGGCCCTCATGGAGATCCTCGAGCAGTTCGCGACCCGGGGGGTCAACCTCTCGCGGATCGAGTCGCGGCCCACGGGCAACTTCCTCGGGGAGTACTTCTTCAGCGTGGACGTCGACGGTCACATCCTCGACGCCCGGGTGGCGGACGCCGTCGAGGGTTTGCGCCGCGTCTGTCCCAGCACGCGCTTCCTCGGCTCCTATCCGCGGGCCGACCACAAGGTGGCGACCGTGGCCCCGCACCACTCCGACGACGCCTTCCGCGAGGCGGCCGCCTGGGTCGCCGCCCTCCAGGACCGCGACCGCCGGACCCCGGAGAACCCGCCCGTGCAGGGCGCACCGGGCGGCGCGTAACGCGAGGACGCGCACCGCACCCCCGCTTGTTAGCAATTGCGAATACATGCACCATGGGGAGTGCGGGCGCGTCCGTGCCCGCGATCTTCAGCCGGTGTCGATCGACCCCCCGGGTCGGGACCGAGCCCGACCGGAGGTGCCACCATGCCTGCTCCCGCCGTCCGCCGCCTCGCCCTCGCCGCCGCCCCGGCCCTCCTGGCCTGCGCGCTCGCCGCTCCGCCGGCCGCGGCGGCCGCGCCGCCCGAGCCGAGTCAGGTGGTCCGCGTCGAGATCGGCCCGAGCCCCGTCGTCGGGGACCCCCGGACCGCCGACGCCCTCGACCTCGTGCCGGCCTCCCGGGTCGTCCCGGAGCCGGTCGCCTCGGTCACGGACCGCGGGCAGGGCCCGCTCGTGGCCGTGGGACTGGCCGTGCTCGCCCTCGTGGCCGCGTTCGTGGCGGGCCTGAGCCGCCGGCCCGATCCCGCCGACTGACCCGCGGGGCCCGGGCGCCCGTGCGGGTCAGTCGCCCTGGGAGGGCGGAACCCGCACGGAGAGCGCGCCCGGGAGGATCTCGGACTCGAACCCGTTGATCAGCCCGGTGCCGTCCCCGTCCATCTGGGACTCGATGGGCTCGTGGAACTCCACGCGCACCTTCTTCGCGGCGAAGAACTCGATCACGGGCAGGTCGCGCCGCTGCCGGAACACGACCTTGGCGGCCATCAGCGCCCACTCCAGCGTGCTGCGCGGGGACATCACCACGAGGTCCAGCAGGCCGTCGTTGATCTTGGCCTGCGGCACCAGGATCAGGCCCGCGGTGAGGATCCCGCAGTTGGCGGCCATCACGGAGCGGACGCGGCGGCTCTGCCACTCGCCGTCGTCGATCCGGAAGCGGGCCCACCGCGGGGGCGCGATCAGGTGCCGGACCCCGGCCTCCCCGTAGGCCGCCCAGCCGACCAGCTTCTTCAGCTCGTCCCGGGTGTCCGTCATGATCTGGGCGTCGAAGCCCGCCCCGCCCATGACGCAGAACGCGTGGTCCCCCACGGTCCCGTCCTCGAGCTCCACGCGGAACGTGGCCATGTCGATGGCCCGCTCCGCGCCGAAGAGCGCGATGTCCACGTTGCGGTGGGGATCGCCCAGGTCGGCGCCCAGGTTGCGGGCCAGGAGGTTGCCGGTGCCCAGCGGGATGAGGCCCAGCGGGGTGTCGTGGCCGACCAGCGCCTCCGCCACGGCCCGGACGGTGCCGTCGCCGCCGGCGGCGATGACGAGGTCGGCGCCCTGCTCGAGCGCCTCGCGGGTCATCGAGGAGCCCGGGTCGTCCTCCGCGGTCTCGTAGAACACGGGGTCGGGGAACCCGCCCTTGCGGCACCCGATGATCACGGCGTCGCGGGCGACGTCCGCGTCGGCCTTGATGGGGTTGATGACGACGGCGACCCGTTTGGGGGCCACGGGAGTGGCGGTCACGGAAGGACTCCTCGGTTCTGCGGCGCCGGGGACCGGTGGCGCCGTGCGGTGGGGCGGTGGCGCCGCGGCACGGCGCCGCGGGCCCGCGGCGCCGGGCGGATCGCGACGGGCCTCCACCCTAACCCCCGTCGCGTCCGGAGGACTTGGGTACCCTGTCAGGGTGATCGACATCAACCAGCTCCGTGAGAACCCCGACGTCTTCCGCGCCTCGCAGCGTGCCCGCGGGGCGGACGACACCCTGATCGACCGGATCCTGGAGGCGGACGTCGAGCGCCGCCGGCTGATCACCGAGTACGAGTCCCTGCGGGCCGAGCAGAACGCCTTCGGCAAGCAGGTGGCCCGGGCCCAGGGCGAGCAGAAGCAGGCGCTGCTCGCCGAGGTCAAGGAGCTGGCCGCCCGGGTCAAGGAGGCGCAGGCGGCCGCGGAGGCCGCCCGTGCCGGTCAGGACGAGCTCGTCGCGGTCGTCGACAACCTCGTCCTCGACGGCGTCCCCACGGGCGGGGAGGACGACTTCGTCCTGCTCCGGACCGTCGGGGAGCCCCGCGACTTCGCCGCGGAGGGCGTCGAGCCCAGGGACCACCTGGAGATCGGCGAGCTCGTGGACGGCATCGACATGGAGCGGGGGTCCAAGGTCTCCGGCGCCCGGTTCTACTTCCTCAAGCGCGACGTCGCCCGGCTCGAGACCGCCCTGCTGCTCATGGGCCAGGACCAGGCGCTGGACAACGGCTTCGTCCCCATGACCACCCCGAACCTCGTGCGCCCCGAGATCATGAGCGGCACGGGCTTCGACGTCGCCCACTCCGACGAGATCTACCACGTGGGCAAGGACGAGCTGTACCTCGTGGGCACCTCCGAGGTCCCCCTGGCGGGCTACCACGCCGACGAGATCCTCGACCTCTCCGACGGCCCGCTGCGCTACGCCGGCTGGTCCTCCTGCTACCGCCGCGAGGCCGGCTCCGGGGGCAGGGACACCCGGGGCATCATCCGCGTGCACCAGTTCAACAAGCTCGAGATGTTCGTCTACTGCTCCCCGGAGGACGCGGAGGCGGAGCACGCGCGGCTGCTCGCGTGGGAGGAGGAGATGCTCGCCAAGTGCGAGCTCGCCTACCGGGTGATCGACACCGCCGCCGGGGACCTCGGCACCTCCGCGGCCCGCAAGTTCGACTGCGAGGCCTGGGTCCCCACCCAGGGCAAGTACCGGGAACTGACCTCCACGTCGAACTGCACCACCTACCAGGCGCGGCGGCTCAACATCCGGGAGCGGCTGCCCGAGACCACGGACGCCGCCGGCAAGGTCCGCAAGGGCGGCACCCGCACGGTGGCCACCCTCAACGGGACGCTGGCGACCACCCGCTGGCTGGCCGCCATCCTCGAGACCCACCAGCAGGCCGACGGGTCGGTGCGCGTCCCCGAGGCGCTGCGGCCCTACCTGCGCGGCCAGGAGACCATCCCCGTCCGGCGCTGAGCCGCCGGGAGGCGTTCGGCTCCCGTTCATCTCACATCGACATCTCGGCCATCCTGTCGGTGTGATGTGGCACCATGTCCCGCATGACAAAAGAAAAGACCGCTGGCACCGAGGACCAGCACGAACTCGTCGGCATCAACTCCACCGTCCCGCTGAAGGTCGAGCACTCGGAGGACCTCAGCGACACGGCCGGCGGCACCACCGCGCCCGCGCGCTCCGCCGCCGACGTCCGGATCCCCCTCAAGGTCCAGCCTCCCCGCTCGAACGGGTGGAAGAAGGAGGCGGGCGTCCAGTACCTGGTGGCCCTCGACGTCGACGGCACGCTCGTCGACCACGACGGCCACATGTCCCGGCCGGTGCGCGAGGCGGCCCAGGCCGTGCTGGCGGCCGGCCACCACGTGGTCATCTCCACCGGGCGCTCCAAGGGGGCGACCCTGCCCGTGGTGGAGCTCATCGGCCAGGAGCGCGGCTACGCCGTGTGCTCCAACGGCGGCATGACGCTCGAGCTGGACCCGGAGCTGCCGGCGTACCACCGGGTGCTCGAGTGCGTCTCCTTCGACCCCGGCCAGGCCCTCGAGGCCCTCGAGCAGCGTCTGCCCACCGCGAAGTTCGCCCTCGAGACCGAGGACGGGTCCTTCTACTCCACGGAGCGCTTCCAGGACGCGTCCTTCGGCATCGAGGCGATCGGCGTGGACCTGCACCAGCTGGCGCGGATGAAGGCCGTGCGCATGGTGGTGTACAGCACGGAGCACACCCCGGAGGAGTTCGCCCGGGCGATCGACGAGGCCGGGCTGCGCGGCGTCACGTACTCCGTGGGCTGGAGCGCCTGGCTCGACATCGCCGCCAACGGCGTCTCCAAGGCCAGCGCCCTGGAGCAGATCCGCCGCCGGCTCGGCGTGGACCCGTCCCACACGGTCGCCGTCGGCGACGGCCGCAACGACATCGAGATGCTCGACTGGGCCGCCCGCGGCGTGGCCATGGGCCAGTCCCCGGACGAGGTCGCGGCCGCGTGCCACGAGGTGACGCACACGGTCTACGAGGACGGCGTCGCCCGGATCCTGCGCTCCCTGCTCTGAGCCCGGCGGCTCAGAGCCCGTACTCCTCGAGCAGCCGCAGCCAGACCTCGCTGATGGTGGGGAAGACGGGCACCGCGTGCCAGAGCCGCTCCAGCGGCACCTCGCCGACCACGGCGACGGTCGCCGCGTGCAGCAGCTCCGTCACGTCCGGGCCGGCGAAGGTCGCGCCCACGAGGGTCCGGCGCCGGCGGTCGACCACGAGCTGGGCCCAGCCCCGGTAGTCGTCGCGGTGCAGGAGCGCTCCGGCCACGTCGATGGCGTGCTCCACGACGTCCACCTCGAGGCCGTCCGTGCGGGCCTGCTCGGCGGAGCGGCCCACGGAGGCCACCGCGGGGTCGGTGAAGACCACCTGCGGGACGGCGCACCCGTCGGCCGTGGACGCGTACGGGGACCACGGGGGCGCGGACGCTCCCAGCCGGCCGGCCGCGCGCGCCACGACCGCGTCCGCGACGGCGCGCGCCTGGTACTTCCCCTGGTGGGTCAGCAGGGGCCCGCCCGCCGCGTCCCCGGCGGCGTAGAGCCAGCCGCCCTCCGCACCCGCCACGAGGCCCGAGCCGTCGACCCGCAGCGCGGAGGGGTCCAGGCCGAGCTCCTCGAGGCCCAGGTCCGCGAGCGCGGGCCGCCGCCCCGTGCTCACCAGCAGCTGCTCCGCGGACACGGTCCCGCCGCCCTCGAGGTCGAGCTCGACACCGCCGCCGGCGGACCGGACCCGCTCCGTGGCCCGCCCCTCGACGACCGTGACGCCCTCGGCGTCGAGGGCCTCGGCGACCAGCCGCGCGGCGGTGGACGGGAAGACGCTCAGCAGCCGGCTGCGGGCGACCACCGTGACCCGGGAGCCCAGGCGGGCGAAGGCCTGCGCGAGCTCCGTGCCGGCCACGCCCCCGCCGAGCACCGCCAGGGACCCGGGGACCTCCTGGGCGGCGGTGGCGTCGCGCGTGCCCCAGAACGGCACGTCCCCGAGACCCGGGACCGGGGGCACGACCGGCCGCGAGCCCGTGGCCAGCACCACGGCGTGCCGGGCCTCGAGCACCCGGACGCCGCCGTCCTCGGCGGTGACCCGGACCCGCCGGGGCCCGGCCAGCGCGCCCCGGCCCCGGACCAGGTCCACGCCGGCCCCGGCCAGCCACTCCGCCTGGCCGGTGTCGTCCCAGTGCGCCGCGAACCCGTCCCGGCGGCGCAGCACCGCCGCCGCGTCCGGCGGGCCGGTGACGGCCTCGGCCGCCCCGGCCACTCCGCGGGCGGCCTCGAGGGCCGCGCCCGGGCGCAGCAGCGCCTTCGAGGGCGTGCACGCCCAGTAGGAGCACTCCCCGCCCACGAGCTCCGCCTCGACGAGCGCGGCGCTCAGCCCGCCCCGCACCACGCGGTCGGCCGCGTTCTCGCCGACCGGACCACCGCCGATCACCACCACGTCGTACCTGTCCCGGGGCTCTGTCATGCCCCGAGTCTGCCAACGGGCGCGCCGCCCGACAACAGCCCCGACGGCGCTCGGGCAGGTGTGATCCGGGCCATCTCCATGAGAACGGAGTGCTAGCCTTCTTGCCAGGCCGGGTGACCACGTCATCGACGACGACCGAAGGGTGTGCCGTGATCGAGTACGTCTCCGACCGGTGGGAACAGATCCTCTTCGCCAGCTGGCAGCACTTCTCCCTGGTGGTCCAGTGCCTGGTCCTGGCCACGGTCCTGGCGGTGGCCCTCGCGGCGCTGTGCTACCGCTCGCCCCGGCTCACGACCGTGGCCAACAACGTCTCGGCCGTGGGGCTGACCATCCCGTCCTTCGCGCTCATCGGCCTGCTGATCGCCCCGCTGGGGTTCGGGGTGGCCCCCGCCGTCGTCGTCGTCACCTTCTTCGCCGTCCTCCCCGTCCTGCGCAACGCGCTCGTGGGGCTCGCCGGGGTCCCGCAGGCCACCGTTGAGGCGGCGCGCGGGCTCGGCATGAGCAGGGCGGCGACCTTCCTGCGCGTGGAGCTGCCGATGGCGTGGCCGGTCATCCAGGCCGGCATGCGGGTCTCGGCGCAGATGGTGATGGGCGTGGCCGCCATCGCCGCCTACGTGCTCGGCCCCGGCCTGGGCGGCTTCATCTTCTCGGGCCTGTCGCGGCTCGGGGGCGCCAACTCCTTCGCGTCGGTCGTCACCGGCGTCGTGGCCGTCATCGTCGTCGCACTCATCCTGGACGGGCTGCTCGTGCTGCTCGGCCGGCTCACCACATCGCGAGGTATCCGTGTCTGACTCCATGACCACCCCCCGCACAGACTCCTCCGTCACCGGGGCCCGGATCCTACTGGAGAACGTCTCCAAGCGCTACCCCGGGCAGGCCAAGGCCGCGGTCGACGGCCTGACGCTCGAGATCCCCGCGGGCAGCATCGTCATGCTCGTGGGCCCCTCCGGCTGCGGCAAGACCACCACGCTGAAGATGATCAACCGGCTCATCGAACCCACCGAGGGCCGGATCGTCATCGACGGCCAGGACGTGACCTCGATGAACGGCGACGAGCTGCGCCGCGGCATCGGCTACGTGATCCAGGCCGGCGGGCTGTTCCCGCACATGAGCGTGGCCACCAACATCGGCATGGTCCCGAAGATGCTCGGCTGGGACAAGCAGCGCATCGCCGCCCGCGTGGACGAGCTGCTCGAGCTCGTCTCCCTCGACCCGGCCGTCTACCGCGACCGGTACCCGAGAGAGCTCTCCGGGGGTCAGCAGCAGCGCGTCGGGGTGGCCCGCGCCCTGGCCGCGGACCCGCCCGTGCTGCTCATGGACGAGCCGTTCGGGGCCGTGGACCCCATCACCCGCCAGCGGCTCCAGGACGAGCTCATCAACATCCAGCACGAGCTGCAGAAGACCATCGTGTGCGTGACCCACGACTTCGACGAGGCGGTCAAGCTCGGCGACTGGATCGCGGTCTTCGACGAGGGCGCCCGGATCGTCCAGTACGACGCCCCGGAGCGCGTCCTGGCGGAACCGGCCGACGATTTCGTGGAGGACTTCATCGGCTCGGGCGCGGGGCTCAAGCAGCTCACCCTCACCCGGGTCCGGGAGGTCGACCTCGTCCCCGCGGTGACCACCCGTCCCGGCGAGGACGTCCGGGCGGTGCTCGGGCGGATCGACGAGGCGGGCACCCGGGACGTCGTCGTCGTCGACGAGCGCGGCCGGCCGCTGTCCTGGCCCTCCCGCCGGCAGCTCGAGCGCTTCGGGACCGTCCCCGGGGAGCGCAACGACCGCCTGCCCCTGGTCGGCACGAGTTCCACGCTCAACGACGCGCTGGACACCATGCTCGTCTCCAGCACGGGGGCGGCGCTCGTGGTGGGGCCGCGGGACCGGTTCGAGGGCGTCATCTACGTCGAGACCGTCATGGCCGCGATCACCGAGGCCCGCCGGGCCGTGGCCGCGGAGGACGCGCCCCTCGGCCACAACACGGGTGAGATGCCCGCGGTCAGCGCGAGCCCGGGAGGCGGGGACCGATGAGCGCACAGACCGAGCGCCCCGCCGCCGCGGAGCCGGAGCCCGCCGACGACCCCGTGTCACGCCCGGCCGCGGCCGACCCGGACCAGCGCACCTGGAAGGGCCTGCTCCTGCAGCCCGTGGCGATCCTCGCGGCGCTGGGCCTGCTCGTGCTCTGGCTGACCACGGCGGAGCTCACCGAGACGGAGGCCGTGACCCTGAGCCCCGCATCGCTGTGGGCCCTGACCCTGGAGCACCTGCAGCTGACGGTCGTGGCCACGGTGGTGGTCCTGCTCATCGCGATCCCGGTCGGCATCCTCCTGACCCGCAGACCGTTGCGCTTCCTCACGGGCCCGGTCATCGCGCTGGCGAACGTCGGCCAGGCCGCCCCGGCGGTGGGCCTCGTCGTCCTGTTCGCCTTCTGGTTCGGCTTCGGCTTCCGGGCGGCCGTGGTCGCCCTGATCGTCTACGCGATCCTGCCCGTCCTGAAGAACACGATGGTGGGCCTCGACGGGGTGGACCGCAGCCTCGTCGAGGCGGGCCGGGGCATGGGGATGAGCGCCGCCGCGGTCCTATTCCGGGTCGAGCTGCCCCTGGCCGTGCCCGTCATGCTGGCCGGCGTGCGCACCGCCCTGATCCTGGTGGTCGGCACCGCGACCCTCGCCACGTTCATCAACGGTGGCGGGCTCGGGCTGCTGATCACCACCGGGGTCAACCTCAACCTCGTGCGGGTGCTGATCGCCGGCTCGATCCTCGTGGCGCTGCTCGCCCTCGCCATCGACTGGGTCGGCCGTGTCGTGGAGCACGTCGCGCGGCCGAAGGGACTGCGATGAGAACCTCCCGCGCCGCCGGCGGCGCCCTGCTGCTCTCCTGCGCCGGCCTGCTGCTGACCGGCTGCGGGCTCGAGCCGTCCACGGCCTACGTGCCCGACGCCGCGCCCGGCTCCATCCGGCCCGTCGAGGGCGCGGAGGGGACCGAGGTGCGGGTGACGTCCAAGAACTTCACCGAGCAGCTGATCCTCGGCAAGATCGGGGTGCTCGCGGTGCAGGCCGCCGGCTTCGAGACCGAGGACATCACCAACGTGCCCGGGTCCCAGCCGGTGCGCGAGCTCATGCTCTCCGGGGACGCCGATCTCACCTTCGAGTACACCGGCACGGCCTGGCTGACCTACCTCGGGCGGGCGGAGGGCATCCCGGACCAGCAGGAGCAGTGGCGGGCCGTGTACGAGGAGGACCTCGGCAACGGGCTGACGTGGGGCGCCCCGGCGGCCCTCAACAACACCTACGCCATGGCCGTGCGCTCCGAGTACGCCGAGGCCAACGACCTGGCGACCGTCTCGGACATCGCGGACCTGCCGGTGGCCGAGCGGACGTTCTGCGTGGAGTCGGAGTTCAACTCCCGCAGCGACGGGATGACCCCCCTGCTGGCCCACTACGACCTGGACCGCGGCAGCGAGGTGCCCGAGGGCAACATCGGCATCTACGACACCGGCGCGATCTACTCGGCGACCGACGACGGGGAGTGCAACTTCGGGGAGGTCTTCTCCACGGACGGCCGCATCCCGGCCCTGGACCTGACCGTGCTCGAGGACGACCGGCAGTTCTTCCCCGCCTACAACGCCGCCCCCGTCTTCAGCACGGAGCTGCTGGACGAGTTCCCCGCGCTCGAGCAGGTCCTGGAGCCGATCGCCGCGGCGCTCACCGACGACGTGATGCAGGAGCTCAACCGGCAGGTGGACGTCGAGGGGCGGGACCCGGCCGACGTCGCCTACGAGTGGATGATCTCCGAGGGGTTCATCGTCGAGCCCTGAGCCCCGCCCGCCGGGCCGCCCCGGGCCGGCTCGCACAGGCCCAGCAGCCGGGCCGCCGCGGGCCGGGCGTCCTGCTCCTCCTGCCACAGGGAGCGGGCCACCGCCTTGGAGACCGCCTGCGGGGAGATGCCGAGCTCGGCGGCCACGGCCTTCTGCTGGCCGCGGGCCCCCGGCACGAGCAGGTCGACCACGCGCCACTCCGCGTCGCTGCGCTCCGCCACGATCCGGCCCAGCAGCCGCAGCACGGCCTGCGCCTGCGCCGCGGCGGGCGCGTCCTCGGCGACCACGCGCACCGGCACCCGGCCCGCGGCGGCCTCGGCGGCGGCGCGCGCGTGCGCCGTCCCGGGGCCGTCGGCGCGCAGGCCCGTCCGGCCCTCCGGGTCGGTCGCCGTCTCCAGCCGGACCGGCCCCACCCCGACCCCCACGCTCCAGGCCGATCCGCGCAGACCGGCGAGCGCGGCCGCGACCGCGGCGCCGGGATCGGCGGTGATGCCCTGCACCGCGTGCGCCCGGGCGCGCTGGAACGGCACCACGGTCTCGAGGTCCGCGAGGCGGCGCAGGAGGCCCGGCACGAGGTCGCCCGCCTCGCGGCGGCGCTGGTCCAGGGTCACGACGTACACGGTCCCAGTATCGGGCACGGGGGCCGCGGGGGAGCGGGGGCGCGGCGGGGACTCACTCCCAGAACCGCGGCTCGATGTCGACCCCCTGCACGATGAGCTCGTCCTCGAGGGGCTCCCGGCACACCACGGGCAGGCGCAGGCAGCCGATGCGGTCGTCGGGGCCGAAGTAGGCGGTGAGCCGGTCGAAGCCCTGCCGGAACGAGGCCAGCTCCTTGGCCGTGGCGGCGACCTCCGCCAGGTCGGCGTCGGAGCCGAGCACCCAGAAGGAGTCCGGGTCGGTCAGCTGGAGCAGTCCCACGGCCACCCCGGCGTCGTTGTTCTCGGTCCCGGCCCAGCCCGGGACCCGCAGCCACCCGCCCGGTGCCGCCGCGCCCAGGGCCGGCGCCAGGGGGTCGTACTCCCACGCCCGGGCCTGCTGCAGCCACGCGGGCGGCGCCGGGAGGTAGAGCGGGCCGTCGAGGTCCACGGGCCACCGGGCGGCGGCGAACGCCCCGGCGTCCACGCGGTCCCAGAACTGCTCCGCGGTGAGGTCGGTGCCCACGCTGTTGAGCGCCGCCCCGGGATCGTCCTGGTGCATGCCGTGCCAGTAGGTGGGGCGGGTCCGGACGTCGGCGCGCCGCAGCAGGGCGTCCAGCTCCTCCAGGTGGGCCGGCTCGCCGAGCACCACCGTCCTGGACTCGAAGTGCAGGACGTAGGGCACGCGCTCGGTGCTCACGGCAGCCCCGCGGGCCGTCCGCGGCGGCACAGCCGCGTGAAGCGGCCGAGCACCTGCAGCGCCTCCGGGGTGGCGGGCAGGTAGTCCGTCAGGGCGGGGGAGCGCACCACCACGGCGCACCACTGCCCCCGGGAGACCGCCACGTTGAGCCGGTTGGGGGAGAGCAGGAACTCCATCCCGCGGGGGCCGTCGGCCGCGGAGGCGGCCATCGACACGATCACGACGGGGGCCTCCTGGCCCTGGAACCGGTCGACGGTGCCCACCCGGACCCCGCCGCCGTCCTCGTCCCGCAGGCCCGCGGCGGCGAGCTCCCGGCCGATCAAATCGACCTGGGCGTTGTACGCGGCCACCACGAGCACGTCCTCGGGCGCCAGCGGCACGGGGGGTGCCCCCGGACCGGAGCGCCACGGCGTCCCGGCGAACTCGTGCACCAGCTCCACGACGCGCCGGGCCTCCTCGGGGGAGGCCGTGCGGTTGCCGGTGTGCTCGACGTAGCAGGTGCGCAGGCCCGGGGCCACGCCGGTGAGCTCTCGGCGGCCCGCGGCCGGGGCGGACCCGAGCCGCCCGGCGTAGGAGAGCTCGGAGACCGGTTCGCACAGGGCCGGGTGCATCCGCCACGTGCGGTCCAGGAAGTAGCCGTGCTCGGCGGGCAGGGTGGGCGAGCCGTGGGAGAGCCAGCCCAGCGCCGACTCGTCCACGGGCAGGGGGTGGGTGCCCTGCGAGACCTGCGGCAGCTGCTGCGGGTCGCCCAGCAGCAGCAGGCGCCGCGCGGCCCGGGACACGGCCAGGGTGTTGGCCAGCGAGTACTGCCCGGCCTCGTCGACCACGAGCAGGTCCAGGGCCTCGTCCTCGAGGTGCTTGGCGTTGGAGAAGTCCCACGCGGTGCCGCCCACCACGGCGCCGCCGTCCGCCAGGAACGCGGCGAAGTCCTTCCCCGGGACGTCGCGCCACGGCGTCTCCCGGTCCGCGGGCCGGCCCGAGGGCGGCTTCTTGCCGACGCGCTCGGGGGCGACCCCGCCCTTCTCGAGCACCCCGGTGAGGAGGTTCTCGACGACGGCGTGGGACTGCGCCACCACGCCGATCCGCCAGCCGGCCTCCACGAGCCGGCCGATCACGTGGGAGCCGAGGAACGTCTTGCCGCTGCCCGGGGGCCCCTGGACGGCGAGGAAGCTGCGGTCGAGCGAGCGCAGGGCACGCACCACGGCGTCGATCGTGCCGTCGGGGCCGTCGTGCGGGCGGGGCAGGGGGCTGCCGTCCGCGGGCCGCGGCGCCCGGCGCTGCAGCAGCTCGAGGCCGGGCTGCCGCGGGAGCTCCGGCAGGGCGTCGGCCGTGCGGGCGGCGAGGGTCTGCAGGGACTCCTCGAGGGAGCGGGTGGCGATCGGCTGGGCCGGGCCCAGTGCGATCGGCAGCTCCGCCCAGGGCTCGGGGGCCGGGGCGTCCCGCGGCTTCTTGAGCCGTTCGCGCACGGTGAGCACCGCCGTGCCGTCCTCGTGCTCCTCGACGTGCTCGAGGGCGGCGGTCCAGTCCCCGGCGCGGCCGCTGCCGCGCGGGGCGGCGTCCTCGGCCAGGTGCGCGGGCACGGGGGCCCCGTACATCAGGAACAGCCCGGCGGTGCCGGGTCTGGGGGTGGAGCCCTCGCCGAACCGGCCCGCGAGGCGCAGGAGCCGGGTGGGTGCGGCGCTGCTGCGCTTGCCCGGGTCCTTCGCCCAGTCCTCCAGGACCTCCGCGCGCCGGACCACGAACACGTCGCGGGTGTCCTCCCAGTCCTCCACGGGGCCCTCGAGGCGGTCGAAGTGGGACCACCAGTACTGCTTGCGCTCGCGCCGGTGGTAGCCGGTGGCGGAGGCGACCATCGCGACGGCCGTGCGCTGCTCCTCGGTCAGGACGTCCCGCGCGGACGGGTCGTCCAGGTGCTCGTGCAGGCGCTGCTCGGCACCGGTCATCCCGGCGTCCGGCAGCTCCTCGGGCAGCTCGAGCCGCTCCTGGGCGGGGCGCGGCGGGTGGTCCGCCGGGTCCGGGGAGATCCCGGCGAGGCCCAGCAGCCAGTCCCGCAGCCGCAGGGTCGAGAGGCAGTCGTAGGCGTTGTAGTCGGCGATCCCGGCCAGCAGCCGCGCCGCGTCCTCCTCCCGCCCGGCCGCCCGGGCCGTGCACCAGTCGGCGTAGGCGACCACCGACGCACCGGCGTCCACGACGTCCCCGGTGCGCAGGTGCTCGCCCATGTAGAGCGGCTCCAGCTTCTTGATGGAGTACGAGCTCTCCGACAGCCGCAGGCTTCCCCGCACCGTGTCGTAGAGGTCCACCAGCACGTTCTCGCGCAGCAGCTCGTCCACGGCGTCCTCGCCCACGGCGTGCACGAGCGAGAGCCGGCGCAGGGCCGCCTTCTCGTAGTTCGCGTAGTGGTAGACGTGCATGCCGGGGAAGCGCCGGCGCCGTTCGGCCACGTAGTCGAGGAACGCCCGGAGCGCGTCCCGCTCCTGGGCCCGGGAGTGCGCCCAGAACGGCCGGAAGACGGGGGCGGCGCCGGGCTCCGGGGGCTGCTCCACGACGCCGAACAGGTACTCGAGCCCCCAGGACGTCGCGTCCCCCGGGTCCTGCCACAGCGGGTCGCCCTCGAAGTCGAAGAACACGTCCCCGGCGTCCGGGGCGGGCAGCCGCCGCACGGGGTCCGTGGCCGTGACCCGGTAGGCGATCCGGCGGGTCCCCCCGTCCTTCCGGTACTCGACCGAGCCGTCCTCCCCGCCCCGGCCGGTCTGCATGGCCGCCTGGTCCCGCAGCCGCCGCAGCGCGGCGGGGAGCCGCCGGTCCTCCAGCAGCGCGAGCTCGTCGACGGTGCGCACGCCGTGCCGGTCGCGCAGCGTGCGGCGCACCCGCACGGACAGCCCCGCCGTCAGCAGCAGGTCCCGGTGCTCGGCGACGGCCCGGGCGCAGTGCTCGCACCGGCCGCAGCGGGCGACGTCGTCGTCCTGCCAGTCCACGGGCCCGGGCCGCGCCCGGTGCGCGGCGGCGGCCGCGACGAAGCGCTCCCGGCGCTCGCGGTAGACCGCCAGGTGCTCGGAGACGGGGAAGACCGCCTCCCGCTGGTCGCCGAGGACCAGGGTGACCTCGGGGGCCACGTCCACCCCGGCCCGCTCGAGCTGGTCGGCGTAGGCGGCGAGCTGGAGCAGGGCGGTGACCTTGGCGTGCCGGGCGAGCTTGGTGTCGTGCACCGCGTACGCGCCGTCCGGGCGGCGGACGAGGAAGTCGGCGCGGCCGTGGAAGGCACCGTCGAAGAAGGAGGCCTGGAAGACCACGTCGGCGCCCGCGCGCAGGGCGTCCAGGGACTCGGCGTGCTTGGCGGTCAGCTCGTCCCGGTCCATCCGCCGGGCCGGCTCGACCTCGTGCACCCCCCGTCCGGTCGCCGCGTCCCACGGGCCGAACGCCGCCAGGTGCGCGGCCAGGACCCGGTGCTCGTGGGCGTCGCCCAGCTCGGCCGTGCGGGCGAGCATCGCGTCCCGCTCCGGGGCCCGGCGCGGCGCCCGCCCCAGCTTCTCGTCCAGGACGCACAGGCTCGCGTAGGGGCACTCGGCCGCGCGCACCAGGTCGCTCGCGGAGAAGACGAGGTCCGCCTCGGGGCCCAGCAGGAACATGCGCATCCTTCCGACGGCGCCGGGTCCGTCCCGGGTCCGCGTCCATCGAACCACAGGGACCGGACGTCACAAGGAGGGCGGGACCGGCAGCGCAGGACGGGGATCGGCCGGCAGGTCCTCGGACCTGCCGGCCGACTCCCGGGGGCCGGTGACCGGCCCGCCGGGATGGACCGGGAGAGATCGATGGGATGCGGCGCGGGTGGGGGGACCCCCGCCGCCACCGGGCACCTCGCGGGTGCGCTCCGGCGACCTCGATCCCGGTCGGCGGCCCGGATGCCGATGGGGGGATGCATCCTGGGGCCGTCGGGCCGGCTGAGCCGGCCGATCCCAATATAACGAAATTCATGGAATCCCTGTAGGGCGCACGTCACGCGCCGACCCGGGTCGGGCCCGGGGCCCCGAACGCGCGGGGGCCGGGGACCCTCCGGTCCCCGGCCCCCGCGCGTGCCCGTCCGCTCAGTCGGTGGACGGGGCCTTCTCCTCGGCCTCGGCGGCCGAGTCGTAGTGGGACTGCTCGAAGCGCTCGCGGGCCTCCTCGACGAGGCGCTCGGCGGTCTCCCGGCCCTCCCAGCCCTCGCCCTTGACCCACTTGTTGGGCTCGAGGTCCTTGTAGCGCTCGAAGAAGTGCTGGATCTCCTTGAGCTTGTACTCGTCGATGTCGTCGAGACCCTGGATGTGGTCGTAGCGCTTGTCCGTGGACACGCACAGGATCTTCGCGTCCCCGCCGGCCTCGTCGTTCATGTTGAACACGGCGATGGGGCGCGACTCCACGAGCACGCCCGGGACGATCTCGAAGTCCAGGAGCACGAGGGCGTCCAGGGGGTCGCCGTCCTCGCCCAGGCTGTCCTCGAAGTAGCCGTAGTGCGCGGGGTACTGCATCGACGTGAACAGGACGCGGTCCAGGCGGAGGCGGCCGGTCTCGTGGTCGATCTCGTACTTGACGCGCGATCCCCGGGGGATCTCGATGGTGACGTCCAACTCCATGGTGCTTCTCCTCGTGCTGGATGGGCCCGGAAGGGCCGGAAAGGGCTGACAGCGGCCGAGCGCGGCCGCACCACCCGGGCGGGGTGGGGCAGATCCGAGACCCACGATAGCGGCGGCCCCGCGGGCGGCGGTAACCGTCCGGCCCGCCACGGGGCCGCGCCCGGCCCGCCGCGGCGCCGCTCCGGGGCCGGCGCCGGTCCGCCGCGGCGCCGCGGACCGGGCCACAATGGGGGCATGAGCAGTCCCCGACGCCACGGTCCCCCCGCCGGGCGACGGCGGCCGCGGGCCCGTCCGGGCCCCGGTCACCGCGCCCTGACGGCGCTGCTCGCCGCCGGCTGCGTGGGCGTGGCGGGCTGGCTGCACCCCCACTGGGCCCCCGCGCTGGGCCTGGCCGGGAACGACCTCCCGGCGGCCCGAGTCCTCCCCGCGGAGGCGCCCGCCCCCGCCGGGGCCGTTCCCCCCGACCCGGCCGCCCCCGTGCCCGGCGCCGCCGAGGTGGCCGCGGCGGTGGAGCCCGTGCTCGCAGGCACCGCCGGACGGCGCTCCGTCCTCGTGGCCGACGCCCTCACCGGGGAGCCGCTGCTCGAGCGGGACGCGGACGCGCCCCTGGTCCCGGCCTCCAACCAGAAGCTCGTCACGGCGCTGTCCCTGCTCACCCACGCCGACCCCGGCCGGCGCCTGCGCACCACGGTGGTCGAGGGGCCGGAGCCGGGCACGGTGGTGCTGGTGGCCGGCGGGGACACCCTGCTGAGCCCGGGCGGCTCCGACCCGGACGCCGTGCTGGGCCGGGCCGGGATCCGGACCCTGGCGCAGGCGACGGCCGAGGCGCTCGCCGAGCGCGGGGCGGCCGGGCCCACCGCCGTGCGGTGGGACGCGAGCCTGTTCGCCGGACCGGACGTCAACGAGGACTGGGCCGCGGGTGACGTCGCGGCGGGGCAGATCGGGCCGGTGGCGCCCATGGCGTTCTGGTCCCACCGCGTGCCCGCGGGGGAGGGGCCGTCGGCGGAGCGGCCCGTGGACGCGGCGCAGGACGTCGCCGAGGTCTTCGCGGCCGAGCTCGCGGCCCGGCTCCCCGGGGGCGGGGCGCCCTCCGTCCCCGCGGTCGCGCCCGGCCGGGCGCCCGAGGGTGCGGCCGAGCTGGCCGCCGTCGAGTCCGCGACCCTCGCCGAGCAGGCCGAGCTCATGCTGCAGGACTCCGACAACCACCTCGCCGAGGTCCTCTCGCGGCTCGCGGCCCGGGCCGCGGACCGGCCCGCGAGCATCGCCGGCGGCCGTGCCGCCGCGGCCGCGGCGCTCGAGGCGCACGGCGTCCCGGCGCCGGGCGCCGTGCTCTCCGACGCGTCCGGGATGTCCCTGCGCAACCGCATCCCCGCCCGCGCGCTCGAGCAGGTCGTGCGGGCCATGGTCACCGACCCCACGGGGGCGCTGACCCCCGGCGCCCGGGCGCTCCCGGTGGCCGGCGGCAGCGGGACCCTCGCCGGCCGGTTCGACGACGACGCCGAGCGCCCCGGGCGAGGCCTGGCGCGGGCGAAGACAGGCACGCTGAACTCCGTGGTCGCCCTCAGCGGGCACGTCAGCACGGACGGGGGGCGGCTGCTGACGTTCTCCGTGGTGCTCAACGAGGTCGCCGACCCCGCCGCCGCCCGGGACGCCGTGGACCGCGCGGTGGCGGCCCTGGCCCTCCTGTGACGGCCCGCGCCGGGCGCTCCCAGGCGCGTGTGGTTGCATGAGGCCATGAGCGCAGCACAACGACCGCCGGAGACGGACGCGCCCGGGATCGTCCGGTGGGACCTCGCGGCCTCAGCCGCCGCCCGGCTCACGCCGCCGGGGCCGAGGATGTCCGCCCGGGCCATGCAGGCGGCGGTGGCCTCCATGCGCCGCCACGCCGAGGCGTCCGTGGACCACGTCCACCGGATCACCGGGCTCGAGGCGGCGCGGGACCTGCGGGACTCCACCGTGCTGGTCGTGGACCGCGCCGGGTGGTCGAAGGCCAACGCCCAGGCCTTCGAGGTGCTCATGGAGCCGGCGGTCGAGGCCCTGCGCCGGCGCCGCCCGGAGCAGTTCGGCGCGGCCGCCACCGCCCTCGGCGGCACGGCCACCGCCATGGAGATGGCGGCGGTCCTCGGGTTCCTCTCCGCGAAGGTCCTGGGCCAGTACGACCCGTACGCCGGGCTGGTCTCCGCCGTGGCCGCGCAGCGGCACCCCGGCGGGCGGCTGATGCTCGTCGCGCCCAACATCCTCACGGTCGAGCGGGAGCTCAACGTCGAGCCGGAGGACTTCCGGCTGTGGGTCTGCCTCCACGAGCAGACCCACCGCGTCCAGTTCGCCGCGGCCCCGTGGCTGCGCGAGCACATGATCGAGCAGATCAACGAGCTCGCCGACTCCCTCATGGGGCACGCCGAGACCCTCGGGGCGCGGCTCACGGAGGCGGTCCGCTCCCTGCCCGGGCGCGGCGCGGGGGCGGAGGAGCCCCGGGCCTCCCTCGGCGTGGTGGGCCTGCTCATGGGGCGGCGGGAGCGGGAGGTGCTCTCCCACCTCACCGCCGTGATGAGCCTGCTCGAGGGGCACGCGAACTTCGTGATGGACGGGGTGGACGCCTCCGTGGTGCCCTCCGTGAAGACGATCCGGCGGCGCTTCGAGCGGCGCTCCGAGCTCCAGGGCAGCCTCGACCGCTTCGTCCGGCGCCTGCTCGGGATGGACGCGAAGATGCGCCAGTACAGCGACGGCCAGCGGTTCGTCACGACCGTGGTGGGGACCGTGGGGCTGGAGTCGTTCAACCGGATCTGGGAGGCCCCGGAGCACCTTCCCACGGAGGTCGAGATCCACGCCCCGGAGCGCTGGATCGAGCGCGTGCTGGGCCCGGGCGCACCGCCGCGCCGGCTCCTCCCCGCCCCGGAGCCGCCGGGAATGTGGTAGACACCACGCACCCCCGTTTGACATGCAGATTCATACACATTACGGGTGGGGCGCCCCGCCTCGGAGACCTCGGTCACAGCGCGACACGCGGTAGGTCGGATCACCTTTGTGTGACAAAATCTTTACGTGAGCACAGAGAATATCGAACAGCAGGTCAAGCTGTACGGCCAGCCCCTGTCGGAGCGCTTCGGCACGGTCGTCCAGGCCTACGGCATCACGCAGCGGCGACTGGCCGAGGTCCTCGGCCTCTCCGCGCCCATGCTGTCGCAGCTCAACAGCGGCCGCCGGATCAAGATCGGCAACCCGGCGGTCTACGAGCGCCTGGTGATGCTGGAGCAGCGCATCGGCACCCCGGACATCGAGGAGGTCCTCGCCGCGGTCGAGGCCTCGCAGCCCGTGCTGTCGACCACGCAGATCCAGGCCGGCATCCACAGCGAGACCAACGCCGTCGCGGCCCTCGCCCACGTGGTCCCGCGGCACGAGCTCGAGGCCGCCCTGGACCTGCTCGGCGAGACCGCCCCGACCCTCGCCAAGGTCGTGCGCCTGGCCGTGCGGGAGTCGCAGAACCAGCAGGCCGCGAGCGACCGCGAGGACGCCCGCCGGTGACCCAGTTCGCCCGCCGCGGCCGACTGTCCCCGGACGTCGCCGCGGGGCGGCGCCGTGTGCTCGACTCCGTCCGGCAGCACGTCCCCCGGACCTCCGCGGAGCCCCCGCTCGTGCTGGTGGCCTGCAGCGGCGGCCCCGACTCCCTCGCGCTGGCCGCCGCCGCGGCCCACTTCGCCCGGCGCGGCACGCTGCGCGTGGGCGCCGTGGTGGTCGACCACGGCCTCCAGGAGGACTCCGCGGCGGTCGCGGCCCGCGCCGCCCGCACGCTCGAGCAGACCGGGCTGGCGCCCGTCGTCGTCACGGCCGTGACCGTGCGCCGGGACGCGGGCGGCCCCGAGATGGCGGCCCGCACCGCCCGCTACGCGGGCATCGCGGAGGTCGTGGGGCGCACGGGCGCCGACGCCGTGCTGCTCGGGCACACCCTGGACGACCAGGCGGAGTCCGTCCTGCTGGGCCTCGCCCGCGGCTCCGGCACCCGCTCGCTGGCCGGGATGCCCCCCGTGCGCGAGCTCGACGGCGTCACCTACCTCCGCCCGTTCCTCGACCTCTCCCGCGCGCAGACCCTGGAGATCTGCGCCGCCGAGCAGCTCGAGCCCTGGCACGACCCCACGAACCGGGACACCACCCTGATGCGCTCCCGGGTCCGCCACCGCGTGCTCCCGCTGCTGGAGGACGAGCTCGGCCCCGGTCTGGCCCGTGCCCTGGCCCGGTCCGCCGCGATCCTCGGCCCCGACGCGGACTACCTCGACGGCGCCGCGGGGGAGCTGCTCGAGCGCGCCCGCGCCGCCGCCCCGGAGCTGCCCGGCTCCCTGGCCCTGGACCTCGCCACGGTGCGGGCCGCGCACCCCGCGCTGCGCCGCCGCGCCCTGTCGGCGGCCGTGGTCGCCGCCGGCGGACAGACCCCGGCCTACGAGCGGCTCGGCGCGCTGGACGAGTTCGCCGCGGGACACGGGGCCGCGGGGCCCGTGCAGATGGCGGGTAAGGTGTCGGTGTGGCGCCGCCGCCCGACGGCGGGCACCCGTGGCCCGGGGCACCTGGAGCTCGTCCGCCCGCGGCCCGCGAGCGCCACCCGACCCGCATCCGCATCACCCGAGGAGCGCCGTGAAGGCTGAGGACGTCCAGGGGGATCTCACCGAGGTCCTGTACAGCAAGGAAGACATCGACACGAGGATCGCCGAGCTGGCGGCCGCCGTGGACGCCGACTACCGGGGCCGGGACGTCCTGCTCGTGGGCGTGCTCAAGGGTGCGGTGATGGTCATGGCCGACCTGTGCCGGGCGCTCCAGGGCCAGTACCCCATGGACTGGATGGCCGTGTCCTCCTACGGCTCCGGGACCAAGTCCTCGGGCGTGGTCCGCATCCTGAAGGACCTGGACACGGACCTCACAGGGCGGGACGTGCTCATCGTCGAGGACATCATCGACTCGGGCCTGACCCTGTCCTGGCTGCGCGCCAACCTCGAGTCCCGCGGCACGGCCTCGGTGGAGATCTGCGCCCTGCTGCGCAAGCCCGAGGCCGCGAAGACCTCCATCGACGTCAAGTACGTGGGCTGGGACATCCCCAACGAGTTCGTGGTGGGCTACGGGCTCGACTACGCCGAGAAGTACCGCAACCTCGACTGCATCGCGACCCTGGCGCCGCACGTCTACGAGTGAGCCGGCGCCCCCGGCGGGCGTGCGCCGCGGCGGTTCCCGGGCCGGGTGTCCGCTGACAGGGAACTCCCGGCCCGTCCGGGGCCCGACCCCGAGTCCGGGCTGTACATTGTAGGTCTGCGTCCCCTGGACCTCCGGCCCTGGGCGGGCACGGGCTCGAGGGGGCCCGGACAACCATCCACGGGAGGATCAGCGGCTTGGCCACGGCGAAAAAACCCAACAACTTCTTCAGAGGACCCTGGTTCTGGGTCCTGCTGGCCGCTCTGATCCTCTTCCCCCTGGTGGGCACGCTCACCACGGGCTCCTCCGGGCGCGTGGACACCAACGTCGGCCTGCAGCTGCTCCGCGAGGGCCAGGTCGCCGAGGCGAAGATCTACGACGGCCAGCAGAAGGTCGAGCTCCAGCTGGAGGAGGACCTCTCCCTCGACGGCCGCGACCTCGGGCGCAGCGTCGAGTTCTACTACGTCACCCCGCGCGGGGAAGAGGTCGTCGACGCGATGAACGCGGCGGACCTCCAGGGGTTCACGGACCAGCCCGTCGAGTCGAACTGGTTCACCAGCCTCCTCGGCTTCATGCTGCCGTTCCTGATCATCCTCGCCATCTTCTGGTTCGTGTTCTCCCGGATGCAGGGGGGCGGGTCCCAGGTCATGCGCTTCGGCCGCTCGCGGGCCAAGATGTTCGACAAGGACAACCCCACGGTGACCTTCGCCGACGTCGCCGGCGCGGACGAGGCCGTGCAGGAGCTCGACGAGATCAAGCAGTTCCTGGTGGAGCGGGAGCGCTTCACCGCCCTCGGCGCGAAGGTGCCCAAGGGCGTGCTGCTCTACGGCCCTCCCGGCACCGGCAAGACCCTGCTCGCGCGGGCGGTGGCCGGCGAGGCCGGCGTGCCCTTCTTCTCGATCTCCGGCTCCGACTTCGTCGAGATGTTCGTGGGCGTGGGCGCCTCCCGGGTCCGCGACCTGTTCCAGCAGGCCAAGGAGAACGCGCCGGCCATCATCTTCGTGGACGAGATCGACGCCGTGGGCCGCCAGCGCGGCGCGGGCATGGGCGGCGGCAACGACGAGCGCGAGCAGACCCTCAACCAGCTGCTCGTCGAGATGGACGGCTTCGACGCCACCACCAACGTCATCCTGATCGCCGCGACCAACCGCCCCGACGTCCTGGACCCGGCGCTGCTGCGCCCGGGCCGCTTCGACCGCCAGATCGGCGTGGAGGCCCCCGACATGAAGGGCCGCCTGCAGATCCTCCGGGTGCACTCGCAGGGCAAGCCGCTCGCGGACAACGTGGACCTCGCCGCCGTGGCCAAGCGCACCCCCGGCTTCACGGGCGCCGAGCTCGCCAACGTGATGAACGAGGCCGCGCTGCTGACGGCCCGCTCCCACGCCCAGCTCATCGACGACCGCGCCGTGGACGAGGCGATCGACCGGGTCATCGCCGGTCCGCAGAAGCGCAGCCGGATCATGAAGGAGCTCGAGCGCAAGGTCACCGCCTACCACGAGGGCGGGCACGCGCTCGTGGCCGCGGCCCTGCGCAACACGGACCCGGTCACGAAGATCACCATCCTGCCCCGCGGCCGGGCCCTGGGCTACACCATGGTCATGCCCATGGACGACAAGTACTCGACCACCCGCAACGAGCTGCTCGACCAGATGGCCTACGCCATGGGCGGGCGCGCGGCGGAGGAGATCGTGTTCCGGGACCCGTCCACCGGCGCGTCCAACGACATCCAGAAGGCCACCGACACGGCCCGCAAGATGGTCACCCAGTACGGCATGAGCGCCCGCGTGGGCTCGATCAAGCTGGGCGGGGACAGCTCCGAGCCGTTCCTCGGCCGGGACGCCGCCGGCTCGGGCCGGGAGTACTCCGAGCGCACCGCCGCGATCGTCGACGAGGAGGTGCGGGCCCTGCTGGACCAGGCCCACGACGAGGCGCACGCGATCCTCATGGACAACCGTCCCGTCCTCGACCGGCTCGCCCTCGAGCTGCTCGAGAAGGAGACGCTCAACGAGGCGCAGATCGCGGACCTCTTCCACGACATCCGCAAGCGGGACCTGCGGCCCGTGTGGCTGTCCAAGGACACCCGGCCGCTCTCCGAGGACCCGCCCGTGGTCACGCAGGCCGAGCGCGAGGAGGCCCGGCGGCTGCACGCCCAGGACCCCGCGACCCTGGCCCCGCAGGACCAGGCGGCCGCCGCGAAGCCGGAGCACCCCCTCGAGGTCCCGGAGCGCGGGCACTCGGTGCCCCCGGGGGAGGGGGCGGGCTCCTCGAGCACCACCGGACCCTCCGCGGAGCGCGCCCCGGGGGCCGGCACGGACTGAGCCGGGCCTAGGATGGAGCGACAGCCGGTCGCGTCCGCCGACTCCCGTCCCGTCCGGCAGACCCCGCCGCACCGGCAGATCCCGAAGGAGGGCGCGTTGCCCCACGAGGCCCGCACGAAGCAGACGAGCGCGCACGACCTGCGCGCGGAGGCGTTCGACCCGCCGTACCCCGACCCCGCCCCCGCGCTGGAGGCCGGCGCCGGGGCGGTCGACCAGCCGCGCGTCGCGGCGGCCGTGCGCGAGCTGCTGCTGGCGATCGGCGATGACCCGGACCGGGACGGCCTGCAGGGCACCCCGGGGCGCGTGGCGCGGGCGTACGCGGAGATGTTCGCGGGCCTGCACCAGGACCCCGCCGAGATCCTCGGGACGACCTTCGACATCGGCCACTCCGAGATGGTCCTCGTCAAGGACATCCCCTTCTACTCGACCTGCGAGCACCACCTCGTCCCGTTCCACGGGCACGCCCACGTGGGCTACATCCCCGGCCACGACGGGATGGTCACCGGCCTGAGCAAGCTCGCCCGCCTCGTGGACCTCTTCGCCCGCCGGCCCCAGGTCCAGGAGCGGCTGACCACCCAGGTGGTGGAGGCGATCATGGAGCACCTCCAGCCGGCCGGGGTGATCGTGGTGGTCGAGTGCGAGCACCTGTGCATGTCCATGCGCGGGGTGCGCAAGCCGGGCGCCAAGACCGTCACCTCGGCCGTGCGCGGACAGCTGCGCGAGCCCGCCACCCGCGCCGAGGCGATGAGCCTCATCCTGGGGCGCTGAGCACATGACGCCCCCCCTCCGCACCGACCCCGCGCACCGGCCCTCCGGCTGGGGCTCCTTCGAGAACCTGCCCACCGGGCGCACGCTGGTCATGGGCATCCTCAACGTCACCCCCGACTCCTTCAGCGACGGCGGCGAGCACGCCGGGCACGAGGCCGCGATCGCGCACGGGCTGCGCATGCTCGCCGAGGGCGCCGACATCGTCGACGTCGGGGGCGAGTCCACCCGGCCCGGCTCCGAGCGGATCGACCCCGCCGAGGAGCGGCGCCGGATCCTGCCCGTGGTCGAGGCCCTCGCCGCCGCGGGCGCGGTGCTCAGCGTCGACACCCTCCACGCCGGGACCGCCGAGGCCGTCCTGGACGCCGGGGCGCACATCGTCAACGACGTCTCGGGGCTGCGCGCGAGCCAGGACATGATCGACCTGGTCGCCGAGCGGCAGGCCCCCTACGTCCTCATGCACGCCCGCGGCCTGCCCGACGTGCAGGACTCCCGGGCCGTCTACCACGACGTGGCCGGGGAGGTGCTCGGGGAGCTCGAGGCGCTGACGGAGCGCTGCCTGGCCGCCGGCCTGGCCCCCGAGAAGCTGGTCCTGGACCCCGGGCTGGGCTTCGACAAGCGCGGGGCGCAGAACTGGGAGCTGCTCCGGGCGCTGCCGCGCTTCACGGCCACCGGCCACAAGGTGCTCGTGGCGGCGTCCCGCAAGCGCTTCCTCGGCACCCTGCTCGAGCAGGACGGCGCACCGCGCCCCGCGGCCGGGCGGGACGCGGCGACGGCCGCGATCAGCGCGCTGTCCGCCCACGCGGGCGCGTGGTGCGTGCGCGTCCACGCCGTGCGCCCGAGCGCCGACGCCGTGGCCGCCGCGCACGCCTGGCGCGGCGTGGAGCCGGCCCTGCTGCGCCCCGCCGCCGACGCCGGCGTGCTGCCGGCGTCCTCCGGAGCGGACCGGTGAACCGCGTGCCGCGCGAGGACGCGGACGCCGCCCGGATGCGCGCCGGGGACCGGGCCGGCCGCCAGCACGTCCCGGTGTCCACCACCAGGGCCCCCGACCGCCGGGACCGGATCAACCTCCTGGGCATCGGCGCGGTGGGCTACCACGGCGTCTTCGACCAGGAGAAGCGCAGCGGCCAGCCCTTCTTCGTGGACCTCGTCATGTACCTGGACCTGGCCGCGGCGGGGGCCTCGGACGACGTCGCCCTGACCGCCCACTACGGCGAGGTCGCCGAGGAGGTGCGGGACATCGTCATCGGCCCCAGCGTCAACCTGCTCGAGACCCTCGCCGACCAGGTCGCCCGGCGGCTGCTCGCCCGCTTCCCGCTCGACGCGGTGGAGGTCACCGTGCACAAGCCCAAGGCGCCCATCGAGGTGACGTTCTCCGACGTCTCCGTCACGATCTACCGGGAGCGCTGAGGTGGGCACCCGGGCCGTCCTCGCCCTCGGCGCCAACCTCGGCGACCGGGAGGCCACCCTCCGCGGCGCCGCCCTCGAGCTGGCCGCCCACCCGCGGATCACGCTGGTCCGCGCCTCGCCCATCGTGCGCTCCCGGCCGGTCGGCGGACCGGCCGGCCAGGGGGACTACCTGAACGCGGTCGTCGAGGTGGAGACCGAGCTGAGCCCCTTCGGGCTGCTGCGGGCGTGCCAGGAGGTGGAGGAGCGCCACCACCGGACCCGGACGCAGCGCTGGGGCCCGCGCACCCTCGACGTCGACATCGTGGTCTACGGGGACCTGCGCCTGGACGAGCCGGACCTCACCGTGCCCCACCTGCGCGCCGGCACCCGCGCGTTCGTGCTCGTGCCCTGGGCCCTCATGGACCCCGGCGCGACGCTCGAGGGGCGCAGCGTCGCCGAGCTGGCCCGCCGGGCGGAGGACCTCGGCGGCCTGGGGCCGGACACGATCCCCCTGCTGCCCGAGGACCCCGCTCCCGGCGGGGACGGGGACTGAGGGGGAGCCGCCGTGCACGTGCTCACGGTCCCGGCGCTGCTGATGTGCGCCGCCGCCGCAGGCGCCGTCGGCTGGACCGCCAACCGGCTGTCCACGGGCGCGGGCGGGCCGCTGCTGATCCTGCCGTGGGCCTCGCTCGCGGCCCTCGCCGCCGTGGCCGCGGCCCTGCTGGTGCTGGGCGTGCGGGTCAAGCGGCACCAGGACGGAGCGCGCCCGGAGCGTTTCGACCCGCTCGTGGCCGCCCGCACCGCGGCCGGCGCGCAGGCGGTGGCCTGGGCGGGGGCGATGCTGACCGGCTGGCACGCCGCCGTGGCCGTCGAGCAGCTCGCGCTGGTGACCGTGCGCTCCGAGCAGGGCCCGCTGTGGGCCAGCCTGGTGCACGCCGGGGCCGGGCTCGTGCTCGTGGTGGTGGGCTGGATCGTGGAGGGCTTCTGCAAGCTGCCGCCGGACGATCCCGACGCGGAGGAGGGCGCCGAGTACCGTAGGGGGCGGCAGAAGGAGCTTCCCGAGGGAGAAGGTGGTTATGCCCGAGAGATCCGCCCACGGGCCCGTCGGCGGCCCCGTGGCGGGGACGCCCGGTGACCGGGTGCCCCTGAGCAACCCCGCGATCGACCCCGAGGGCCTGGCCTGGACCCGGGTCTCGCCCAAGCACCTCTCCGTGGTGGTGCTCTCCACCCTCCTCAGCACCCTCTTCTGGCTCGCCGCCCTCGGCTGGCCGGCGGTGCTGGCGGCCACGGGCGTGTGGTCCGGCGCCCCCCTGGGCCTGCTGCTGCTGCCGCCCGCGGCCGTCCTGGCGGCCGGGCTGCTCTCCGTGCTCCTGGCCCCGCGGCGGGTCCGGGCGATCGGCTACGCCGAGCGCGGCGAGGACCTGCTCGTGCGGCGCGGCCTGCTCTACCAGCGGGTCACGGTGATCCCCTACGGCCGGATGCAGTACGTGGACGTGTCGGTCTCCCCGCTGCAGCGCAGCTTCGGCCTGGCCACCGTGAAGCTGCACACCGCCGCCGTGGGCAGCCACGCCGAGATCCCGGGGGTGGAGCACGCCGAGGCGTCCCGGCTGCGCGAGCGGCTCACCGCGCGCGGCGAGGCCCTCCTGGCGGGCCTGTGAGCGCTGCCCCCGCCCCCGCGCCGGCCCCGCAGTGGCACCGTGTCCACCCGCTGACCCCGGTGGTCAAGGGGTGGCTCGCGATGGTCGTGATCGCGGGCGCCTTCGTCAACATCCTCCTCGACGACTTCCTCAACGCCTTCCTCGGCCGCGGGGACGCCGTGCCGCCCCAGGACTTCGACCCGGCCCGGATGGGCGCCGTCTTCTGGTGGGTGCTGGCCGGGCTCGTGGCGGTCGTGCTCCTCGTGTTCGCCGCGGCCGTGCTGGTCTCCTGGTGGTTCACCCGCTACCAGGTGACCCCGGAGCACGTGCGGATCCGCTCCGGGGTGCTCTTCCGGCAGGAGCGCCAGGCGCGGCTGGACCGGGTGCAGGCCATCGACATCCACCGCCCGTTCCTGCCCCGGCTGCTGGGGCTGGCGGAGCTGAAGTTCGAGGTGGCCGACGCCGGGCAGTCCGCGGTGTCCCTGTCCTACCTCACCCACCCCCAGGCGCGCGTGCTGCGCGGGGAGCTGCTGGGCCGGCTCGGCCTGGCCGCCCCGGGCCAGGACCCCGCCGCCCCGGCACCCGGTGCGGCGCCCGGCCTGCCCGCGCGGCGACCGGCCCCCTGGGCGGTCACCGGGGACCAGGAGCGCCCGGTGCTCGGCGTGCCGGTGCCGCGGCTGATCGGCTCCGTGCTCGCCTCGGGCTCGTCGGTCGCCCTGGCCGTGCTGCTGGCCGCCGCACCGGCCGCCCTGCTGGTGGACGCCCGTGCCGCCCCGGCGATGCTCGCCGCCTGGCTGCCCGGGCTGATCAGCTTCGGTGCGGTCTCCTACCGCCGGGTCGAGCAGGGCTACCACTTCCGGCTGCTGCGCGTCCCCGAGGGCATGCGCGTGCGCTACGGCCTGTTCAGCGTCCGCTCCCAGACCGTCCCGGCGGGGCGGATCCAGGCGGTGGGCGTGGACCAGCCGCTGCTCTGGCGGCCCTTCGGCTGGTACCGGGTGCGGGTCAACGTGGCCGGCTACGGGCCCGCGGCGGGGGAGGGCGACGCCATGCGCTCGACCCTGCTGCCCGTCGGCACCCTGCCCCAGGTGCACCAGGTCCTGCACCTCGCGCTGCCCGGCGCCCGGGACGGTGACCTCGCCGCGCTGCTGCGGGAGGGCCTGCACGGCCTGGGCGCGCAGGGCCGGTTCACCACCTCTCCGCGCCGGGCCCGGTGGCTCGACCCCCTCGTGCACCGCCGGACCGGCTTCGCCGCGACCGAGGACGTCCTCGCGGTCCGGTCCGGGCGGCTGAGCCGGCGCACCGCCGTGCTGCCGCACGAGAAGACCCAGTCGGTGGCCGTGAGCCAGGGCCCGCTCGAGCGGGCCCTGGGGCTCGCCGACGTCCAGCTGCACTCCACGCCGGGGCCCGTGAGCGTCATGGTCCCGCATCTCGACGCCGGGGACGCCCGGGCGCTCGCCGCGGCCCAGGCGGTGCACGCGGCCGGGGCCCGTAGACTGGCCGACGGCCCGAGCCACCCCCACACCCCCCGCCAGGAGAGACCATGAGCCACCCGTCCGACCGCCCGGGACGCCTCGGGGTCGGGGTCGTCAGCGCCGGGAAGGTGGGCGCCGTCCTGGGCGCCGCGCTGCGCGCCGCCGGCCACGCCGTCGTCGGCGTCAACGCCGTCTCCGAGGCCAGCCGGGACCGCGCCGAGGCCCTCCTGCCCGGCGTGCCCGTCCTTGAGGTCCCGTCCGTGCTCGAGCGCGCCGAGCTCGTGCTGCTCGCCGTGCCCGACGACGAGCTGCCCGGGCTCGTGCAGGGCCTCGCCGACGCCGGGCTGTGGCAGGCCGGGCAGCTCGTGGTGCACACCGCGGGCCGCTGGGGCACCCGCGTCCTGGACCCGGCCCGCCGGCTCGGGGCGATCCCGCTCGCGATCCACCCGGCCATGACCTTCACGGGCATGAGCCTGGACCTTGCCCGGCTGAGCGACTGTTCGTTCGGGATCACGGCCCCGGGACCGGTGCTGCCCATCGCCCAGGCGCTGGTGGTCGAGATGGGCGCCGAGCCGGTGGTCGTCGCGGAGGCCGACCGCCCGCTCTACCACGCGGCCCTCGCCCACGGCGCCAACCACCTGATGACCGTCGCCGGACAGTCCATGCAGGTGCTCCGCGACATCGGCGTCGAGCGCCCCGACCGGATGGTGGGGCCCCTGCTGCGCGCGACCTTGGACAACGCCCTGGCCGCGGGGGAGTCCGCGCTCACGGGACCCGTGGCCCGCGGCGACGCCGGGACCGTGGCCGCCCACCGGGACGCCCTCGACGAGTACGCCCACGGCCACGGGAGCGACGACGTCCTGCTCGCCTACCTGGACCTCGCCCGCGTCACCGCCCGCCGTGCCCTGGACCGCGGCCTGCTCGACCGCCCGCGCTACGACGCCGTGCTCGCCGCCCTCGAGCTCACCCGGGACACCGACGGCACCGGCGGCACCGACGGAGAGGAGACCCCGTGAGCGACCCCACCGGCGCCCCCACCGGCGTCCCCCGCGTCTGCCGGGGCATCGAGGAGTTCCGGGCCGCGCTGGCCGACCGGCTCGGCGCGGCCCGGGACGGGGCGCCCGGTGAGCGGGCGTCCCTGGGCCTCGTGCCCACCATGGGCGCCCTGCACGAGGGGCACGGCCACCTGGTGCGCCTCGCCCGGCAGGAGAACACCGTGGTCGCGGTCTCGGTCTTCGTGAACCCGCTGCAGTTCGGCCCCGACGAGGACTTCGAGCGCTATCCGCGCACCCTCGAGGCAGACGTCGAGCTGCTCGGCCGGTTCGGCGCCGATCTCGTCTTCGCCCCGTCGACGGCGGAGATGTACCCGGACGGGGAGCCCCTCGTGCGCGTCACCTCCGGCCGGCTCGGTGCCGTGCTCGACGGCGCGAGCCGCCCCGGCCACTTCGACGGCGCCCTGACCGTGGTCAACAAGCTGCTCAACATCACCGCCCCGCCCGGGCCGGCCGCGTTCCGGGCGTACTTCGGGGAGAAGGACGCCCAGCAGCTGCTCCTCGTGCGCCGGATGGTCGCCGACTTCGACCTGCCCGTCACCGTCCGGCCCGTGCCCATCGTGCGCGACGAGGACGGGCTGGCCCTGTCCTCCCGCAACCGCTACCTCGACGCCGCGCAGCGCCGCTCCGCGCTCGTGCTCCCGCGCACCCTGCGGGCGCTCGCCGCCGGGGAGCTGGAGCTCGAGGCCGCCCGGCGGCGGATCGACGCCGAGGACGGGGTCCGGCTCGACTACCTCGTCGTCGTCGACCCCCGCACCCTGGCGCCGGTCGAGCCGGCGCCCGGCGCCCTTGCCCTCGTGGCCGCCCACGTGGGCGGCACCCGGCTGATCGACAACCTCGTGCTGTGAGGGCCCCGGCCGGGATTTGACCCTCCCCGTTATCCTGGACAACTGTGACCAACGCGCAGAACACCTCCCCGACCGCCCAGGCAGAGGCCGAGCAGGCCGAGCTCTCGGACCAGATGCAGTTCCGCCTCGCCAAGCGCGCCCGGCTCCTCGAGTCGGGCCGGGAGGCCTACCCCGTGGGCGTGGAGCGCACGCACACCCTCGCCGAGGTGCGGGAGGCCCACGGCCACCTCGAGCCCGGCGAGGAGACCGGGCAGTTCGTCGGCGTGGCCGGGCGCGTGGTCTTCGTGCGCAACACCGGCAAGCTGTGCTTCGCCACCCTCCAGGAGGGGGACGGCACCCGCCTGCAGGTGATGCTCTCCCTGGCGAAGGTGGGGGAGGAGTCCCTGGGCGAGTGGAAGTCCCTCGTGGACCTCGGCGACTTCGTCGCCGTGCACGGCGAGGTGATCGCCTCCCGCCGCGGCGAGCTCTCCGTGATGGCCGACGCCTGGACCATGGCGTCCAAGGCGCTCCGGCCTCTGCCCACGCTGCACAACGAGCTCAGCGAGGAGACCCGGGTGCGCCGGCGCTACCTCGACCTCATCGTCCGGCCCGAGGCCCGCGACGTCGTCGTGCAGCGGGCGCGGATCATCCAGACGGTGCGCAACGTCCTGGTGGAGCGCGGCTACGTGGAGATCGAGACGCCGATCCTGCAGCTCGTGCACGGCGGGGCCACGGCCCGGCCGTTCGAGACGCACCTCAACGCGTTCGACCAGGACATGACCCTGCGCATCGCCACGGAGCTCTACCTCAAGCGCGCCGTGGTCGGCGGGATCGAGCGGGTCTTCGAGATCGGGCGGGTCTTCCGCAACGAGGGCGTCGACTCCTCGCACAGCCCCGAGTTCACCACCCTGGAGGCCTACGAGGCCTACGCCGACCAGTTCACGATGGCCGAGCGGATCAAGGAGATCATCCTCGCGTGCGCCGACGCCCTGGGCGTCGACACCATCGAGACGGACAAGGGCACGATCGACCTGCGCGGGGAGTGGCGCTGGCTGTCCGTCTACCCCGCCCTCTCCGAGGCCGTGGGGCAGCGGATCACCCCGGAGACCCCCGTGGAGACCCTGCACCGGATCGCCGAGGAGCACGAGGTCCCCGTCGGCCCGATGTGGGACTCGGAGAAGTACGTGCTCGAGCTGTTCGGCGAGATCGTGGAGCCCACCCTGGTCCAGCCGACCTTCGTGTGCGACTACCCGCCCTCGGCGCAGCCGCTCGCCCGCCAGCACCGCTCCGAGCACGGCCTGATCGAGGCGTGGGACCTGATCATCGGGGGGATGGAGCGCGGCACGGCGTTCTCCGAGCTGATCGACCCCGTGGTCCAGCGCGAGCGGCTCACCGAGCAGTCCCACCGGGCCGCGGCCGGCGACGACGAGGCCATGCGGCTGGACGAGGACTTCCTGCGCGCCCTCGAGCACGGCGCCCCGCCCATGGGCGGCCTGGGCCTGGGCCTGGACCGGCTCATCATGCTCTTCACCGACCTGGGGATCCGGGAGACCATCCTGTTCCCCCTCATGAAGCCCGAGCAGGACTGAGCCCGGGCCGCGGCCGTGCCGCGGCCCCTCGCCGTCCCCAGCCTCCGCCCAGATCTCCCCGGGAGAATCGCACCCATGGAATACATCGCTGTCCTGCTGCCCTCGATCAGCATCGGCATCATCTTCTGGTTCATCCTCCGCTGGATCTTCCGCGGCGACCGCACGGAGCGCGCCGTCGAGTCCCGCTCGCAGGAGGACGCCGAGCGCTGGTACGAGGAGCTCAAGCAGCGCGACGGCGAGGACCTGCCGTTCGGCCACTCCCCGCGCCGCGGCCGCCGGACGGAGCGCTGAGCTCCCGGCCCCCGCCGCACCGTCTTTCGAATGAATTCGAATTGGCGCCCTGTTTGTCCGCCTTTTCGTGCTGTTGAATTCCGCCCGGTAATTGTAGGATAAACTCGACGACGCCGGGTGTTCGGGTCCGTCGGAGTTCTCCGGAATTCACGATCAGGATCATCCGGTATCACACGGGGGAATCAGCACCGCCTCAGGAAGCGCCGCTCTCGGCGCGGCCGGGCAGAGACGAGCGCCGAAAGGCGGAGGAGAGTTCCAGTTATGGCACAGACCGTGCAGATCATTCTCGAGGACGACCTCGACGGCGGGCCCGCGGAGGAGACCGTGCGCTTCGGCCTCGACGGCGCGCAGTACGAGATCGACCTCTCCGAGGAGAACGCCGCCAAGCTGCGCGACGCCGTGCGGCCCTTCATCGCCAAGGCCCGGCGCGCCCAGCAGGGCAAGCAGACGTCCAAGCAGGCCCGGCCCACCGGGAAGTCCAATCCGGACACCGCCGCCATCCGGCAGTGGGCCCGAGAGAACGGCCACCCGGTCTCCGACCGCGGCCGTATTCACCAGGACGTGCAGAAGGCGTACTACGACGCCCACAAATAAGAGCGCGCGTTCCGCGTCCGGCGGAATAGAGGAGGGGCCGGTCCGCCGGTCCCTCCTTTCCCTTTTCCTTCCGCCGGGCCCGTGCCCCTATCGGCCGCCGCGGGGCCCGGGCACGAAATGTCCCGGCATTCTTTTGATGACCTGCGCCTTTGCCGGTGCGGACGCGAACACCGGCATTTCCCCCGGGCTGTTCCGGGGACGGCCCGCGCCCCGGCCGTCCGGTCTTCTCGCCGGTGGCGAACAGCCCCCCGATCACCCCCTCGGGTGCGTAGCATCGGGTGCAGACATCGACTGAGGAGTATCCATGTTCGAACGCTTCACCGACCGCGCCCGCCGGGTCGTGGTGCTGGCCCAGGAAGAGGCCAGGATGCTCAACCACAACTACATCGGCACCGAGCACCTGCTGCTCGGGCTGATCCACGAGGGCGAGGGAGTGGCCGCCAAGGCGCTCGACTCGATGGGCATCACCCTCACCGGCGCCCGCGAGCAGGTCCAGGACATCATCGGACCGGGCCAGCAGGCCCCGTCCGGGCACATCCCCTTCACCCCCCGGGCCAAGAAGGTCCTCGAGCTCTCGCTGCGCGAGGCCCTCCAGCTCGGCCACAACTACATCGGCACCGAGCACATCCTGCTGGGCATCATCCGCGCGGGCGAGGGCGTGGCGGCGCAGGTGCTGACCAAGCTCGGCGCGGAGCCCCAGAAGGTGCGCTCCACCGTGCTGGAGCTGATCTCCGGCTACCAGGGCGGGGGCACCCCCGAGAAGGAGGGCGCCGGCGTGCGCTCGGCCGGCCAGTCCGAGGGCACGCCCGCGGGCTCGGCCGTGCTGGACCAGTTCGGCCGCAACCTCACCGCGGCCGCCCGCGAGGGCAAGCTGGACCCCGTCATCGGGCGGTTCCGCGAGATGGAGCGGGTCATGCAGATCCTCTCCCGGCGCACCAAGAACAACCCGGTGCTGATCGGCGAGCCCGGCGTGGGCAAGACCGCGGTGGTCGAGGGCCTGGCCCAGGCCATCGTGCGCGGCGACGTTCCGGAGACGCTCAAGGACAAGCACCTCTACACCCTGGACCTCGGCTCCCTGGTGGCGGGCTCCCGCTACCGCGGCGACTTCGAGGAGCGGCTCAAGAAGGTGCTCAAGGAGATCCGCACCCGCGGGGACATCATCCTGTTCATCGACGAGATCCACACCCTCGTGGGCGCCGGCGCGGCCGAGGGCGCGATCGACGCCGCCTCGATCCTCAAGCCCATGCTGGCCCGGGGCGAGCTGCAGACGATCGGCGCCACGACCCTCGACGAGTACCGCAAGCACATCGAGAAGGACGCGGCTCTCGAGCGCCGCTTCCAGCCGATCCAGGTGGACGAGCCCTCCGAGGCGCACGCCGTGGAGATCCTCAAGGGCCTGCGCGACAAGTACGAGGCGCACCACCGCGTCTCGATCTCGGACGACGCCCTCGAGGCGGCGGTGCACCTGGCCGCCCGGTACGTCTCCGACCGGTTCCTGCCGGACAAGGCGATCGACCTGATCGACGAGGCCGGTGCGCGCCTGCGCATCAAGCGGATGACCGCCCCGCCGGAGATCAAGGAGCTCGACGACCGCATCGTCGAGGTCAAGCGGCTCAAGGAGGCCGCGATCGACGGTCAGGACTACGAGAAGGCCGCCTCGCTGCGCGACACGGAGCAGAAGCTCATCGCGGAGCGGGACGACAAGGACCGTGCCTGGCGCGAGGGCGGCGACGAGCTCGCCGAGGTGACCCCCGAGGTCATCTCCGACGTCCTCTCCGCCTCCACGGGAGTGCCCGTCTACAAGCTCACCGAGGAGGAGACGGGCCGTCTCCTGCACATGGAGGACGAGCTGCACAAGCGCATCATCGGCCAGGACGACGCCATCAAGGCGCTCTCCCGGTCGATGCGCCGCACCCGGGCGGGCCTGAAGGACCCCAAGCGCCCGGGCGGGTCGTTCATCTTCGCCGGGCCCACGGGCGTCGGCAAGACCGAGCTCGCGAAGGCGCTGGCGGAGTTCCTGTTCGGGGACGAGGACGCCCTCATCACCCTGGACATGTCCGAGTACCAGGAGAAGCACACCGTCTCCCGGCTCTTCGGCGCCCCTCCGGGCTACGTGGGCTACGAGGAGGGCGGCCAGCTCACCGAGAAGGTGCGCCGCAAGCCGTTCTCGGTGGTGCTCTTCGACGAGGTCGAGAAGGCGCACCAGGACCTGTTCAACTCGCTGCTGCAGATCCTCGAGGACGGTCGCCTGACCGACTCGCAGGGCCGGGTGGTGGACTTCAAGAACACCGTGATCATCATGACCACGAACCTGGGCACCAAGGACATCTCCCGTGCCGTCCCGGTCGGCTTCCAGACCGGCGTGGACCCCGCGTCCAACTACGAGCGCATGCAGGCGAAGGTGCAGGACGAGCTCAAGGAGCACTTCCGGCCCGAGTTCCTCAACCGCGTGGACGAGATCATCGTCTTCCCGCAGCTCACCGAGAACGAGATCGTGCAGATCGTGGACCTGTTCGTGGCCCGGCTGCAGGAGCGGCTGCGCGACCAGGGCATGTCGATCGAGCTCTCCGACGCCGCGAAGCGGTGGGTCAGCCGCAAGGGCTACGACCCGTCCATGGGCGCCCGCCCGCTGCGCCGCACCATGCAGCGGGAGATCGAGGACCAGCTGTCCGAGAAGATCCTCTTCGGGGAGATCAGCACCGGGGAGAAGATCTTCGTGGACACCGAGGGCGAGGGGGACGCGGAGAAGCTGACCTTCTCCTCCACCCCGATGTCCGACCTCACCGGCGACGGCATGGTCGACCCGATGGGCGGCCTCGAGGACGTCGACGTCGCCCGCGGCGACGGTGAGAACCGCTCCGAGGGCTGAGCCGGCCCGGTGCCCGCCGAGGGGCCCGTCGCGCAACCGCGCGGCGGGCCCCTCGGCGTCCGCCCAAGTGGGGACGGTCACGCAGGCCGGCTCCGGCGGGCCGGCGGAGTTCGCAAGCGTACACTGGGGGTCGTGACCGACCTGCGCCTCCGACCCGCCCGCACCTCCGACGTCCCCGCCATCAAGGACCTCGTGGCCCCCCTGGCGCGCGCCGGGGTGCTGATCAACAAGGACACGGTCGCCTACTACGAGGGCATCCAGGAGTTCCTGGTGGTGGAGGCGGTCGGCGACGAGCAGGCCGGTCTCGTCGGCTGCGGCGCCCTGCACGTGATGTGGGAGGACCTGGGCGAGGTCCGCACCCTGGCCACCTCCGACGAGTGGCGGGGCCGCGGGGTGGGACGCACCCTGCTGGCCGGGCTGATCGAGCGGGCCCGCGCCGTGGGGGTCTCGCGCGTGTTCTGCCTGACCTTCGAGGTCGACTTCTTCAGCCGGCACGGCTTCGAGGTCATGCCCAACCAGAACCAGGTGCACCCCGACGTGTTCGCCGAGCTGCTGCGCTCGCACGACGAGGGCGTCGCCGAGTACCTGGACCTCGCCCGGGTGAAGCCCAACACCCTCGGCAACACCCGGATGCTGCTCCAGCTCAGCCCGGAAGACTGACCCCGGACGGTCCCGCGGCGGCCAGCCCGTCCCGCAGCAGCCCGTCCAGGGCGCGCCGGCGCTGCTCCTCCGGGGCGCCCAGCCCGTGCAGGGCGTCCAGGGCCCGCAGGGCCTCCGGCGCCAGTCCCGCGCCCGTGGCGACGTCCACGGGGCCCGTGAGGGAGGGCGCCGGCACCGGCGCGGACCCGGCCCGCAGCACGGCCATGATCGCCCCGCGGACCTGGCGGTCCGTGCCGTGCCAGGCCTGGCCGCGGGGCGCCTCGACGGGCTCGGGCCGGCCCGCGGCGACCCACGCGCACGCGTCCCGCACCGGGCACTGCTCGCAGCGGGGGGAGCGGGCCGTGCAGACGAGGGCGCCGAGCTCCATCACGGCCTGGTTCCAGCGCACGGCCAGGGCGTCGTCGGCGGGCATCAGCTCCTCCGCGAGGCGCAGCTCCGCGGCGGTCAGCGACCGCGAGGGCAGGGCCCGCCCCGTGACCACCCGGGCGTGCACGCGGCGGATGTTCGTGTCCACCACGGTCTGCCGGTCGCCGAAGGCGAAGACCGCGATCGCGGCGGCCGTGTAGGCGCCCACCCCGGGCAGGGCCAGCAGCAGCTCGTGCGCGGCCGGCACCCGGCCCCCGTGCTGCTCGGTGATCTCGACGGCGGCCGCGTGCAGCCGCAGGGCCCGCCGCGGATAGCCGAGCCGGCCCCAGGCGCGCACGGCCTCCCCGGTGCTCTCCGCCGCGAGGTCCGCGGGCCGCGGCCAGCGCTGCATCCACGCCCGCCACACGGGCAGCACGCGCACCACGGGCGTCTGCTGGAGCATGAACTCGCTGACCATGACCCCCCACGGGGAGCAGGACGGGTCCCGCCACGGCAGGTCCCGGGCGGCGTCGTCGAACCAGTCGGTCACGGCCCGGTGCAGGCCCGGCGGAGCGGGCTCCGCGGCGGCGGTCGGGGCAGTGTGCGGGGAGCTCATCGCAGTCCACTGTAGCCTGGGAGCATGGCGCAGAAGGGTTCCGGGAGCACCCCCCACGGACGGTCGGGGAACGGTCACGACGACGACGGACGAGCTCCCCGCGACCCCGGATCCCGGCGCTTGAGCCCCGAGGTGTACCGGCGCCGCCGGCTCGTGGCGGCCCTCGCGGCGGGCGTGCTGCTGGTGCTCGTGGCGGTGGGACTGGTCTCCGCGGTCGCGGGCATGCTCGGCTCCGGGGAGACGGAGGACGTCCCGGCGCCGGAGGCCGCTACCGCCTCGGCCGCCGCGGCCTCGGAGGAGCCCTTCGCGGACTTCACCCCGCGGCCGGACGAGAGCGCGTCGGCGTCCGGGTCCGCGTCCGGGTCCGCGTCCGCGCCCGCCACGGAGGGGCCGGTCGAGGAGTGCGGCCCCGACCTCGCCGTGCGGGCGTCGACGGACCGGGAGAGCTACCCGGAGGACGTCGAGCCGGTCCTCGAGCTGACCCTGGAGAACACCGGGGAGGACCCCTGCCGCGTCAACGCGGGCACGTCCCAGATGGTCTACGAGGTGACCTCGGGGGCGGACACCGTCTTCGACAGCAGGCACTGCCAGGCCGGCTCCGAGGACGCGGAGGTGACGGTCGAGCCCGGACAGGAGAAGGTTGCCCGGCTGACGTGGAACCGCCTGCGCACCGCTGAGGGCTGCGCGGAGGCGGGGGGCGAGGCCCAGGCCGGGTACTACCGTCTCGTGACGTCCCTCGGGGAGCGCACCGCGGAGCCCGTGCCGTTCGTCCTGGAGTGAGCGCGCCGCGCGCGGCTCACATGAAGCGTTCGAGCAGGCTGGTCTCGGCCATCCGGGAGAGGGACTCGCGCACCGTGCGGGCCCGCTGCTCGCCGATGCCCTCGACCGCCTTGAGGTCCTCCAGGTTGGCGGCCATCAGGGACTGCAGGCCGTCGAACTGGCGCACCAGCCGGTTGGCGACCGCCCGCGGCATCGATTTGATGCCCTCCAGCAGCCGGTAGCCGTGCGGGTGCAGGTCCGTCTCGAGGCTGCCCTGCGGCTCGACGAGACCCACCGACACCGCGATCCGCTGCAGGTCGATGAGCTCCGTGGGCGTGAGCTCGGCCAGCCGCCCCAGCCCCTCCTCGATGCCCTCCGCGGGGGTGCCGTCGGGCAGGTAGTCGCGCAGCACCACGTCCGGCCCCGGGCCGGTGCCCGCGGTGAGCTCCTCGAGCTGCAGCGCGATGAGCCGCCCGTCCACGCCGAGCTCGAGCACGTACCAGCCGATCTCGGAGGAGATCCGCCGGACCATCTCCATGCGCTGGAGGGTCAGGGCCACGTCCCGCACCGTCACGGACGCCTCGATCTCGAGCGAGGAGAGGTTGCCGAGCACCTGCTCCATCCGGTGGCTGTAGTGCTCGAGGGTCTGCAGGGCCTGGTTGGCGCGGGCCATGATCGACTGGGAGCCCTCGATGGCGTACCGGGTCTCGCCCACGTAGATCGTGATGACGCTCATGGACTGGCTCACGGAGATCACCGGCACCCCGGTCTCCTTGGCGGTGCGCTCCGCGGAGCGGTGCCGGGTGCCGGACTCCGTGGTGCCGATCGAGGCGTCGGGGACGAGCTGCACCCCGGCCTTCAGGATGCGGGTGGCGTCCCGGTCGCAGATGATGGCGCCGTCCATCTTGGCCAGCTCCCGCAGCCTGGGCGCGGTGAAGTCGGTGTCGATGTCGAAGCCGCCGGAGCAGATGGCCTCGACGGAGCGGTCGAAGCCGAGCACGAGCAGCCCGCCCGTGCGCCCGCGCAGGATCCGCTCGAGACCGGTGCGCAGTTCGGTGCCGGGTGCGATGCGGGCCAGCGTCTTGCGCAGTGCGTTCTCAGGGGTCTTCGCCACGGTCACATCATACGGCCGCGGCGGTCTGCCGGTTCCGTGCGGGCGCGGCGGCGGACCGGGGGAAGAGCAGCTCCATGGCGTCGCTGATGGTGGTCACCTCCCGGACGGTGAACCCCGCCGGGACGGGGCCCGGGCCGGTGGGGCTCGCGGGCACGACCGCGTGGGTGAAGCCCAGCCGGGCGACCTCCTGGATGCGGCGCCCGATGCCGGGGACGGGCCGCACCTCGCCGGCCAGGCCCACCTCCCCGAAGCACACCAGGCGCTGCGGCAGGGGCCGGTCCTGCGCGGCCGAGGCCAGCGCCATGGCCACGGCGAGGTCGGTGGACGGCTCCGTGAGCCTCACCCCGCCGACCGTGGAGACGTAGCAGTCCAGCCCCGCCAGGTTCACGCCGGCCCGCCGCTGCAGCACGGCGAGCAGCATGGCGACCCGCTGGGAGTCCAGGCCGGCGGTGGCCCGCCGGGGCTGGGCGGTGGAGGAGCGGTCCAGCAGTGCCTGCACCTCGGCGAGCAGGGGCCGGCGGCCCTCCAGGGTCACCGTGAGGCACGTGCCGGAGACGGGCAGGGCCGTGCGGGAGACGAACAGGCCCGAGGGGTCCTCCACGCTCGTGATCCCGGTCTCGGTGAGGTCGAAGCAGCCGACCTCGTCCGTGGGGCCGTAGCGGTTCTTGACCGCCCGCAGCAGCCGGATCCGGGAGTGCTTCTCGCCCTCGAACTGGCACACGACGTCCACCAGGTGCTCGAGCAGTCGCGGCCCGGCGATGGAGCCGTCCTTGGTCACGTGCCCCACGAGCAGCGTGGTCATGTTCCGCTTCTTGGCCGCGGCGATCAGGGAGGCGGCGACCTCCCGGACCTGCGTCACCCCGCCCGCGGAGCCCTCGACCTCGGCGCTGGCCAGCGTCTGCACGGAGTCGACCACGAGCAGGCGGGGGGAGATCTTCTCGATGTGGCCCAGCGCCGTGGCCAGGTCCGTCTCGGCGGTGAGGTACAGGGTGGGCGCCACGGCGTCGATCCGGTCCGCGCGCAGCTTCACCTGCGCCGCGGACTCCTCGCCGGTGACGTAGAGGACGTCGCGGGTGCCCTCGCCCGCGCCCTCCGCGAAGCGTGCGGCGACGTCGAGCAGCAGCGTCGACTTCCCGACCCCGGGCTCGCCCGCCATCAGCACGACCGCGCCGGGGACCAGTCCGCCGCCGAGGACCCGGTCCAGCTCGGGCACCCCGGTGGGCGCGGAGGCCGCCACCGTGGCGTCCACCTGGGCGATGGGACGGGCGGGCTCGGCGATCGACCGGGCGGCCGTGGTGCGGGCCTTGTGCTCGCCGATCTCCTCGACCGTGCCCCACGCCTGGCACTCCCCGCAGCGGCCCACCCACTTGGCGGTGCTCCAGCCGCACTCGGTGCAGCGGTAGGCGGGGGAGTTGCGGCGGGTGCGGGTGCTCATGGCGTCCAGGCTAGCCGCCGCCTCGGACGGCCCAAGCGCCGCGGCCGGCTCAGCGCAGGTCGAGGAAGGCGCGCAGCTCCGCGAACGCCCCGGGCACCACGGAGTAGTGCGCCCACTTGCCGCGCTGCTCGCGGGTGAGCAGCCCGGCCTCGACCAGCTTCTTCATGTGGTGGCTGACCGTGGGCTGGCTGATGCCGAGGTCGTCCGTGAGGCTGCAGACGCACACGGTGTCGCAGCCCTGGGCGGCCACGTGGGAGAGCAGGCGCAGCCGGGTGGGGTCGGCCAGGGCCTTGAGCAGGCCCGCCACGCGCCGGGCGTCGTCGTGACCCATGGGCCCGCCCGAGAGCGAGCAGCACTCCGTGGCCGGCGCGCCGGGGGCGCACCGGTCGGCGGTCCCGGCGTCGGCCGTGCTGTCGAGGTCCGGAGCGGGAGTCATCCCCCCATCCTACATTGACGGGCGTCGATGTGACCCGTACTGTGCGGGATAGATGACCGTCGATGTGAAGAGGTTCGCCCGCCCATGAGCACCACCACCGCCCCCGCTGCCTCCCACGGGGTGATGAAGGACCTGTCCTTCCTCGACCGCTGGCTGCCCGCCTGGATCATCGCGGCCATGGTCGCCGGCCTGCTGCTCGGTCGCTTCGTCCCGGGCTTGAACACCGCCCTGGAGGCCGTGCGGATCGGCGAGGTGTCGCTGCCCATCGCGATCGGGCTGCTGGTGATGATGTACCCGGTGCTGGCCAAGGTCCGCTACGACGAGACCCACCGCGTGGCCGGCGACAAGCGCCTGATGGGGGCGTCCCTGGTGCTGAACTGGATCGTCGGGCCGGCGCTGATGTTCGCCCTGGCCTGGATCTTCCTGCCCGACCTGCCCGAGTACCGCACGGGGCTGATCATCGTGGGCCTGGCCCGCTGCATCGCGATGGTGCTGATCTGGAACGACCTCGCCTGCGGGGACCGGGAGGCCGCCGCCGTGCTGGTGGCGGTCAACTCCGTGTTCCAGGTCATCGCCTTCGGCGCCCTGGGCTGGTTCTACCTCCAGGTCCTCCCGGCCTGGCTGGGCCTGGCCACCACCTCGGCCGAGTTCTCGGTGTGGTCGATCGTGCTGAGCGTCCTGGTGTTCCTCGGGATCCCGCTGGTCGCCGGGTTCCTCACCCGCACCCTGGGCGAGAAGGCCAGGGGCCGGGAGTGGTACGAGACCACGTTCCTGCCCAAGCTCGGTCCCTGGGCCCTGTACGGGCTGCTGTTCACCATCGTCCTGCTCTTCGCCCTGCAGGGTGACGCCATCACCTCCAACCCCTGGGACGTGGCCCGGATCGCCCTGCCCCTGGTCGTCTACTTCTTCCTCATGTTCGGGGTGGCCCTGCTGGCCTCCCGGGCGCTGGGACTGAACTACGCGAAGTCCACCACCGTGGCGTTCACCGCCGCCGGCAACAACTTCGAGCTCGCCATCGCCGTGGCCATCGGCACCTTCGGAGTCACCTCCGGACAGGCCCTGGCGGGCGTGGTCGGCCCCCTCATCGAGGTGCCCGTGCTCGTCGCGCTGGTCTACGTGTCCCTGTGGGTGGGCCGGAAGCTCTTCCCCGGCGATGCCACCGTCCCCACCCGCTGACCCCCAGATCCAGGAGCAACCGTTGAGCGAGACCACCCAGCCCTCCGTCCTGTTCGTGTGCGCCAAGAACGGCGGCAAGTCCCAGATGGCCGCCGCCCTCATGGAACACCACGCCCGTGGGGCGGTAGAGGTCCACTCCGCCGGCACGAAGCCCGGCAGCAAGATCAACGCCCTGTCCGCCGAGGTGGTCGCCGAGGTCGGTGCGGACATGTCCTCCGGAACGCCGAAGCCCATCGACCCCGAGCTGCTGCGCCGGGTCGACCGGGTGGTCGTACTGGGCGATGAGGCGAGGGTCGAGCCGGTCGAGGGGATGACCGGAACGATCGAGACCTGGCACACCGACGAGCCCTCCGTCCGCGGCATCGAGGGCGCGGAGCGGATGCGCCTGGTCCGCGACGACATCGACACCCGGGTCCGGCGGCTGCTGGACGAGCTGACCGCGGAGCGCACGGACCGGCCCAGCGTCCTGTTCGTGTGCGTGCACAACGCCGGGCGCTCGCAGATGGCCGCCGCCTACCTCAGCCACCTCTCCCGGGGGCGCATCGAGGTGCGCTCGGCCGGCTCCGCGCCGGCGGACTCCGTGAACCCGGCCGCCGTGGCGGCGATGGCCGAGGAGGGCATCGACATGAGCGCCGAGACCCCCAAGGTCCTCACCGACGAGGCCGTGCAGGACTCCGACGTGGTCATCACCATGGGCTGCGGGGACGCGTGCCCGTTCTACCCGGGCAAGCGGTACGAGGACTGGGCGCTGGCGGACCCGGCGGGGAAGGGCGTGGAGTCCGTGCGCCCCATCCGGGACGAGATCAGGGCCCGGATCCAGCAGCTGATCGCGGAGCTCCTGCCCGGCGAGACCGCCGGCTGAGGGGCCTCGGGGTCGAGACCGTCCCGGCTCAGGCGCGGTCCCAGCCCTCGAGCCGGGGGAGCTGGTCCCGCGCCTCGTCGTGCGTCATCCCGGCCGCCTCCAGCAGGTCCACGACCATCGGGCGCATGTCCAGCACCAGGGTCTCGCCCTCCATGGTGCGCACCCCCATCTGCCCGGGGTGCAGGCGCCCGGCCACGTTCGCCAGCTCGTTGCGGGCCTGGCGAAGGTAGCTCTCCCGGGAGCCGGGGGAGGCCACCGCGAGCGCGTTGCCCAGGGTGACGACGGCGTCCGCGAGGTCCTCGAGGGCGGCGCTCATGGCGGCCACGGCCTCGTCGGAGAGCGTCACGTGGTTGAGCACGGAGGCGAGGCGGCGGGTGAGCACCCGGGCGTTGCGCACGGCGAGGTCCAGGTAGCGGATGGAGTGGGCGATCCCCTCGACCTCCGCGCGGCGGCCGCGGTAGAGCGGCGAGGCCGTGGCGATCTCGAGGGCCGACTTCAGTCCGGACGTCACCGAGTCCACCAGCGGCTGGGTCTGCCGGGCACGCACGAGGGCGTGCCAGGCGGCGGTGGCGTCGTAGTCCTCCATGGCCCGGCTCGCCTCCCGGAGCACCCCGGAGAACTCGTCGACGAGCGCCCGCAGGCCCTGGCGCGGCTGGCTCCGCGGGTCCGTGGGCACGAAGTAGGCCATGGCCAGGGCGCACAGCCCGCCCACGACCGCGTCCGTGGACCGCGCGAAGACCCCGTCCTGGGACGGCGGCAGCAGGACCACGAGCACCGACTGCAGCCCCATCTGGGTGGTGAACAGCGTGCCGTTGTCCAGGAAGCGGGCGAGCAGGATCGAGGTCATCAGGACCACGCCGGCCTGCCAGACGCCCGTGCCCAGGACGTGGATCAGCGTGTCCCCCACGGCGATGCCGAGGGTGCAGCCGATCGAGACCTCGAGGACCCGCCGGTAGCGCAGCCCGTCCTTCGCGAAGCCCAGGGCCACGAGGGCCGCGGTGGCCGCGAAGATGGGCCCGGAGTGGCCCAGCAGCTGCTCCGCGATCACGTAGGCGCCGACGCTGGCGACCGTGATCTGGAAGCTCTGGAGCAGCCCCGTCCGGACCCGCGTCACACCGATCCGGGTGCGGCTGCGCACCGCGCGGGCCGCGGCTCGCGCACGGTTGCCTGGCTGCATGGGGCCATCCTAGGCGAGCAGCACGGGACCGCCGGTGCGGGGGGCCGGAGCCCCCGCACCGGGCCGGGATCGGGTGGGCGCGGTGTGAGATGTGCAACGACGGCACGGCTGCGGGGGGCGGTGTTCACCCTCCGTTCACCTTCACGGGCCAATCTGGCCACCTGCGCTCCCTAGCGTCTCTCGGTGAGAGGTCCGCGGCCCGCCCGCAGATCCACCTCTCGCACCGGCCCGGAACTCTGCCGGCGCCACATCGAACGACGGCCCCTCGACGGGGCACCACTGTGATCTGAAGGGGCTACTCAAGTGAAGGTTTCCCACCTCGGCCGTTCCGCAGCCGTTCTCGCCATCGGCTCGCTCGCGCTCACCGCGTGCGGTTCGGACAACGCCACGGGCGAAGGCTCCGGCTCCACCGAGACCTCGGCCGCCGGCGCCGGCGTCTCCGGCACGCTGACGGGTATCGGCGCGTCCTCGCAGCAGGCCGCCATGACCGCGTGGCAGAACGGCTTCCAGGAGGCCAACCCCGAGGCCACGGTGCAGTACTCCCCGGACGGCTCGGGTGCCGGCCGCGAGGCCTTCACCGCCGGCGGGGCGGACTTCGCGGGCTCCGACGCCTACCTCGACGACGAGGAGTACGAGGCGTCGAAGGAGGTCTGCGGCCCCGACGGCGGCTTCCACGTCCCGGCCTACATCTCCCCGATCGCGGTGGCCTTCAACCTGCCCGGCGTCGACACCGTGAACATGGACGGCGAGACCATCGCCCAGGTCTTCACCGGCGAGATCACCGAGTGGAACGACCCCGCGATCGCCGAGCAGAACCCCGACGCGGAGCTGCCGGAGACCCCGATCACCGTGGTGCACCGCAACGACGAGTCCGGCACCACCGAGAACTTCCAGGAGTACCTGGCCGCGGCCGCCCCCGGGGTGTGGACCGAGGAGGTCTCCGGCAACTGGCCGTCCCAGTGGGCCGCGGAGAACAACAAGGGCACCGCCGGAGTGGTCCAGTCCACCACCGCCACCGAGGGCGCCATCACCTACGCGGACGCCTCCGCCGTGGGCGACCTCGGCACCGTGGCCGTGGGCGTCGGCGAGGAGTATGTGAACTACTCCCCGGAGGCCGCCTCCGCCGCCGTCGAGAACTCCTCCCCGGTCGAGGGCCGCGCCGAGTACGACATGGCGATGGACCTGGAGCGCGACACCACCGAGTCCGGGACCTACCCGATCGTGCTCGTGTCCTACGAGATCTTCTGCCCGCAGTACGATTCCCAGGAGACCGCTGACCTCGCGAAGGCGTTCGGCGAGTACGTCATCAGCGAGGAGGGGCAGCAGGCGGCGTCCGAGGCCGCCGGTTCCGCTCCCATGTCCGAGAGCCTGCGCACCGCCGCGCAGGAGGCGATCGACCAGATCACGGTCGCCGGCTGATCCAGTTCTGCTGGTCCCGTTCGGTGCGGGCCCGGGCCCTTCCGCCCGTGCCCGCACCGAACGGGACATTCGTGTGTGAGGCGCCTTCCCCGTGAGGCGCGTCACCGGACCCACGCGCCGGGGCACCACCCCGTCCCGGCGCCATCCGTGTCAGGCAATCGAAGGGGCACCCGACATGTCCACCACCGTCACCACCAGGAAGACCGCCGCCGGCGGCAAGGCGGGCGACTCGATCTTCTCCGGGCTCAGCCTCGGGGCCGGCGTGCTGATCCTCGCCGTCCTGGCGGCCGTGGCGCTGTTCCTGTTCCTGCAGGCGCTGCCCACCTTCCAGGCCCCGGCCGAGGAGATCTCCGGCGGGGCCGGCTTCTGGTCCTACATCTGGCCGATGGTCATCGGCACGGTGATCGCGGCCGTGATCGCCCTGGTGATCGCCACCCCGATCGGCGTGCTGGTGGCCCTGTACATCTCGCACTACGCGCCGGCACGGATCGCCAAGCCCGTGGGGTACGTCATCGACCTGCTGGCGGCGATCCCGTCGGTGATCTACGGAGCCTGGGGCACCACGGTCCTGGCCTCCTCGGTGGTGCCCTTCTACGACTGGCTCTCGACCAACCTCGGGTTCGTCCCGATCTTCGGCGGCCCCGCGTCCCAGACCGGCAAGACCATGCTCACGGCCGGGATCGTGCTGGCCATCATGATCCTGCCGATCATCACGGCGATGTCCCGGGAGCTGTTCGTGCAGACCCCGAAGCTCCACGAGGAGGCGGCGCTGGCCCTCGGCGCCACCCGGTGGGAGATGATCCGGATGACGGTGCTGCCCTTCGCCCGCCCCGGCATCATCTCCGCGGTGATGCTCGCCCTGGGGCGCGCGCTGGGTGAGACCATGGCGGTGGCCCTGGTGCTCTCGAGCGGACCGCTCACCGCGTCCCTCGTTCAGTCCGGCAACCAGACCATCGCGGCGGAGATCGCCCTCAACTTCCCGGAGGCCTACGGCCTGCGGCTGTCCGAGCTCATCGCCGCCGGACTGATCCTCTTCGTGATCACCCTGGTCGTGAACATGATCGCCCGCGCCATCGTCGCCCGCTACAAGGAATTCTCGGGAGCCAACTGATGTCCTCCACCGCCTTCCGCAGTCCCACGCCCGTGCGCCCGTCCTCGCCCCGCCGGTCGATGCTCACCCGCAACCAGAAGCCGAAGTGGCTGGTGCCCGTGATCGGTGCCGGCGCCGTGGTGGTGGGCGCCGCCCTCGCGGCGCTCCTGGGCTTCTCCACGGCCCTCTGGGCCGTTCTCGCCGCCGCGGTCTTCCTGGTCGCCGCGCCGATCGTCGTCTCGATGATCGAGGGCGGGCGCAAGGGCGCGGACTCCCTGATGACCTACCTCGTCTACACGGCCTTCGTCCTCGCGGTGATCCCGCTGATCTCCGTGATCTGGACGGTGCTCGCCAACGGGCTCCCCGGGCTGACCTCCAACCTGCTGCTGACGTCCATGAACGGTGTCACCGGCGCCACGGACAACGCCGCGGCCGCCGGGGACGGCCCGGTGCTGGGCGGTGCGTACCACGCGATCGTGGGCACCGTGTCCATCACCTTCTGGGCCACCCTGCTGTCGGTCCCGATCGGCCTGCTGACGGCCATCTACCTCGTGGAGTACTCGCGGGGCGGCTGGCTGGGGCGGGGCATCACGTTCTTCGTGGACGTCATGACGGGCATCCCCTCCATCGTGGCCGGCCTGTTCGCCGCGGCCCTCTTCGGCCTCCTGTTCGGCCCGTCCACCCGCTTCGGCTTCGTCGCGGCGGTCGCGCTGACCGTGCTGATGATCCCCACGGTCGTGAAGAACACCGAGGAGATGCTGAAGATCGTCCCCAACGAGCTCCGCGAGGCCGCCTACGCCCTGGGCGTGCGCAAGTGGCGGACGATCCTCAAGGTGGTCATCCCCACGGCGATCTCCGGGATCGCCTCCGGCGTGACCCTGGCGATCGCCCGGGTCATCGGGGAGACCGCTCCGCTGCTCGTCACCGCCGGCTTCGCGACCGCCATCAACTGGAACTCGTTCTCCGGGTGGATGACCACGCTGCCCACGTTCATCTACTACCAGATCATGACGCCCACGTCCCCGACGAGCCCGGACCCCTCGCAGCAGCGGGCGTGGGCCGCGGCGCTGCTGCTGATCCTGATCGTGATGCTGCTCAACCTCGTCGCCCGACTGGTCGCGAGGGCGTTCGCCCCCAAGGTCGCCGGCCGCTGACGCGCCCCGCACCCCGATCCCGCACGCACCCCTGCGAGAAAGAAGCAAGGAACACACATGTCCAAGCGAATCGACGTCGACCACCTCAATGTCTACTACGGCGACTTCCTGGCCGTCGAGGACGTCGGCATGGGGATCGACGCCCGGTCGGTGACCGCGTTCATCGGCCCGTCCGGCTGCGGCAAGTCGACCTTCCTGCGCACCCTCAACCGCATGCACGAGGTCATTCCCGGCGCCCGCGCCGAGGGCCAGGTGCTCCTCGACGGGGAGGACCTCTACGGCCCCGGCGTGGACCCCGTGGTGGTGCGCTCCATGATCGGGATGGTCTTCCAGCGCCCCAACCCGTTCCCCACCATGTCCATCCGCGACAACGTGCTCGCGGGCGTGAAGCTCAACAGCAAGCGGATCTCGCGCGGTGACGCCGACGCGCTCGTGGAGAGCTCCCTGCAGGGCGCCAACCTGTGGAACGAGGTCAAGGACCGCCTCGACAAGCCCGGCTCGAGCCTCTCCGGCGGCCAGCAGCAGCGCCTGTGCATCGCCCGGGCGATCGCGGTCAAGCCGGACGTGATCCTCATGGACGAGCCGGCCTCCGCCCTGGACCCGATCTCCACGCTCGCGATCGAGGACCTGATCAACGAGCTCAAGCAGGACTACACCGTGGTGATCGTGACCCACAACATGCAGCAGGCCGCGCGGATCTCGGACCGGACCGCGTTCTTCAACATCCAGGGCACCGGCAAGCCGGGCAAGCTCATCGAGTACGGCCCCACCTCCGAGATCTTCAGCAACCCCCGGGAGAAGCAGACGGAGGACTACGTCTCCGGCCGCTTCGGCTGAGCCGCCCCGGCACCGACGACGACGGGCGCCGGTCACCTCCGCGGAGGCGACCGGCGCCCGTCGTCGTCGGTGCGTCCGCCCCGGCAGGCAATGCTCCGGGGCCGGCGGCCCGGGGCCCGCGGCGGCGCCGCCGCGGCGTCTAGAGCAGCGGTGAGAGGGCGAGCAGGAGCGTCCCGGAGAGCACGCCGCAGGCCGGGACGGTGAGGACCCACACCAGCAGGACCCGCCGCACCACCCGGACGTTGACCGTGTGGAAGCGCTGCTGCCGTCCCGCGCCCAGGATCGCGGCGGCCGTGGTCTGGGACGTGGACATCGGCACGGGGATCAGCGTCCCGCCCAGGAACAGCAGGGACCCGGCCACGCCCTGGGCCACCGCGCCGCGGAACGGGTCGATCGTGATCATCCGGGAGGACAGGGTGTAGGCGATCCGCCAGGCCCCGAACAGGGTGCCCACGGCCAGTCCGGTCGCCACGAGCAGGAACAGCCAGGGGCCGGCCCCGCCCGCCAGCGGGTCCTGGAGGCCGGCGCACAGCAGCAGCGTGGCGAGGACCCAGACGGCTCGGCGGCCGTGGTGGATGCCGTGCCCGAAGGAGACGGCCGCCGCCCCGATGGCCAGGACGAGCCGGGAGCGGAACGTGGTGGCGTCCGGCTCCGAGTGCCGCAGCAGGTGCAGCAGGGGGACCACGAGCACCCAGGCCGCGGCGTAGGCGACCAGCGGCGCCAGCACCAGGGGCACGACGACCTGGTAGAAGGCCGTGGCCGTGAGCGGGTCCACCGCCGGGAGCCCCACGGCGCGGGCGCCCAGCAGGGCGCCGAGCAGCCCGCCGGCCAGTGCCGTGGTCGAGGAGCTGGGCATGCCCCACCGCCACGTGAGCAGGTTCCAGCCGATCGTGGTCACCAGGGCGCAGACGATCGTCGCGGAGCCCACCACGCTGTGCGGCACGGGGACGCCCGTGATGACCCAGTCCGCGAGCAGGTACGCGGCGGCCCACACGCCGGCGACGTTGACGAGGGCGGTGAACACCAGGCCCACCCGGGGCGTGAGCGCGCGGAAGCGCACCGGCAGGGCGAGGGCGTTGGGGGCGTCGTGGAAACCGTTGACGACGGTGTGGGTCACGGCCAGGGCGATCCCGAGGACGGTCAGGGCCGTCAGCACGGGCTCAGGACTCCGCCACGACGATGCGGCCCACCTCGGTCGAGACCCGCACCAGGGCCCGGGCGGCCCCGGCGAAGCGCCGGACGGCGCGCTCGCGCCGCATCGCGGGGATCGCCTTGTGGTTCTCGAGCAGGTGGCCCATGTGCAGCTGGTAGATGCGCTCGGACTGCTTGCCCAGCCGGAGCATCTCGTACCAGTAGTCGTCCAGGCCCTGGAGGCTGCCGAGGTCGCGCATCGCCCGGGTGGTCAGCTCGGACATCCGCTCGATCACCCCGAGCTGGTCCGTGGCGTAGGAGGGCGGCCGGCTGAGGGCGTAGGCGACGTGCGCCTCCGCGACCGCCAGCAGCTCCTCCGCGGCCTTGTTGAGCCAGTGGCCCAGGATGTAGACGTCCTGCCGGGGGATGGGGATCACGAACGTGGAGCGCACCGTGGTCATCACGGAGAAGTACAGGTCGGTGGAGCGGGCCTCGCACTCGCGGATCGCGTCGAGGGTCGCGGTGTCCGTCTCGGGGGAGCCCATCAGCTCGGACAGGAGCCGCACGGTCTCCGTCACCTGTCCCGACATGTCGGCCAGCAGGTCCAGGACCAGCTCGTCCTCCGGGAAGATGCGAAGCGCCATGTGTTGACCGTCCTGGGCGTCGTGACCTGCGCCGCGGAGCACGGCGGATCCCACTGTACATGGGGCCGCCGGGCGGCCCGGGGGCGGCCCGTGGTCCCGGAAGGAGGAGGGGGCGGTGCCGGACCGGGAGCGCCTCTCGGCGGAAGGCCGCTCGTGGCGGCTATGTGATGGAGCCCGGGGCTGCCGCGGCCCGGCACCTGGGTTCCATGGTAGTCGACGTGCTCGTGGGGCCAAGTCCTGCGGCTGTGGGCTCCCGCACGGCGGGACCTCCGCACGCCCGGACGGCGGGGCTCAGTCGAGGTGGCCGCGGCGCCACTGGTGCGCCGCGGCCTCGAGCTCCTCCGCGGTCCGCTCGAGCCGCTGGGTGAGGGCCACGGTGCTCGGCGCCCGGGCCGCGTCCGGGTCCACGACCGGCATCTGCCCGGTGTCCGCCAGCCGGATCCGGCCGAGGGCGATCACGCGGCAGAAGGCCGCGAACCGGTCCAGGGCGACGTCGAACTCCCCGTTGAACGCGCCGGAGAGGATCGCGTCCGCCATCGAGGTGATCTCGTCCGCCCCGGGGGGCTCCGCGACGCCGGCCACCACGTGCGAGACCTGCGCGGTGCCCCGTCCCGCCGTGAAGTAGCGGCCCATCCGCACCGGGTCCTTGCGCACCCCCGCCCGCAGGGCGTAGAGCCGCCAGAGGGCCCCGGGCAGGGACACCGCCGGGGCCTCGGCCCACATCTCGGCGATCCCCTCCAGGCCCTGCTCGTCGGTCAGCTCGATGAGCCGCCGGCTGATCTCGGGATCGTCGCTGGCGCGCCCGCGGGAGACCAGGGCGTGGGCGGCGAGGTGGGCCGCCTCGGACACGCGGGCCGGGTCGGGGCCGCCCTCGTGCGCTTCGAACTGCTCCGGGGAGAACTTCACCGGCTTGTGGTGGCGGGGCGCGTCGCTCATGCGTCCAGCGTACGGCCGTGGCCCGCGGCGGGCCACGGAGCGCTCACCAGTCGCTGGTCGAGGCGTGCACCGCCGCGTCCCGCCACTGCTGGTCGGTCTGCTCGAAGCCGTCCCGGGCCAGCGCCTTCCACAGCCGCAGCCCCAGGGCGGGCTCCTCCTGCTCGAGCTCCGCGAGCGCCTGCGGGAGCAGCACCCGCGCGGTGACGTCGGTGACGGCGCTCAGGGTCGCGTGCTGCTTGTTCCCGGTGCCGAGGGCCAGCTCCCCGAAGCTCATCCCCGGGCCGAGGACCTGCAGCTCGATCCGCTCGCCGGTGGGCGTGCGCAGGGACATCGACACGCTGCCGCTGACGATGAGGTGGATGCCGGCGAAGTTCTGCCCCGTGCGCAGGATGTTCTCCCCGGCCGCCCACGTCCGCTCGACGGTCCGGGCGCGGAGGTCCCGGGCGTCCTCGGGGTCCAGCCGGGAGAACAGCTCGGACTCCACGGGCTTCACCCGGGACGGGGTGCACTCCGGGCCGCCGTGCTCCTCGAGCAGCCGGTCCTCGACCCACTTGATGGCCGCGGCCCGGCTGGGGAACACCTCGAGCGGCGGTTCGCCCCCGAAGGAGCCGGCGAAGCCCGGGTCCGTGGCCACCGCCACCACGGTGCGGCCCGCCGCCTGCAGCTCGGCCCGGGTCTTGGCCAGGAGCGGCATCGCGTACTCCGCGATCACGTCCACCCGGCGCATGTCCACCACCACGTACGAGGCCTCGTAGGCGACGTCGCGGACGGTGCGGATCGCGGTCTCCGTGCCCGTGAACAGCAGGTCGCCCTGGAGCTCCACGACGACGGCGTCCTTGCCGTGGTCGGCCAGCACCGCCTCGGCCTCGGCGTTGCGGCGGACCAGGGAGGGGGACTGGTCGATCGGGTAGCTGGCGCGCACCGTGGAGCGGGCCACGCGGGCGGTGTGGGTGAAGTGCAGGTCGAGGTCCTGGGAGAGCCGCTCGCAGGCGAGCACCCCGCGCACGCTGTTGCCGTGCCGGTCCAGCGCAGGGGAGAAGGTCGCCACGGCCAGCTCCCCGGGCAGGACGGCGATGATGCCGCCGCCCACCCCTGACTTCGCGGGCAGGCCCACCCGGACCATCCACTCGCCGGCGTCGTCGTACATGCCGCAGGAGCTCATCACGGACAGCACCCGGGAGACCGTGTCGACGTCGAAGACCTCGTCCCCGGTCAGCGGGTTGGTGCCGCCGTTGGCGAGGGTCGCGCCCATCAGGGCGAGGTCGCGGCACGTGATCAGCACCGAGCACTGGGCGAAGTAGTCCTCGAGGGCCTGGGTCGGGTCCCCCTCGATGATCCCGGCGGAGGCCAGGAGGTAGCCGAGGGCGCGGTTGCGGTCCCCGGCGGCGTGCTCCTGGGCGAGGACCTCGGGACTGATCGCCAGGTCCCGGCCCGCGCACCGCGAGTAGGCCTCGCGGATCCGGTCCCGGCGCAGGTCGCGGTCGCTGTCGGGGACGAGCCACGTGGAGGCGATCGCACCGGCGTTGATCATCGGGTTGGCGGGGCGTCCCGTGCCGGGCTGGAGGGAGATCTCGTTGTAGGCGTCCCCGCTCGGCTCCACGTCCATCTTCGCGTGCACCGCCTCCGCCCCGAGGTCGGACACGGCGAGCGCGTAGGTGAACGCCTTGGAGATCGACTGGATGCTGAACTCGTCCCGGGTGCTGCCGGCCTCGTACACGTGGCCGTCCGCGGTGGCGATGACGACGCCGAAGCGCTCGGTGTCGGCCTGGGCCAGGGCGGGGATGGAGGAGCTGGGCTCGCCGCCGCGGACGTCCCGCAGCTGCTCCACCACCTGCTCGAGGTACTCGGTGACGGCCGACGGACCGAAGAGCTCCGTCTCCGTGCGTGCTTCTTCCTCGGTGCTCGGGTGCGGCACGGTCGGTCCTCCGGTCGAATCGGCATGGGTGGCACGGGACTGCCCACCACTCTAGGCGTCCGGCTCCCGGGGGGACCGTGCGGTAGAGTGGTGCCCGCTCCGGACCGGCCGCCCCGCGCTCGCCGGTGGAGCACGGGCCTCTAGCTCAGCTGGTAGAGCAGTGGACTTTTAATCCATGGGTCGTGGGTTCGAGCCCCACGGGGCCCACCCGCGACAGAACCCCATCGCTCCCGGTGCGCCCGGGGCCGGTGGGGTTCTCTGCTCCCCCGCGGCGGGCGACCCGGTGCGCGGGGGGCGCCCGGCGGCGCCGGTGGTGCTACCGGTCGAGCAGTGCGAGGGCCTCGCCGATGCGGTCGTGCAGGGCCCTGGCCTGCTCCACGGTCCACGCCTCGTGGCCGATGTGCAGGACGAGCCCGTCACGGTGGGCGTAGGAGCCGTCCGCGGTGGTGATGACCTCCCAGGTCTCCAGGAGCGCGACCGCCGACGGGCCGGCGAGGGACCGGGCGGGCAGCTCCCGCGAGTTGGTGACCGTCTCGGGGTCGGTCAGCTCCTGATGGGTGGCCCAGCGGGGGCGGGGAACGAGAGCGGTGTTCTCGTACATGGGGGAACCTTCCAGGGAGAGGGGGTATGCCCATGTTTATGCATGTGAGAGCCCGGGGGGACCCGTGGCCCGCGCGTGTCGCCGAGGGATCGAGGTGTGGACATCCGTCGGCATCCCCTGCACTTTTGTCCGGCCGGACGCCGGCGTCCTCCCGCCCGGGCCGTGCTACGGCCCGTCGAGCTGCTCGGAGGGGGTGGGGACCGACTCGGGGCCGGGCGGGTCCGGGGCCGGAGCCGCGGACCCGGTGCCCGGATCCGTGGGCAGGCCGTCGGGCGTCGGGGTCGGCGTGGCGGTGACCGGGGGAGGAGGACTGAAGGAGGTGGGGGAGGCGCCGGGGGTGCTCGCCACCTCCTCCGGCCGGTCGTCGCACCCGGTCAGCGTCAGCGCGAGCAGGGCCACGGCGGGAAGGGTGCGGCGCATCGGGGGAGCCTCTCTGTCGGGGACCTCTCCACGGTAGCCCGACGGCCCGCCGTGTCGGGGGAAGGGCGGCGGATGACGTTCCCGGACCGGAGCCCCGCAGGACGCACCCGTCCGGGATGTGCGAGGATCCGGGGACCAGGACGCCGACCGGCAGGAGCCGCCATGTCCGAGCGAAGCAGCGAGCGCACCGCGCTGATCCTGCTCTCCGCGACCGCGGTGCTGCTGCTCGCGGGCCAGCTGCTCACCTGGTCCTCGGAGGACGGGGTGTTCAGCGCCTTCGTGTTCGTGCTGCTGCTGCTCTGGGCCGGGGTGATCGCCGTCCGGGTGGTCCGCTTCGTCCGGCGCGACCGGCGACCGGAGGACCTCGGACCCGACGACCCGGTCTAGGGGGCGGCCGCGCGCTGGTCCCAGCCGCCGGCGAGCCGCTTCCGCACCGCCGCGACCGTGTCCCGCGCCGAGCGGCCGACACCGACGAGGGTTGCCGATCCCGGGCCCGTCCAGTCCCCGTACCCCACGAGGTACAGGCCGGGCACCCGGGTGGAGGCCGTTCCCTCGGTGCGGATCCGCCCGTCGTCCTCCCGCAGGTGCAGGGGCCGCAGGTGCCGGAGGGCCGGGCGGAACCCGGTGCACCACACGACGGCGTCCACGGGCTGCTCCCGGCCGTCCGTCATGACCACGCCGTGCGCGGTGAAGCGCGTGAACATCGGCCGGGGGTCGAGCACCCCGGCGTCGCGGGCGCGGCGCACGGAGGGAACGGCCACCACGTCGCCGAGGCTCGCCACCCCGCCGGGATCCGGCCGGCCCGCGGCGAGGGCCTGGGCGCGCAGCGTGGCCACGCGGAACAGCTCGCGCCCGTCGACCTCGTCGGGGAGGTAGCGGGGCGGGGCGTTGGTGCACCACGTCAGCTCGCACACCTCGGCGAGCTCGGCGGCGATCTGCGCCCCCGAGTTCGCCCCGCCGACCACGAGCACGCGGCGGCCGCGGTACCGCGCCGGCCCCTCGTAGTGGGCGCTGTGCACCTGCTCGCCGCGGTACTCCCGCTGCCCGGGGAGGGCAGGACGGAACGGCTGCGACCACGTGCCGGTGGCGCTCACGACGGCGCGCGCCCGCAGCTCGCCGTCGTCCGTCACCAGGCGGAACCCCGCCCCGTCACGGTGCACGGCCCGCACCCGGACCGGTCGCCGGACGGGCAGCCCGTAGCGCTCCTCGTACCGGGACAGGTAGTCGACCACGTGCGCGGCGTCCGGGGCCGCCCCGGCCGTGTCCGGCATCGGGTGCCCGGGCAGGGACGAGTACGCGGCGGGGGAGAACAGCCGCAGCGACGGCCAGACGTGCCGCCACGCCCCGCCCGGCGCCTCCTGCTCGTCGAGGAGCGCGAAGGACAGGCCGGTGCGCCGGAGGTGGTAGCCCACGGCCAGTCCGGCCTGCCCGGCGCCCACCACGGCGACGTCGAGGACCTCGCCCACGTCCGTGCTCCCGTCCCGGCCGGTCAGCGGAGGGTGATCGAGTCGAGGGCGGCCTGCGCCTCGGCGGTCAGGTTCTCCGGCAGCGGGGCGCTCTTGACGGCCTCCGAGGAGGCCTGCTGGCCCTCCTCGCTGACCACGTAGTGCCCGAACTCCTTGGCCAGCTCGAGGACCTCCGGGTCCCCGTAGCTGCTGCAGTAGATGTGGTAGGAGACGAGGACCACCGGATAGGCCCCGGGCGCGTCCGGCTCGCGGTCCAGCTCGAGGGCGATGTCGTGCCGGCCGGTGCCCTCCACCCGGGAGGCCTCGCCGACCGCGGTGCCGGCCGCCTCGCCGGACACGGCCACGTACTCGGAGCCCACCTTCACCCGGGCCTTGCCGAGGGAGTCGTCCACGAGCGAGTCGTCCGCGTAGGTGACGGCGCCCTCGGTCTCGGCCGTGAGGCTCACCACCCCGGCGTTGCCCTGGGAGCGCTCCGTGGGCAGCCCCGCCGGCCAGCCGCCGTCCTCCTCGTCCGTCCACACCTCGGGGACCACCGAGTGCAGGTAGTCGGTGAAGTTCTCGGTCGTCCCCGAGTCGTCCGCGCGGGCGATGGGCGTGATCGGCAGGTCGGGCAGCTCCACGCCGGAGTTCTGGGCGGCGATGGCCGGGTCGTCCCACCGGGTGATCTCGTGGCGGAAGATGCCCGCGATGGTCGCGGCGTCGAGGTCGAGCTCCTGGATGCCGGGGAGGTTGAAGGCCACGCTGATCGGGGAGATGTAGACGGGGATGTTCAGGGCGCCACCGGGGCCGCAGAAGTCCCGGACCTCGGCCTGCTCCTCCTCGTCCAGGTAGGCGTCCGAGCCGGCGAAGTCGGTGCCGCCCCCCACGAGCGCGCTGCGCCCCGCCCCGGAACCCGCGGAGAGGTACTGCACCTGCGCGTCCGGGTGCATCGACTCGAAGCCGCTCCGCCACGTCAGCATGGCGGCGTTCTGCGCCGAGGAGCCCACCCCGGTGAGGATCCCGGACAGGTCCGAGCCGCCCTCTTCCGCGGCGCGGCGCTGCTCCTCGCCGAGGGGGTAGTCCGAGCCGCACCCGGTCAGCGCCGCCAGGGCCAGGACCAGGGCCGGGGCCGCGCCGGCCCGCAGCGCACGGCCGGTCCTGTTCCGTCGGCGCGGTCGCGAAGCGTTGAGCATGGGGAGGTCTCCTCGAGGGCGGTCAGGTGGGGCGTCAGGGAGGTGGCGCGTCCGCGGGTGCGCGGGTCCGGGCGCCCAGCCTACCGCCACCGCCGGGAGGGGCAGGTCTAGGGTGGGCGCATGGACAAGCTCTCCGGCTCGTGGCGCCGGGTGTTCGACAGGTTCTGGTTCGTGCCCGCCGTGTGCGTTCTCGCCGCCGTCGTCCTGGCCCAGTCCGTGGTGGCCGTCGACCGGTGGCTGCCCGAGGACCTGGACTCCCCGTGGATCGCGTGGGTCTACGCCGTCGGCATCGACGGGTCCCGGTCGATGCTCTCCGCGATCGGCGGATCGATGCTGGGCGTGGCCGCCACCGCCTTCTCCATCACCATCTCGGTGATCGCCACGGCCAGCTCCACGTACGGGCCCCGGCTGGTGCGCAACTTCATGGCGGACCGCGGCAACCAGGTGGTGCTGGGCGTGCTCGTGTCCACCTTCATCTACGCGCTGCTGGTCCTGCGCACGATCCGCTCGGCCTCCGACGACCTCGCCCAGCCGTTCGTCCCGCACCTGGCGGTCAACCTCGGCGTGCTGCTGGCGGTCGCGGACGTCGCCCTGATCGTCTACTTCATCCACCACATCGCGGACTCCGTGCAGGTGGACACCCTCGTCCACGGCGCGCGCCGGCGCCTGCTGGACGTGATCGAGCGGTGGCACCCGGAGGAGACGCCGGAGGAGCTGGTCCGGACCGCGGGGCGCCGCAGCGGCGGGGGAGAGGTCCGTGCGGGCAGCGTGGGCTACGTCGTCGGCGTCGACTACGAGCGGCTCCGGGACCACGCCGCGGCCGGTGACGTCGTCCTCGAGCTCGTGCCGCGGGTGGGCGACCACGTCCTGGCGGAGGAGCCGCTGGTCCGGGTGTGGCCCGCGCACCGGGCCGGGGAGCTGGCGGACCGGCTGCGGCGCTGCGTGCGGGTGGGCGACTCGCGCTCGGCGCTCCAGGACGTCCGCTTCGCGGAGCAGCAGGTCGTGGAGCTCGCCGTGCGCGCCCTCTCCCCGAGCACCAACGACCCCTACACCGCGGTCAACGCCGTCGAGGAGGTCGCGTCCGGGATCGTCGCCGCCGTGGCCCGCCCGCTGCCGGGGAACACGGTGGTGGTCGACGGCGTGCACCGGCTGCGCTACGGGACGGTGGGGGTCGAGGAGATCGTGGACATGCCGTTCGACCAGATCGGCCCGCACGCCACCGGGCACGTCAGCGTCCTGCTGGCCCTCGTGGACCTCGCCGCCCGGATCGAGGCGGCCAGCGTCCACCCGTCCGTGCGGCGGCAGGCGCGCGAGCACGTCGACGTCCTGCTCGCCCGCTTCCGCGAGGGCGCACCCCACCCCCGGGACCTCGCCCGGGTGGAGCAGCACGTCAGGCTGCGCTCGGCCGACTGAGCGGGTCCGCTACCGGCGCCGGAGCCGCGGGACCCGGCGCAGCAGCAGGCTCACGGCCACGGCGGTCCCGGCCAGCAGGGCCGCGCCGATCCCGGCCGACAGGTGCACGCCGGCCTCGAAGGCCGCCACGGACGAGGCCAGCAGCTCCCCGGACGCGTCCGGGCCGAGGGCCGCGGCGACGTCGACCGCCCCGCCGACGGTCTCGGACGCGGTGGCGGCCTGCCCGGGGTCCAGGCCCGGCGGGACCTCCACCCGGGCGGCGTAGGTCGCGGTCACGGCCGTGCCCAGGACGGCCACGCCCAGCCCGGCCCCCAGCTCGTAGGCGGTCTCCGAGATCGCGGAGGCGGCGCCGGCCTGCTCGGAGGCCACCTCGGTGAGAATCAGGTCCCCCGCGATCGTCTGAGCCGCGCCGGAGCCCAGCCCGATGACCACGAGGGCCACCACGAGCACGGCCCCGCCGGAGAGGTCCCCGAGCAGGACGAGCAGGAAGCCCGAGGCCATGACCAGCAGCCCGCCGCCGAGCACGAGCGCGGGGGGCACGACGCCGACCACGTGCACCACCAGCAGCCCCGAGACGATCGTGACCACGGCCCCCGGCAGCAGGGCCAGGCCCGCCTCCAGGGGCGGCAGGCCCTCCACCAGCTGCAGGTACTGGGAGACGAAGAACAGGAAGCCGATGAAGGTGGTCGAGGCCACCAGGTTGTTCAGCAGCCCGCCGGTGAACGGGGCGTGGCGGAACAGCCGCAGGTCCAGCATCGGCACCGGGCTGCGCAGCTGGCGGCGCACGAACAGCGTCCCGGCGGTCACGGCCAGCACCGCGGCCGCCAGCACGCCGGCGGACGGGCCGTGGCCGCCGAGGTCCTTGATGCCGTGGACCAGCGCCACCATGGCGGTCATGATCAGCGCGGCGCTGGGCACGTCCACCGGGCCCGGCGCCGGGTTGCGGGACTCCGGCACCAGCACCGGCGCCAGGACCAGCAGCGGCAGCAGCACCGGGACCGCCAGGAGGAACACGGAGCCCCACCAGAAGTGCTGGAGCAGGAACCCGCCCACGACCGGCCCCAGGATCCCGCCCGCCGAGAAGCCCGTGGCCCACACCGCGATGGCCGCCCGCCGCTGCGTCGGGTCGTGGAAGATGTTGCGCAGCAGGGACAGGGTCGCGGGCATCAGCATCGAGCCGAAGAGTCCCAGCAGCGCCCGCGCGGCGACGAGGGCCTCCCCGGTCGGGGCGAACGCGGCGAGCGCGGACACCGCCGCGAAGCCCGTGCTCCCCACGAGCAGCAGCCGGCGGCGGCCCACCCGGTCCCCGAGGGCGCCCATGGGCACGAGCAGCCCGGCGAGCACCAGCGGATAGGCGTCCACCATCCACAGCAGCTGCGTGCCGGTGGGGCGCAGCTCGCGGGAGATCTCCGGCAGCGCGAAGTTCAGCACCGTGTTGTCCACCGAGATCAGCAGCACCGGCAGCATCAGGACCACGAGGGCGGCCCACTCGCGGGCGCCGGCGCGGACCGGGACGTCGGGTGCCGGGGACAGCATGGCGGGACGGGCTCCTTCCGGGCGGGGGTGCGGCCCCCATCCTTCCAGAGCCGGCACCGGGCCCGCCCCCGGGACGGGGGAGGGGCGCCGCACTAGACTGCACGGGATGGCCCGCCGGACGGTTCCGTCCGGCCCGCAGCGACAACCATGGAGGTCCCCGATGGCCGAGCCGGTCCCCACCAGTGCGACGTCCGACGCCGCCCCCGGCGTCTCCGAGCAGTACGAGGCGGCACGGGACCGCGTCCTGGCGCTGCGCGAGGACTACGACCGGGCCCGCGAGGAGTTCCGCTGGCCCCGGATGGAGCACTTCAACTACGCCCTGGACTGGTTCGACCACGTCGCCCGGGACCCGGAGCGCGGGGCCCGGGACGCGCTGTGGATCGTCGAGGAGGACGGCACGGAGCTCCGGCGGACCTTCCGGGAGCTCGCCGGGTCCTCGGCGCGCACCGCGAACTGGCTGCGGGGCCTGGGGGTGCGGCGCGGCGACCGCGTGCTGCTCATGCTCGGCAACCAGCTCGAGCTGTGGGAGACCCAGCTCGCCGGCATGAAGCTGGGCGCGCCCCTGATCCCGACCGCCGTGATGATGCCGCCGGCCGACCTGCTGGACCGGGTGCAGCGCGGCAAGGTCTCGTGGGTCGTCACGGACGCCGCCAACGCCCCCAAGTTCGCGGGCGTCGACGGCGACTACGAGCTCGTCGTCGTCGGTGCCGCCGCGGAGGTGGAGGCGGCGCGCGCACAGCTGCCCGGCCGTCCCGTGCACCCGTACGAGCAGGCCGCGGACGCGGACGCCGTCTTCGTCCCGGAGGGCGTCACGCGCTCCCGCGACCCCCTGCTGCTGTACTTCACCTCCGGCACCACGTCCCAGGCCAAGCTCGTGGAGCACACCCACGCCTCCTACTCCTTCGGGCACCTGTCCACGGTCTACTGGATGGGCCTGCGCCCCGGGGACGTCCACCTGAACATCGCCTCGCCGGGGTGGGGCAAGCACTCGTGGTCCAACTTCTTCGCCCCGTGGATCGCGGAGGCCACCGTGTTCGTCCACAACCAGTCCCGCTTCGACGCGGCGGGTCTCCTGGAGCAGATGGGCCGGGCCGGGGTGACGAGCTTCTGCGCGCCGCCCACGGTGTGGCGGATGCTCATCCAGGCGGACCTGCACCGCGTGCAGGACCCGCCGACGTCCGCCGTCTCCGCCGGCGAGCCGCTCAACCCCGAGGTGATCCGCCGGGTGCAGGACGCCTGGGGCGTGACCATCCGGGACGGCTACGGGCAGACGGAGACCACGCTGCAGATCGCCAACACCCCCGGGCAGCCGGTGGTGCCGGGGGCCATGGGCCGGCCCCTGCCGGGCTTCGTCGTCGACCTCTTCGACCCGCAGACGGGCGCACCCGCCGAGGAGGGGGAGATCTGCCTGAGGGTCGACGACGACCCGCCCGGGATCATGGCCGGCTACATCGACGAGCCCGAGCGCACGGCCGAGGTCGTCAAGGACGGCTGGTACCACACGCGCGACATCGCCCGCCGCGACGAGCACGGCGTCTACACGTACGTGGGCCGCACCGACGACGTGTTCAAGGCCTCCGACTACCGGATCTCCCCGTTCGAGCTGGAGTCCGTGCTCATCGAGCACCCCGCGGTGGCCGAGGCCGCCGTGGTCCCGGCGCCGGACCCGGTCCGGCACGCGGTGCCGAAGGCCTACCTGGTGCTCGCCGCCGGCGCGGAGCCCACCCGGGAGCTCGCCGGGGAGATCCTGCGCTTCGCCCGGGAGAACCTCGCCCCCTACAAGCGGGTGCGCCGGGTGGAGTTCACGGACCTGCCCAAGACCATCTCCGGCAAGATCCGCCGGGTGGTGCTGCGCGAGCGGGAGGAGGCCGCGGACCGCTCCGGCCCCGCGACGCCCGGGGCCGACGGGTACGGCGTCGAGTACACGGAGGCCGACTTCCCGGGGCTGCGCGGCTGAGCGCCCGCAATGTGACGCCGCGCACGGCGCCCTGCGTGCGCCCAACGGGGGACGCCGAGGGCCCCGGATGTCCCCACTTCGTGCCACGCCCGCCGCCCCCGAATACCCACCGGTAGCGAAAAGCCGCCACAGAACCCTCTGTTGACTAGTGCAAATAGATGAATCTGTCTGGATGTCCCCCGGATCGAATGTGACTTCACGGGCCGTGACAGGTCACAGAAACCCTGCCACCATGGTGGCAATTGGTTCACCCGATGGGGCGGAACCAACCGATCCGCCGGGGGGCGGATCGACTGCGGTTCATCGGGGGATGGGCCGCGTGCACGCAGGCATCGGGGGGTGCCGGTGCAACCGGTTCATCGGGGGGTGAACCGAATGGGAGCACCGCTGGGGGGCGGTACTCCCGCCAGGCGAGTCTCTGCTCGCCACCGGCCGTCAGGCCGGTCGATGCGCCCGCTGCGGGGGCCATCCGTTCGACGGATGGGCAGCGGGCGCATCGCTCTGTCCGGGCCCCGTCGCCACTGCACGCCCCGCCCTCCGGTCGGGCGGCGTCGGGGGGCCCTGGAAGACTGGGGCCATGACGACTTCCCCGGCCCACGACATCGCCGCCCACGACACCGCGCCGGACCCGGCCCTGCACGAGGACGCGCTCCACCTGCTGCGCGCGCTCACCGGCCGGCCGGACGCCGCCTTCCACCCCGGGCAGTTCGAGGCGGTCGAGGCCCTCGTGGGGCGCGGCCGGCGGGCCCTGGTGGTGCAGCGGACCGGCTGGGGCAAGTCCGCGGTCTACTTCCTCTCCGCCCTGCTCCTGCGGGCCCGGGGCCGCGGGCCCACCCTGATCGTCTCCCCGCTGCTGGCCCTCATGCGGGACCAGGTCTCCGCCGCCGCCCGCGCGGGGGTCCGGGCGGCGGCCATCAACTCCGCCAACGCCACCGAGTGGGGGCAGATCGCCGCGCAGCTGGAGGCCGACGAGCTCGACGTCCTGCTGGTCTCCCCGGAGCGGCTCAACAACCCCGTGTTCCGCGAGCAGCAGCTGCCGCAGCTGGTCGCCCGGCTCGGGCTGCTCGTGGTGGACGAGGCGCACTGCATCTCCGACTGGGGCCACGACTTCCGCCCCGACTACCGGCGCATCCGCGACCTCATCGCCCGGCTCCCGGAGCAGGTCCCCGTCCTGGCCACGACCGCCACCGCGAACGAGCGCGTGGTCGCCGACGTCGAGGAGCAGCTGGGCGTGCGGCCCGGCGGCAGCAGCACGGGGGAGGTCTTCACCCTCCGCGGCCCGCTCTCCCGGGCGTCCCTGCGCCTCGGCGTGCTGGACCTGCCCTCGGCCACGGCCCGCCTAGCCTGGCTGCTCGAGCACGTCGGGTCCCTCCCGGGCAGCGGGATCATCTACGCGCTGACCGTGGGGGCCGCCGAGGACACGGCCCAGGCGCTCGCCGACGCCGGGATCCCCGTGCGCGCCTACACCGGGCGCACCGACCAGGGCGAGCGTGAGGAGCTCGAGGCCGCCCTCAAGGAGAACAGGGTCAAGGCCCTCGTGGCCACCTCCGCGCTCGGCATGGGCTTCGACAAGCCGGACCTCGGCTTCGTGGTGCACCTGGGGGCGCCGTCCTCGCCCGTGGCCTACTACCAGCAGGTGGGCCGTGCGGGCCGCGCCACGGACAACGCGGACGTCCTGCTGCTGCCGGGCACCGAGGACCGCCGGATCTGGGAGTACTTCGCCACCTCGTCGATGCCCACCGAGCAGAAGGCCGCCGCCGTCCTGGACGAGCTGGGGGCCGCGGGCGGCGCCCTGTCCGTGGCCGTGCTGGAGTCCCGCGTGGACGTCCGGCGCAGCCCGCTCGAGCTGCTCCTGAAGGTGCTCGCCGTCGAGGGCGCGGTGGAGCGCGTGCAAGGTGGCTGGCAGAGCACGGGCGTGCCGTGGCGCTACGACGCCGAGCGCTACGGCCGGATCGCCGCGGCACGGGTGGCCGAGCAGAACGCCATGCTCGAGTACGAGCGCACCACCGGGTGCCGCATGGAGTTCCTCGCCCGGCAGCTCGACGACGCCACGGCCGAGCCCTGCGGGCGCTGCGACAGCTGCGCCGGCCCCTGGTACCCCACGACCGTCGACGAGTCCGCCACCGACTCCGCGGGCGCCGCCCTGACCCGCGTGGGCGTCGTGGTGGAGCCGCGCGCCCAGTGGCCCACCGGGATGCCGCGCCTCGGGGTCGAGGTCAAGGGCCGGATCCCCGAGGAGGAGCGCTGCGCCGAGGGCCGGGCACTCGCCCGGCTCACGGACCTCGGCTGGGGCAACCGGCTGCGCGAGGTGTTCCGCACCGACGAGGAGGGCGCGCCGGTCGACGGACCGGTGGACCCCGCCCTCGGCCGGGCGTGCGTCCAGGTGCTCGCCGAGTGGGGCTGGTCGGACCGGCCCGCGGCCGTCGTCTCGATCCCGTCCCGCTCGCGCCCCCGGCTCGTGCGCTCCCTGGCGGAGGGCATGGCCGAGGTCGGGCACCTGCCCTATCTGGGTGAGCTGGAGGTCCCCGAGGGCTTCCCGTCCGGCGGGCACGGCGGCAACAGCGCGTACCGCCTCGCGGCCCTGTGGGAGAAGTTCCGGGTGCCCCCCGAGCTCGCGGAGGGGCTGGACCGGCTCGGGGGGCGCCCGGTGCTGCTGGTCGACGACCTCGTGGACAGCCGCTGGACGCTCGCCGTGGCCGCCCGCGCGCTGCGCCGGGCCGGCTCCGGGCCCGTGCTGCCGTTCGTCCTGGCCTCCCAGGGCTGAGCCGCGGACCGCGCCGGGCGGGCCGCCCCGGCGCGGTCTTGTACGCTGGCCTGCGTGTCCTCTGCCCCCACGCCGCTCGTCGACGTCATCATCCCGGTGCACACCACCGCCCGGCCCGTGGACCGGGCCGTCGGCTCCGTGCTGGCCGGGGGGCTCCCGGTCGGCGACCACGGCGGGGTGCACATCACGGTGGTGTGCCACAACGTCGAGGCGGCACTGATCCGCGACCGCCTCGCGGCGGAGCACCGTCCGCTCGTCGAGCTGCTGGAGTGCTTCGACGGCACCGGCAACCCGGCCGGGCCCCGCAACCTCGCCCTGGAGCGCTCCCGCGCCCGGTACGTGTCCTTCGTGGACAGTGACGACACCCTCGCCCCCGGGGCCCTCGCGGCCTGGACGGCGACCGCCGAACGCCACGGCTCGGCGGCGGTGCTCCCGCGGCTGGTCAAGGACTCCGGCCGGCCGGTGCGCACCCCCGTGCCGCGGCCCTTCCGCCGCGCGGACCTCGACCCGGTCAAGGACCGGCTCGCCTACCGGACCCACGTCTTCGGGCTGCTCCGCCGGGAGCTCCTGGTGGACCGCGGGGTCCGCTTCAACGGCCGGTACGCCACCGGGGAGGACCAGGAGCTGGTGGCCCGGGCCTGGTTCGGCGACGGGCGGGTCGACCTCGCGCCCCGCGGCGCCGGCTACCTCCTGCGGGAGGGGGCCGCCGACCGGATCAGTGCCGCGCCCCGGCCCCTGACGGACGACCTCGCCGCGGCGACCGACCTGCTCGGCGGCTCCTGGTACGCCGGGCTGTCCGTGGAGCAGCGGACGGCGATCGCCGCCAAGATCCTCCGAGTCCAGGTCTTCGGCGCGGTCCGCGGAGGACGCCCACCAGGTGGGGAGCCTGCTCGAGCTGGTCAGGTCGCGCGCCCCCCGGGCGCTCGCCGTGCTGTCCTGCGCGGACCGGGAGGTCCTGGACCTCGTCGTCCGGCGGGGGGCGACGGCGGAGGCCATCCTCCGGGTGGACAACGCCCGTCGCCGCTTCGGCTGGCCCAGCACCCTGCTCACCCGGGACCCGCGCAGGGTCCTGCACCGCGAGGCCCCCCTGCGGTTCATGGTGGCTTCCGCGATTTGTGGTGGCACCCTCCTATGGTGGAAGCAGTGATCCTCCCCTTCGAAGACGGGTAAGGGTCAGGAAGTGCATCTGCGGTCGCCTGCAACCCTCCCGTCGGGGAAGCCGACCGAAGATGACTGCTGAAACTCGTCGTCCCCGTTACGACGGACGGAAAGGGCCGAGGGCGCGCGATTTCTTCTCCGAGGACCGAGTAGTCCTCCGGGCTGGAGGCTGCGTCGCGTCCGGTGATGGCGCGAGCGCGACCGTGCCTCTCGTGGGCGTTGTTGCTGAAGGGTCAAGGTCAATTTCTGCGGTCACGAAAGGCTGGGTGTGAAGAACTACATGCTGTCATCAGGAGTGTCTGTGGGCCGGGCAGGAAACTCTAAGGCCACTGGTCGATGGGATCGTCAGGAGATGACGCGTGCGATCCGACAATGTGCGACGAGCGGCACTAGTTGAGCCCCCGATAGTGGTGTAGCGCGGTGGCCCTGCTCGTCGTTGCGGACGAGGGCGCGGCCACCGTGAGATCTTTCGAGTTCACCTCTCACAGCACCCTCGAAAGGACATCATCACGATGACCGCTCCTCACATTGTCGACCCCACCGGCCTGCTCGGTGAAGCCCTGTCCGAAGCCTCGCCGGATCTGATGCGCAACCTGCTGCAGACGGTGATCAACGCGCTGCTCTCCGCCGACGCGGACGCGGTGGTCGGCGCCGAGTGGGGCCGACCCGCTCCCGAGCGGGTAACCCAGCGCAACGGCTACCGCCACCGCGACCTCGACACCCGCGTGGGCACGATCGACGTAGCCGTCCCGAAACTGCGGGCCGGCACCTACTTCCCGGAGTGGTTGCTGGAGCGCCGCAAGCGGGCCGAGTCCGCGCTGATCACCGTGGTCGCCGACTGCTACCTCGCCGGGGTCTCGACCCGCCGGATGGACAAGCTGGTGAAGACCCTTGGGATCAACGCCCTGTCGAAGTCCCAGGTCTCAAGGATGGCCGGTGACCTCGACGAGCACGTGGAGTCCTTCCGCCACCGGCCCCTCGGGGACGTCGGGCCGTTCACCTTCGTCGCCGCCGACGCACTGACGATGAAAGTCCGCGAGGGCGGGCGCGTGGTGAACGCGGTCGTGCTCCTGGCCACCGGGGTCAACGGTGACGGCCACCGTGAGGTCCTGGGCATGCGGGTGGCCACGGCCGAGACCGGGGCGGCCTGGAACGAGTTCTTCGCCGATCTGGTGGCCCGCGGCCTGGGCGGGGTCCGCCTGGTCACCAGTGACGCCCACGCCGGGCTCAAGGACGCGATCGCGGCGAACCTGCCCGGGGCGTCCTGGCAGAGGTGCCGCACCCACTACGCGGCCAATCTCATGTCGATTTGCCCGAAGTCCATGTGGCCGGCCGTCAAAGCCATGCTCCACAGCGTCTACGACCAGCCCGACGCGACAGCCGTGAACGCCCAGTTCGACCGGTTGCTGGACTACGTCGCCGAGAAGCTGCCCGCGGTGGCTGAATACCTGGCCGATGCCCGTGAGGACATCCTCGCGTTCACGAACTTCCCCAAGGACGTCTGGGCCCAGATCTGGTCCAACAACCCAGCTGAGCGGCTGAACCGGGAGATCCGGCGCCGGACCGACGCGGTCGGGATCTTCCCCAACCGGCAAGCCATCGTCCGCCTCGTGGGAGCCGTGCTGGCCGAGCAGACCGACGAGTGGGCCGAAGGCCGCCGCTATCTCGGCCTCGAGGTCCTCACCCGCTGCCGGCTCACCACCGTCGCGGACACCGGAAGCGAGGTGACCACCGACCCCCTGACCGCGCTCACAGCCTGACCCTTACACGAAAGATCGCTACACCACTCCAGGGGGCTTGACCGCGGCACTGTGCGGCCCGCATTGATCGGTGCAGCACTCACTTTGGTCGTGGCCCTAGTGGGAATTGCCCGACCCTCCGTGTGGTTCGACGAGGCGGCGACCATCTCCGCGGTCGATCGTGGATTCGGTTCCTACGTGGAGCTCATTTCGGCGGTCGACGCAGTGCACGGATTGTATTACCTGGTGATGATGCCCTGGGTCCAGGTCTTTGGTATCTCTGCACTGTCGATCCGCGCGCCATCTGCGCTTGTGCTGGCTGCCTGTGCGTTCTTCACGGTGAAGCTCACCATGCACTACACGGGCAAGGTGGATCGTGTGCGCGCGGTGCGAGCCGGATGGGCCGCTGCGTTGCTCTTCGCTGTGCTTCCCGGGCTTACATGGATGGGCCAGGACGCACGAGGATATCCCTTCGGGACGACCTGTGTGGTGCTGGGCCTCTGGTGCTACGAGCGTTGGTTGAGCACCAGGGACGACCGTTGGCTGGGTGCGTTCGTCGTCGCCCACACTGTCGGCATCTACTTCGTCCTCTACGCTGCCATGCTCGTTCCTCTGTACGTGGTGAGATCCTTTTGGCTCCACCGTGGTGCTGCCGCGCGGACATTTGCCGCCGCGTTAGCGATCGGCGCTGCCACACTGCCCTTGGTGTTCGCCGCGCTCCCTCAGCAGGGACAGGTCTCCTGGATCGGAAACACGGTTTCTGACGTCATGCGACGCGTGGCGACGAATCAATTCTTCATGGGGCAGCACAACAACGAGGCGCCCTGGTTCGAAACGCTCAAAGTCATGTCGTGGGCACTCTTTGCCCTGACGGTCGTGATCATCGTTGTGGGTCGGCGGGAACGAGGGGCACGGAGCAGCAGGATCTGGTTGCTGTCCTGGATCCTCTTTCCTGTCGCGATCCTGGTAGGCCTGCAGATGGCAGGCGGCCAGTTCTATGACGAACGCTATCTGGCCTTTACCGGCCCGGTTCTTGTGGTGCTGATCGCGATGTCGGTGACGCTGAATCGCCTTCCGCAGTCGGTTGGGCTCATCGCTCTAACCGTCATGGTATTGGCGTGCCTGCCGGCTGTTGCCGCCCAGCACGGAGAGGCAGCAAAATTCCGTTTCAATTACCAGGCAGCCGCCACTTTCCTAGGGTCCGCAGACACGATCTACTTCTTGGACCCATCGGCTCGGGGAATTCCTCTGGCATACCCGAAGCTAGTGGTCGCCCGGGAGCCCTTACTGGAATTCACGCCGGCCGAATCTGGAACGTTGTGGGGTGTTAGCCGACCGATCGACACGGTATTCGATGAGAAGCCGTCAGGTTCTGTGGCGATTGTGGACTACCGGAGCGGACGGTATGACGGCGTAGTGGCGCATTTCGTCTCCATCGGCTGCACACCGCTCGACACCTATGACGACACCCGTCACCGTGCAATCCTGCTCCGTTGCTGAAAGCAAAGTCGGAGTGTCTCGGATCCTCATACTGGATCGATCCGGCACATAATCGTCGCTCGACGGTGACGGACCGTCTCTCACTTGGTCAGCGTCGACATGAGCGACTGGATCTGCCCCGACGGCACGTGCTCGTCCCGGATCGGCAACCGCTGGGTCTACATGGACGACAACCACATGCCCCGCGACTACGTGGTCACGATGGTCCCGGCCTTCGCCGAGCAGTTCGACCAGCAGCTCGGGCAGCGGGCCCGGCCGCTGCCCGCGGGCTGAGCCGGAGCCGGCTCAGCGACGGAGCCGGGCGCCCGCGGCGCGCAGGGCCGGCCGCAGGTCCCGGGCGCTGAGCCCGGCCCAGACCGCGAGGAACACGGCGGTCGCCCCGAGCGCCGGCAGCACCCGGAAGTCGGGGCCGAGCACCTGCAGCGCGACCAGGATCATCGCGTAGCCGGCCACGATCCGCAGCAGGACCGTGCCCCACCGCATCCGGTCGAGCCGCCAGACCACCAGCAGCGGCAGCACCGCGCTCAGCAGCGAGCCCACGAGGTAGCCCACCGCGGAGGCGGTGATGCCGAGCTCCGGGCCCAGCAGGAGCATCGTCACCACGCCCACGACCAGACCCAGGCCGTTGGCGGCGGCGAGCACCTTGACCCCCCAGGGCTCGGTGCCGTTGAGCCGGGCGTTCGCGGCGTTGAAGCTGGTCGCCGAGACGGCCAGGAACAGCAGGACCAGCAGCGGCTCGGCCTCCGCGAACTCGGGGTCCCCGAAGTAGACCACCCGGAGCACCGGCTCCGCCCACAGGGCGCCCACGCCGAAGACCGGCAGGAACACCGTGACCATCGTCCGCAGGATCGTGTCCACCTGCCGGGTCAGGCCCGCGGTGTCCCCGGCGGCGTACATCCGGGCCACGCTGGGGGACAGCGCGGTGAGCATCGCCCCGGACAGCATGCTGGCGGGGGTGGCCAGGGACACCGCGGCGGCGTAGAGGCCGACCTCCGCCTTCGTGGCGAAGCTGTCGCCGATCACCAGGGACAGCTGCATCAGACCGCTCGCCGCCAGCAGGTGGGCCGATCCCCACGCGGTGAAGACCAGGATCTCCCGGCGCACCGCCGGGTCGAGGCGCGCCCCGGTGCGGCGGGGCCAGGAGGGCAGCGCGTAGACCGTGTAGCCGAGGATCAGGGGCAGCAGCAGGACCCAGTGCCAGCCGGCGAGCAGGACCAGCAGCAGCAGGGTGAGGGTGAGGAACGAGCTGATGGTGTCCCACGCCGTCGTGGTCACGAACTGGTTGTTGCCCGTGCGGACGCCGCGCACGAAGTTGTAGGCCGACAGGGAGAGCACGAGCAGGCCCGCCGAGAGCGCGAAGCCCCAGGAGAGCTCGAGCGCGAACGCGGCGTAGAGCACCGCCGAGACGGACAGCAGCGCCATGCCCGCGGACGCGCTGCTCGCGGTGAAGGAGGCCGTCGCCGCCTGCCCCTCGGGGTCCTGGCGGCCCCGGGCCATCGCGATGAACTTGGCGGCCCCCGTGCCCGAGGCCTGGGGCCACAGCAGGACGAGGAAGAGGGCCAGCGAGATCGTCAGGTTGACCTCGGCGAGCGCCTCCTGGCCCAGCAGGTTGCCCACCAGGACGCTGTAGCCGAAGCGGGACAGCCCCTGGACGAACACGGCCACCACGGTCAGCGCGAACGCCGACCCCAGGGGGTTGTCGGTGTTCGCGTGGTTGGGCGGCGGGAAGAGGATCGAGCGCAGCCGGGACATCAGGCGGCCGACCCGGGGGCTTGGCTGGTCATCGCGCCCGAGTCTACTCGCGCCCCGGCGCGGTGCCCGGAGCGCCCCGGCCGTGGCCCCGCCGATAGGGTGGCACCATGATCGCCGCCCCCACCCCGTCCAGCACAGTGCCCGGCACCGCGTCCGGCCCCCCGTCCGGCACCGCGCCCGACGCCGCCCCCGGTCGCACCGGCGCGGTAGGGGGCTGAGCGCCGTGCGCGTGCTCGTCGTCAGCACCTGGTACCCGTCGGGGGAGCGCCCCGGGGAGACGCCGTTCGTCCCCCGGCACGTGCGCGCCGCCGCCCGCCACCACGACGTCCGGGTGCTGCACCTGCGGCTGCTGCGCACCGGGCCGGCCGTCCCGGAGGAGTGGGACGGGGTGCCGGTGCTCCGGCTGCCCTTCCACCCCCTGCGCCCGCTCACGCTGCTGCGGGCGTACGCCGCGCTCCGCCGCCACCTGACCGGGGCGGACGTCCTGCACACCATGCCCTTCTCGGCGGCGCTCGTCTGCCTGCCGCTCGCAGGACGCCGCCCGTGGGTGCACACGGAGCACTGGAACGGCGTGCTCACCCCCGAGCAGAACGGGCCCGTGTGGCGGCTCCTCGCCGGGAGCCGCCGGATCCTGCGCGTCCCGGACCGTGTCACCGGCGTGAGCACCATGATGTGCGACGTGCTGCGCCGCTTCGCGCCGGCCGAGCGGGTGGAGCGGATCGGCAACGTGGTCGACCACGCCGCGCACGTCACGGACCCGCCGCGGGGGCACACCCTGGAGCTCGTCGCGGTCGGCGCCCTGCGCGAGATCAAGGACCCTCTCCTGGCCGTGGACACCGTGGCGTGGCTGCGCGCCGCCGGCCACGACGTCCGCCTCACCTGGTGCGGCTCCGGCGGCCTCGAGCAGGAGGTCCGGGAGCGGGCGCGCCGGCTCGGGGTGGGGGAGCGCGTGCAGCTCCTCGGCAGCGTGGGGGCGGACGAGGTGCAGCGGCGCCTGGCCGCCGCCGACGTGTTCCTGCTGCCCAGCCGGTCCGAGACGTTCTGCGTGGCGGCGGCCGAGGCCCTCGCCGCGGGCCGGCCGGTGGTCATGGGCGCCCTCGGCGGGCAGGGTGACTTCGTGCACCCGGGCAACGGGCGCCTCGTGGCCGAGCGCACCCCTGAGGCCTTCGGCGGCGCCGTGCTCGACGTCGTGGCGGATCCCGGCCTGCTGGGCCCGGAGGCCATGGCGGCGGAGATCCGCTCCGTCTACGGGTCCGAGCGGATCGGGGCGGACCTCGACCGGCTCTACCGCTCGGTGCTCGCCGGGCGGCACGGACGCCGTCGGCTTTGACCCCGTGCCCGGTCCTCCCTTAAGCTGGCCCGTGTTGTCCACCCGCGTGGTGGGCCACGGATGGAGACGTGCCAGAGCGGCCGAATGGACTTCACTGCTAATGAAGGGTCGGGGTTAAACTCGACCGGGGGTTCAAATCCCCCCGTCTCCGCGCTCGTGACGTCCCAGGACGTCGGAAACACCCCGGACCCGCGGTCCGGGGTGTTTCGCGTTCCGAGCCCGCGCCCGGGCCCGTCATCTGCGGCCGCCCCGTGACCGGGGGCCGGCGGCTTCCTAGACTGGGGCTCAGCGCGCCGCCGGCGCCCGAGCCCAGGAGGCCACCATGCCGGAGCAGGACCGTCCGCAGACCACGCCCGCCGCACCCGGTGCGCCCCGTCCCGCCCCCGCCTGGCGCGCCGGGCTCACGGACCGCTCCGTCCTCGAGGAGGCCGTCGACGCCGTGACGGTGCGCCGGGTCTTCGGGGAGGCGTACGAGGCGTACGGCACCACGGTCGTGCCCGTGGCCCGCGTCAGGGGCTGGGGCGGCGGTGGCGGGGGCTCGGGCGAGGAGAAGGACAGCTCGGGCAGCGGATCGGGCGTGGGCTACGGCGTGCACGCCGAGCCGGCCGGGGTCTACGTGGTCCGGGGGGACAGCGTCACGTGGCGGCCCGCCGTGGACGCGGGGCGGATCGCCCTCACCCTGGGCCTGGCGCTGTGCGGCGCGGCCGCGCTCGTGGGCTGGGCCGCCGTCACCCGCCGTTCCTGACAGGATGGGGCCATGTCCTTCCTGCTCCGTGTCCTCGTCAACGCGCTCGCCATCTGGGTGGCCGCCTGGATCCTGCCCGGGATGGGCATCGCGGCGGACCCGTCCGTCGTCTCGGCCGTCGGGGGCGAGACCACGGCGTCGGTCCTGGCCTACCTGTTCGTCGGCCTGGTCTTCGGCGCCGTGAACGCGGTCGTGCGGCCCGTGCTGACGATCCTGTCCCTGCCGATCACCTGCCTCACGCTGGGGCTGTTCGCCATCGTGGTCAACGCGGCGATGCTGTGGCTGACGTCCTGGCTGAGCTCCTTCACGCCGCTGCGGCTCGAGATCGACTCCTTCCTCTGGACGGCGGTGCTCGCCACCCTGATCATCGGGGTGGTGTCCCTCCTGATGGGCTGGGCCGTCCCGGACCGCGAGCGCCGCTGACCCGCGCCGGGGCTCAGCCCCGGTGCAGCGCCGTCCAGAGGAACTCGTGGGACAGCGCGTGCAGGCGGGCGGCCTGCTTGTTGTCGCCCGCGCCCGCGTGCCCGCCCTCGGTGGCCTCGTAGAACCACACGTTCTCGTAGCCCATGCCGAGCATCCGCGCGGCGGCCTTGCGCGCCTGGACGGGGCCCACGCGGTCGTCGCTCGTGGCGGTCCAGAACAGGACGTCCGGGTAGTCCCGCCCCTCCTCCAGCAGGTGGTACGGCGAGAACGTGCGGACGGACTCCCACTGCTCCGGGTCGTCCGGGTCGCCGTACTCCGCGATCCAGGAGTAGCCCGCGGACAGCTTCGTGTAGCGGCGCATGTCCAGCAGCGGCACCCCGCAGGAGATCGCCCCGAACAATTCGGGGTGCCCGGTGAGCATGTTGCCCACGAGCAGCCCGCCGTTGGAGCCGCCCGAGCACGCGAGCGTTCCCCGGGTGCACACCCCGCGGTTCTGCAGGTCCGCGGCGACGGCCGCGAAGTCCTCGTACGCCCGGTGCCGGTTCCCCTGCAGGGCGGCCCGGTGCCACGCGGGGCCGTACTCGCCGCCGCCGCGGATGTTGGCGAGGACGTAGACCCCGGACCGCCCGGCGTCGTCGGTGCGGGTCAGCCAGGACCGCCCGAGGGCCCCGGAGTAGGCGGGGGTCCGGGAGACCTCGAAGCCGCCGTAGCCGGAGAGCAGCGTCGGGTTCCGCCCGTCGAGGACCGGGTCGGCGGGGCCCACCTGGAAGTAGGGCACCCGGGTGCCGTCCGCCGAGACCGCGAAGTGCTGCTCGACCGAGAGCCCGGTCGTGTCGAAGAACGCGGGGGCGGTCCTCGCCACCCGCGGCGGGGCCGTCACCCCGCCGCGGGCCGGGAGGGTGCCGCGGGACACGGTGGTCGGGGTGAGGAAGCCGGTCGCCACGAGCCAGTAGTCGTTGCCCGCCTCCGGGTCCTCGTCGTCGACGGCGTAGGCGTCCACGCTGTGCAGGGCCGGCGCCCCGGGCAGCTCGGACGAGGTCCAGGGGCCCGGCTCGGCGACGCGGACCACCGAGGAGACGTCCCGCAGCAGGTTGAGGATCAGCCGGTCGGCCGTCCAGGACCAGGACTGCAGCGACGTGCGCGCGTCCGGGACGAACACGGCGGTCACGGAGCGGTCCCCGGCCAGGAACGCCTCGAGCTCGGCCACGAGCAGGCACCCGGCCGGGTGCACGGTCCCGTCCAGCTCGAGCTCCTCCTGCGGGCGCAGCAGCAGCCACTGACGGTGCAGGTCCACCGTCACCGAGTCGGGGACGTCGACGTGCACGAGCTCCTCCTCCCGCACCAGGTAGGTCCGGGAGGCGAAGAAGTCGGCCACGTCCACGGCCACGTCCCGGACGAAGCCCGGGGTGTGGTCCCGCACGAGCACCGCCTGCACGTGGTCCTCGGCCACCTCGAACACCTGCCGGGCCTCGGCGAGGTCCTGCCCGCGTCGCAGGACGCGCACGGTGCGGGGGTAGGAGGAGGTGGTCATCGAGCCGGGGCCGAAGTCGGTGCCCACGTGCAGGGTGTCGGCGTCCACCCACGTCACGGTGGACTTCGCCGTGGGGACGTCGAAGCCGCCGGGCACGAACCGGCGCTCGTCGAGGTCGAACTCGCGCACCCGCTTCGCGTCGCCGCCGTCGGGGGAGAGGCTGAGCAGCGCCCGCCGGTGCCGCCCGCCGGTGTACTGCGGGCGCAGCAGCCGGGCCCCGCCCCAGACCCAGTCGACGCCCTCCACGGCGGCCAGCGCGTCGACGTCGAGCAGGACCTCCCACTCGGTGTCCCCGCCGAGCCAGGACTCCCACGTGGTGCGGCGGAAGACGCCGCGGGGGTGCTCGGCGTCGCGCCAGAAGTTGTAGTAGTGCGGCCCGTGCTTGGCGACCATGGGGATCCGCTCGGTCGAGTCCATGACCGCGAGCACGTCGGCCTCGAGGCGGCGCAGCCGCGGGCTCTCGAGCGCCGCCAGGGTGCGGGCGTTCTGCCCGGCGACCCACTCCAGGGGCGCGTCCCCCGTGATCTCCTCCAGCCACAGGTTCTCGTCGTGCGGCTGCTCGGCGGTCGGGCGGGCGGCGGTCTGCGCGGTCTCGGTCATGTCCGCCATCGTAGGCGCAGCCCCGTGCCCGTGGCCCGGCGGGCGGGTCGATATCCTGAGGGCCATGAGCGCAACGGGCAGGCCAGGATCCGAACGACGTGTCACGGTGATCGGGGCGGGCCCGCGCGGGCTCTCGGCCGTGGAGCGGCTCGCGGCCCGCGCCGCGGCCTCGGGCGCCCGGGTGCGCATCGACGTCGTCGACCCCTTCCCGCCCGGTCCGGGGCACGTGTGGCGGACGAACCAGTCCCCGCTGTACCTCATGAACACGCCCTCGGTGTTCCCCACGGTGATCGCCGACGACGGCGTGCTGCCCGTGGACCCGCTCGAGCCGCTGCGGAACATGAGCTTCGAGCACTGGCGGCTCGCCGCCGTGGCGGGGACCATCGCCGTGGACCCCGACGACGCCGCGCACCTGACCCGGATGACGCCCCAGTCCTATCCGTCCCGGCGGATGTACGGGGTCTACCTCTCCTGGATCTTCCGCACGCTGCAGGACGCCCTCCCCGCCACCGTGCAGCTCGCCGTGCACCGGGCCGAGGCCGTGGGCGTGCACGTGCGGGAGCACGCCCGGCACCGCTACGACGTGGAGATCAGCGGCGGGCAGAACCTCCCGGCGGACGCCGTGGTGCTCGCCCTGGGCCACCTCGACGCCGACCTGCGCCCCGACCAGCGGGAGCTCGTGGACGGCGCCGCCGAGCTCGGGCTGACCTACTGGCCGCCCGCCGTGCCCGCCGACGTGCACTGGGACGACCTGCCCGCCGGGCGCACCGTGCTGGTGCGCGGCATGGGCCTGAACTTCTGCGACGTCCTGGCCCAGGTCACCGAGGGCCGCGGCGGGATCTACACCCAGGACGGGGAGCGCTACGTCTACCACCCCTCGGGGCGGGAGCCCGTGATCGTGGCCGGCTCCCGCCGCGGCGCCCCGTACCGCTCCAAGGCGGTGCTCGAGGGCTACTACGCCGGCTCCCTCGTCACCCGGTTCTTCACCCTCGACGCCGTGCGGGCGCTCGCGGCGCGGGCGGAGGGACCGCTGTCCTTCGGGACGGACCTCTATCCGCTGATCCGCAAGGACGCCCAGTGGAACTACTACTCCGTCCTGGCGCGGACCGCCCCGGACGCCTTCGAGACCGACCCGCAGGAGTTCCTGGCGCGCTTCGACGCCGTGCTCGGCACCGGCGACGACCACCCCGAGGGGCCCTGGACCTCCCGGGCCGAGCGGCTCATCGCGTCCGCGGTGGTCCCGGGACGGCAGCTCAACGCCCTCCGGCTGGCCCGCCCCTTCGAGGGGCTCAGCTTCGGCTCCCACGACGAGTACGCGGCGGCCCTGGTCCACCACCTGGACCGGGACGTGCACGGCGCGCTGGCCGGCGAGGACGACCCGCTGCAGATGGCCGTCGCCTCGCTCAACGCCGCGCGCACCGTGCTCAAGGCCGTGCTGGCGGACCTCGGGATCAGCGACGCCTCCTGGACCGACGAGCTGCGGCGCACGTTCGAGCCCTTCGTGGAGGGGCTCGCCTCCGGGCCGCCGGTGCTGCGGAACCAGCAGCTGGCGGCGCTGGCCCGTGCCGGCGTGGTGCGCTTCCTGGGCCCGGACCCGCAGTTCCTCGTGGACGAGGAGGAGGGCCGGTTCGTGGCGAGCTCCCCCTGGGTCAAGGACGAGCCCTTCCGCGCCGAGCACCTCGTGGAGGCCATGTCCCCGCCCAACGACGTCCGGCGCAACATCTCCCCGCTGCTGTCCGCGATGCACCGGGAGGGCCTGGTGCGGGTCCGGGCCATGGAGACCCGGGACGGCGTCGCGACCGTGCCCGGCACCGGGCTGGACGTCACCCGGCCCCCGTACCGGGCCGTGCGCGTCGACGGCGGCGTGGAGCCCGGCGTCCTCGTGCTCGGCCTGCAGCTCTCGGCCGTCCAGTGGGGCGTGGCGATCGCCGCGGAGGCCGGGGCGTCCGCGGAGCTGGGTGCCCGGACCCTGGCGGACGCCGACCGCATCGCCGCGGCGGTGCTGGGCCCGGCCCCGGCACGCGACTGACCCCGGGGGCACCGGGGCCGGCCGGCGCGCCGCGGCCGGGTCAGCCGAGGCGGCGGTGCAGGACCTCGCGGGCCCGGTCGTCGGCGTGCTCCCGGAGGCCCTTGCCGGGGTGCTCGCCGGAGTTGCCCCTGCCCGGTTTCTGCGGGCCGGCGGGCCCGGCACCGGCGGGGGCCAGGCCGATGATCTCCGGGTTGTGGTCGGAGGCCCGGTACGGGTCGGCCGCGTAGAGGTCGACCACGTTGTGGTTGTGCCGGCTGTACTCCAGGCCCACCGACTCGTGGGCGTTGATCTCCCAGATGTCCGAGCCCGTGACGATCCCGGCCGCGGCCGGAGAGGCCAGGACGTGGTCGAGGGAGCCGACCATCCCGCCGAAGGCGTAGGAGTGCTCGCCCGTTGGCGCCAGGTTCGTGTAGCCGGCCTCGTGCAGGACCCGCATCGGGTCCTCCTGGTCGTAGGAGTTGAAGTCACCGGCCAGGAAGACCCGGTCGGTGCCCTGGGTGGTCTTGAGCTCCTCGGCGAAGGCCACCAGGGCCCGGGCCTGGGCGGTGCGGTCGGCGTTCCAGGCCCCGGCGCCGTCCCCGGCGTCCGCATTGGGGCCGGTGGAGGGGGCGGAGCCCTTGGACTTGAAGTGGTTGACGACCACCGTGAAGTCGCCGCCCGCGTCCCCGCCGGCGGGGCGGAACGTCTGGGCCAGCGGCTCGCGGGCGTTGTCGAAGTTCTCCTCGTCGTCCAGGATCACGGACTCGCCCACGGTCTCGAGTGCGGCCGGCTGGTAGATGAACGCGGTGCGGATGACGTCCTCGTCCTCGACGGCGGGTCGCTCGGCCGGTGACGGCACGTACGCCCAGACCTCGGAGCCGGCGGCGGTGTTGAGGGCCTCGACCAGGTCGGACAGGGCCTGGTCCCGGTCCTTGCCGAACTTCGCGGAGTTCTCGATCTCCTCCAGGGAGACGACCTCGGCGTCCAGGGCGTTGATCGCGGCGACGATCTTGGCCTGCTGGCGCTGAAGGTCCTCCTGCTCGGCCGCCCCGCGGGCGTCGCAGCCTCCGCGCACCGAGACCGGGTCGCCGGCGCGGTCCGTGTAGTAGGTGCAGCCGGTCAGCTCGTCGCCGGTGGTGGTGAAGTAGTTCAGCACGTTGAACGTGGCCAGCTGCACGTCCCCGCCGACGTCCTCGGGGGCGGCGGTGCGGGTGTTCTCGGCGACCACGGGGGCGTCCTGGGCGTTGTCCCCGGTCACCCGGGTCGTGGGCTGGAGGCGCCACTCCTCGAACGAGTAGCCGAGCACCACCGGCGCCACGAAGTCCACGGGCGCGCCGATCCGCATCGGGGTCGTGGGAGAGAGGTAGGGGAGGGGGACCGAGGCGTTGGCGAAGTTGCCGTAGTTGGTCGTGGCGCCGTCGTCGAGCAGGACGGACCGGGCCTCGTTGTCCGCGGCCTGGGCGGCGGCCTCCGGCGAGCCGGGCGCGCCCACGGCGGTGGGCTGCACGAGCGGGGTGGTGCCGGCCGCCAGGCCGATCTCGCCGTAGCCGTTCAGGGCGTAGTTGTCGGTGATCACGAACTCACCGGCCGGGTCCAGGAGCATGCCCTCGAGGTCCTCGCGCTCCGCCTCGTCCGTGGGCCAGCCGACGGCGGCGGGCTCGACCGCCTCGGCGGCCTCGTCGAGGACCGTGACCCCCTCCGGGTGCACGCTGATCTGGGTCTGTCCGTGGTACTCGGCGACCGTCCCGGTGACCTCGACGAACTGGCCGAGCTCCACGTTCGCCACGGCCGAGGGTGAGTACACGAAGACGCCGTCGGAGGCGTCGTGGGCGGCGGTGTCCAGGTCGCCACCGGTGCCAGGGCTCTGGAGGTACCAGCCGTTGAGCCCGCCGGTGGCGTAGACGGCGGTGACCACGCCGCGGGTGGTCACGGCCTGTCCGGCCCTGGGGGAGACGTCGCCGGTGCCCTGGATGTCCCGGATCGCCAGCTCCACCGGCGGGGCGGCGGGCTCCGGGCTCGGCTCGGGGACCGGTTCGGGGGCGGGCTCGCCCCCGCTGCCACCGGAGTTCTGCGGGGTCACCGCGGTCGTGGCGGTGAAGTCGGCGGAGTTGTCGTCGGTGTCCACGCCGTCGGCGCGGGTCATGGACTTCGGGTCCGCATTCGCCGACGGGCCCGTGGCGGGCGCGGTCTCGTAGGTGTTGGAGGTGCCGTAGCCGAGCAGGTCCACGAGCCCGTCGGTACCGGTCACCGAGCCAGTGGGGGCGGCCAGGGGCTGCTCGCCGTCGGAGAGCACGATCGTCCCGGAGACGCCCGCCGGGTTGAACGAGGTGGCGAGGTCGGGGGCGGGCAACGCGGCACCGCTGCCCGCGTTGGACCCGCCCTGGACCAGGAAGTAGCCGCCCGGGGCGATGGTCCCGGACAGCGCCACCGTGCTGGTGACGGTTCCGGTGCCGGACGCGGAGCGGTACTGCAGGGTCCAGCCGGTGAGGTCCACCGGCTGGACCGTGGGGTTGTAGAGCTCGACGAACTTGTGGGTGTAGACGGCGTTGGCCGAGCCGCCGTTGGTGTAGGCCTCGTTGATGACCACGTTCGCCCCGTCCGGGGCGGCGTGCACGGGCACGGTCAGCGGCACGGCGAGCAGGGCCGCGGCCAGAGCCCCGCTCAGGGGCAGGGAGAACAGCTTGTTCACGGTGGGGAGTTCCTTCAGTGGGGGCAGGGGGAGAAGGGGAGAGAACGATCGGGGCTCAGCCGAAGAGGCGGCTGAGGACCTGGTGGGCCCGCTCGGAGCCGTGCTTCCAGGCGCCGCGGCCGGGCTCGCCCTGGCCGGGGTGCTCGCCGGAGTGGCCCGTGCCGGGTTTCTGCGGCTGGGTCGGCCTGTCGGTGGGCTCCGGCTCGGTGGCGCAGTCGCTGGGCAGGTCCAGGACAGCCTCCGGCACGCGGACCTGCGTGCCGGACGGCTCGGCGACCAGCCACACGGCGGCGTCGTCGGCCAGGCCGGTCGTGTCGAGGCTGACCGAGGTCGTGCCGTCGGTGACCGGTGCCGTGCCGAGTTCAGTGCCGTCCGGGTCGCCCGCGCGCACGCTCAGCCAGGTGTTCTCCGGTGCACCCAGGGAGGTCATGTCCAGGGAAGAGACGTCGAAGGTCACGGTGCAGCCGTCCGCGGCGGCCCCGGTCAGCGCCACGGACCGGCGGTCGAACTCGGGGGACAGCGGGCTGTTGGCGGCGAGGTACTCCATCCAGGCGTCGCGGTCGATCCGGCCGGTGTCGGTGACGTCGGTGCCCTCGGTCAGGGCGGTGAAGTTGTCGCCGCCCTCCACCAGGAAGGACACCGAGCCGATCACGTACTCGGCGGCCGGGTCGATGGGCTGCCCGTCGACCGTGATCGAGGTGATCCGGTCCCCGGCCGGGCGGGCGGCGTCGAAGGTGTAGGACACGTTCTCGGACAGCCCCAGCTGCAGGTACGGCCGGGACGATCCCTCGGGCTGCCACTGCTGCTCGAGGACCCGCTCGAACTGCTCGCCGGTGAGGGTCACGGTGGTGAGGTTGTTGGCGAAGGGCAGCACCTGGTTGGCCTCGGACTCCGTCACCACGCCGTCGCGCTCGCCGTCGATGGCCTGGCCGGGGTCGTCCGCCCAGAGGAGGTCGGCGCGCAGGCCGCCGGGGTTGATGAGGCCGATCTGCACGCCGTCCGACTCGTCCAGGCTGTCGCGGATGGACTCGGCGACCAGGTTGCCGAGGCTCGACTCGGCGCCGCGGTCGTCGCGGGCCTGCACGCCGTCCCGCAGACCGTAGGCGGTGGTGATGTCCCCGGTGATCTCGCCGACCGGGGTGCTGCCCCGCTCCAGGGCCACCGCCTCGGCGTCCGCGACGATCCCGGCGACCTCCGCGACGCGCGGATACCGGGCGACCAGCTCCTCCTCGGTCGCGGTGACGACCTCGTCGACGGCCAGCACGCCGGTGGTGAGGTCGACGTCGTCGGCGGCCTCGTCGTAGCTCAGGGAGATCCGCCCGAGGCTGCCGCCGTACGAGCCGGCCTGCAGGACCGCGCGGTCGAGGTCGCCGTCGCCGTCCACGTCGACGCCCTCGTCGTAGACCTGGTGGGTGTGCCCGTTGAGCACCACGTCCACGGTCGCGCTGGTGCCGGTCACCAGCCGATCGCCGAGGGCGTCGGCCGCGTCGGCGGCGCCCTCGTGGTAGACGGCCACCACGAGGTCGGCCCCGTCCGCCTCGAGCCGCTCGGCCTCGGCGTTGACGGCCTCGACGGGGTCGCCGAAGGTGATGCCCTCGATCGCGCCGGGCGAGACGAGCGTGGCGGTCTGCTGGGTGACGGCGCCGACCACGCCCACGCGCACGCTCTCGACGTCGAACGTCGCGGACGCCTCGGTGACGAGCTCGCCGTCCGGGCCGGTGACGTTGGCCGCCAGGTAGGGGAAGTCGGCGCGCTCGGTGATGCGGCCGGTCAGGTCGTCCGCGCCCCGGTCGAACTCGTGGTTGCCCACGGCGGAGGCGTCGAGCTCGAGCGCGTCGAGCACGTCGAGCGTGGGGTCGTCCTGCTGCACGGCCGAGACGTATTCGGAGGCGCCCACGTTGTCCCCGCCGGACAGCAGCAGCGTGCCGTCCTCGTTCTCCGCGCGCAGCTGCTCGATCGCGCCCGCGAAGAGGAGTGGGTCGGAGGAGAGCCGGCCGTGGTAGTCGTTGAAGTAGAGCAGCTCGACGGCCGTCTCCCCGGCCGCGGTCGCCCCCGCGCCCGGTGCCGGCGGGGGCGCCGTTCCCTGGGCGGACGCCGCGGGGAGGACCAGACCGGTCGAGGTGACCACGGCGCCGGCGGCGAGCGCGGCGAGCAGGGCAGGACGGTGCTTCTGGGGCGCCATGGGGGTCCTCCGGGGGATGCGGCGGTGCGTTGTCCCCATTTCAGCACGCGGAGGTGAACGGCGAGCCACGACACCGCGACATTTCTCCGGCCCCGGGACGGGACGGGGCCCCCACCGGCCGGTTCGCGGTGGGGGCCTCGTGCGGAGGCGGAAGGTAAGGGATTTGAACCCTTGGTACGGGGTCACCGCACACCGGTTTTCAAGACCGGCTCCTTAGGCCGCTCGGACAACCTTCCCCGCGCCCGCCCGGTCCCCGGCGGGGGCGGCGGAGCGCGCAGCCCATTCTTCCACGGCGCCCGGAACGCCGCCAAAGCCCCGGTAGGGTGAGCGCGTGGACGCACCCGAGAGCCCCGACCGCGGGACGACGACGATCGTGTGGTTCCGGGACGATCTGCGCGTCACGGACCACCCCGCCCTCGACGCCGCGTGCCGGCGCGGCGCGGTGGTCGCCCTCTGCGTCCTGGACCAGGAGTCCGAGGGGGTCCGGCCCCTCGGCGCGGCCGCGAAGTGGTGGCTGGACGGGTCGCTGCGGTCCCTGCGGGAGTCGCTCCGGGAGCTGGGCATCCCCCTGGTGCTGCGCCGCGGCCCCGCCGGGACCGTGCTCCCCGAGGTCCTCGAGCGCACGGGGGCGGGCGGCATCACGTGGAACCGCCGCTACGGCGGGCCCGAGCTCGCCGTGGACGCCGGAGTGAAGCAGTGGTGCGCCGAGCACGGGGTGGAGGCGCACTCGTTCCAGGCCGCGCTGCTGCACGAGCCGTGGACCCTGCGCACCGGCGCCGGCGGCCCGTACAAGGTGTTCACCCCCTTCTGGAAGGCGCTCCGGGCGCTGGAGATCCGGCAGCCGCTCCCCGTGCCCGGGCCGGGCCGGGGGGCCGCCGCGGAGGTGGCGGCGACCGCCGGCACCGAGGACCAGGTCGACTGGGACCTGGTGCCGTCCCCGGAGCGCGCGGCCGGGCTGGCCGCGGTGTGGACGCCCGGGGAGGCGGCCGCGTGGGAGCGGCTGGACGACTTCCTGGACCGCGTCGAGGACTACGCCGAGGGCCACGACCGGCCCGACCGGGACGGCACCAGCCGGCTCTCCCCGCACCTGCGGTGGGGCGAGATCAGCCCGTTCGCGGTCTGGGACGCGGCCGTCCGGCACCGGTCCGAGCAGGGGAGCAGCCCGGGGCTGGAGAAGTTCCTGGCCGAGCTGGGCTGGCGGGAGTTCAACTGGCACCTGCTCCACCAGGTGCCGGACCTGCACGTGCGCCACGTCCGCCCGGCCTTCGACGCGTTCCCGTGGCGGGACGCGGCGGAGGCGGCCGGCGACGTCCGGGCCTGGCAGGAGGGGCGCACCGGCTTCCCGCTCGTGGACGCGGGCATGCGGCAGCTGCGGGCCACGGGGTGGATGCACAACCGGGTCCGGATGGTCGCCGGGTCCCTGCTCACCAAGAACCTGCTGGTCGACTGGCGGGTGGGGGAGCAGTGGTTCTGGGAGACGCTCGTGGACGCCGAACCGGCGAGCGGGCCCGGGAACTGGCAGTGGGTCGCGGGCTCCGGCGCGGACGCGAGCCCGTTCTTCCGGATCTTCAACCCGCTGACCCAGGGCCGGAAGTTCGACCCCGAGGCCCGCTACATCCGCCGCTGGATCCCCGAGCTGGCCGGCGACGAGGGCGTGGACCCGCACGAGCCCGGTCTGCTCGGACCGTCGGTCGGCTACCCCGAGCCGGTCGTGGACCTGCCGGCCAGCCGCGGCCGCGCCCTCGACGCCTACGCCTCGATCCGCTGAGGGCGGCGCCGGCGTCCGCCTGTTCGCCACGGGCCGACGCCGGGTGACCGGGTGCCCGCCCCGCGACACAATGGGAGCGACCGTCGCCCCCGACCGGAAGGCCCCACCATGCGCGCAGTGCTCGAGACCACCCCCGGCGGACCGGAGGTCCTCGCCGTCGCCGAGGTCCCCGCCCCGGAGCTCACGCCCGACGGGGTGCGGATCCGGGTCCGGGCCGCCGGGATCAACCGGGCGGACGTCATGCAGCGGCTGGGCAGGTACCCGGTCCCGCCCGGGGCGTCGACCGTCTTCGGCCTCGAGGTCTCGGGCACGGTGCAGGAGCTCGGCCCCGAGGTGCCGGCCGTCTCCGGGTTCGCCCCCGGCGACGAGGTCGTCGCCCTCCTGGACTCCGGGGGCTACGCCGAGGAGGTCGTCGTCCCGGCCGGCCAGGTCCTGCCCGCGCCCGCCGGGGTGGACCTCGTCGCCGCCGCCGGCCTGCCGGAGGTGTGCGCCACGGTGTTCTCCAACGTCTTCATGGCCGCCGCCGCCCGCGAGGGCGAGACGGTCCTGGTGCACGGCGGCACCGGCGGGATCGGCACCAACGCCCTCCAGATGTGCCGGGCCCTCGGCCTGCGCGTGCTCACCACGGTCGGCAGCCCGGAGAAGGCCGAGGCTGCACGGCGGCTCGGCGCCGAGGCGATCGACTACCGGCAGGAGGACTTCGTGGCGCGCGTGCGGGAGCTCACGGACGGGCACGGCGCCGACATCGTGCTCGACGTCGTGGGCGGCTCCTACCTGGGGCGCAACCTGGACGCGCTGGCCACCAACGGCCGGATCGCGGTCATCGCCACCCAGGGCGGACGCACGGGGGAGCTGGACCTCGGCAAGCTCATGGCCAAGCGGGCCGCCGTGATCGGCACCACGCTGCGCCCGCGGCCCGTGGCGGAGAAGACCCGCATCATGGCCGCCGTGCGGGAGCACGTGTGGCCCCACGTCGAGTCCGGCGCCGTCCGCCCGGTCGTGGACCGCACCTTCCCCCTGGACGAGGTCGCGCGGGCCCACGAGTACTTCGACTCCGGCACGCACATCGGCAAGGTCCTGCTCGTCCCCTGAGCGCACCCCTCGGCACGGCCGCGGACGGCCCGGTCCAGGCCCGTCGCCGGGCCCGGCCCGCCCTCCGCGCGCACGGAGGGCGGGCCGGGCCGCCGTAGGATGGACTGTCTCCACTCGAAAGGACCGCCCGTGGCATTCCTGCGCGACTACCGCGCCGCTCGCCGTGACGAGGCCGAGCTCGGTCTGGGCGTGTGGCGCCGCGCCCACGACCGGTTCCGCCGGGGTCTGGACCGCTTCCACCAGATCCTCGAGAGCCTCCCGGACAAGACGCTCGCGCAGTCCGTGGTGCCCACCGCCAACGCGCTCGCCGATCTGCTGCCGGAGGTGCGGGCCGTGTGCGCGGCGGCGCAGCGCACGGCGCCGAGCAGCAGCCACGACATCCCGGCCTCCGCGGGCGGCTACCTCAACGACGTCCACCGTGAGCTCTCCCGGGCCGGCAACGCGATGGCCCAGGCGGCGGAGGCCCTCACCATGGCCCGGTTCGTGCGGGCCGACGAGGAGTCGTCCGCCCACCGGCTGGACGCGGTCGTCCGCCGGGCCGAGGCGGTGCGGGAGCACGTGGAGCGCGCCGAGGAGCTGCTGCGCCGCGGCTGAGCCCGTTCCCGGCGGCGACGGGGTGGACCCGACAGCCTGCTGATGGTTTGATGGGCGGCATGACCTCCTCCGGATACGACTACCGCGCGGCCGACGGCGAGTTCGACGCCCGTTGGTCCCGCTCGCCCCTCGGCCGACCCGGCCGCGGAGGCCCCGGCCGCTTCGGCCCGGGCTACGACCTGCCCGGCCGCCGGGGCGGGGGGTACGGCCGCCGTTCCGGCTTCCGGATGCTCCCCTTCCCCGGGTACTCCACCCGGACGCGCCGGGGCACGAACGTCACGGTGGGCGGTTGCTGCCTGCCCCTGCCGATCGGCTGCCTGACCACCACGGTCCTCGCGGGCGCGGCGGCCGTCCTCGTGGGCCGCACCGCCCGCGACTGAGCGTCCCGGCGGGCCGGGCGGCGGATCACGCGGCCACCGGCTCCGCCCGCAGGACCTCGATCGGGACGGGCACGACGCGCTCGACCGGGGCGGGGACGGCGTGCTCCGCCGGGACGGGCGCGAGGTGCTCGACCGGGACGGGCCCGTCCTCCTCGGCCTCCAGCGGCGGGCTGAGGCGCCAGCCGACGGCCTCCAGGTCGAGGGCGAGACGCGTCTGGCCGGTCACGGCGCCCTCGTCGCAGTAGCGGCCGAACGACCGGTGGACGTCCTCGAGCGCCTGCCAGCGGATCAGTGCGGCCGGGCCGCCGACGGCGGTGGACCGGGCGGAGACGGCGCCCACGTTGCGGTCCCGGAGGGCGGCCAGGGCGCGGGCCAGGAAGCCCGGCGGCAGCCGGACGCCGGGGTCGAGGACCAGCACCAGGTCGTCCGGCTCCATCCGGACGGTGTCCAGGGCCTGGTTGAGCGCCCCGGCACGGTGGTGCCGGTTGTCGACGGTGAGCAGGACCTCGGCGCCGGCGTGCAGGGCGACCTCGACGGTGGCGTCGGTGGAGTCGTCCGACATGACGAGGATGCGCTCCGGCGGACGGGTCTGGCGGTGGAGGGAGACGACCGCGTGCTCGACGCGGGCCGCCTCGTCGTGGGCGGGAATGATCGCGGCGATCATGACGACTTCTCTCGGCGTGCCCGGCGTGCGTCCCGCCGCTGACGTCCCCCTGCGGCGGGGCGCCCGACCGGCCCCTGAACGAGTGTTCTCGGTGACAACGTGAGCCCCCTGACGTGTTGTCCTGGACCAAAGTCTAGGCACCACGGCGGACAGTTCACATCCGCAAATCAGGGGACGTCCGCCCCGGCCGGACGCGGGTCCAGCGCCTCCCCGGGGGCGCTACACCTCGTCCCGGCCGCACTCCCGGCACAGCTTCCAGACGTTCGTGTCCCCGTGCCGCTCGAACACCACCCGGCTGACCAGGGCCTGGATCAGGGCGAGCCCGCGGCCGGACTCGCGGTGCTCCTGCGCCATGGCCCCCGTGAGGTCGACCTGCGCCGGTGCGGCGCCGATCTCGTAGATCCTCGCCTCCAGCCGGTGGGGGTCCGCGACCAGGTCCACGGACAGCTCGATCGGGTCCTCCGCCGCGGGCACCGCGTGCACCACCACGTTGCCGGCCGCCTCCACGACCGCGAGCGTGAAGGCCATCCGGTCGGTCTCGGGCACGAACGCGGCCTCCCCCCACAGCGCGTCCAGGTCCTCGTGCAGGGCGTCCACCGTCAGGGCGGTGGCCGGGCCCCGGCGCGAGCGGCGGGCCGTGGGCTCAGTCATCGGCGAAGGCCGCGTCGGCGGTGTCGTAGGGGGTCAGGACGCGGTGCATGCTGGTGAGCTCGAGGACCATGCGGACCTGGGGGCGGACGTTCGCGATCCGCAGGTCGCCGCCGGCCTGACGGGCCAGCTTGAGGCACCCGATGAGGGCGCCCAAACCGGACGAGTCCATGAACTCGGTGCCGCCGAGGTCGACCACCACGTGGTTGCTGCCCTCGTCGACGACCTTCGCCACGACCTCCCGGAGCTTGGGCGCTCCCACCATGTTGAGCCGTCCGGTGCCCGTGATGTGGGCGAACCTCGGCTTCTGCTCAATCGTGAACTGCATCGGCACTCCTCTCCTCGGGCTCGAAGCCCGTGTATCTCGCGGCGGTGACGAGCACGCTCAGCACCACCAGGTCGAAGGCGACCCAGGCCACGTTGACCAGGGTTCCCACCGGTTCGTTCAGCCCCACCGCCAGCCGGGCGGTCCCCACCAGGAGGGCCGCGGCCAGCAGCCCCATCACCACCAGCTGCGGGCGGATGAGGTGCCAGGCCGGGCCGGCGTCCTGCCGCACCTTGGGCGTGACGGCGAAGCCGAGGGGGCGGCCGAACCAGACGTTGCGGGCGGCCGTGGTGCACGCCCTGATCCAGATGGGGAACAGGGCCAGGCTGTACTGCTGACCGCGCCAGGTGGGGATGCCCCGGCCCACCACGAGGAACAGCAGCTGGTTCACCACCATGAAGGGGATGAAGCGGACGAAGAAGTCCCAGCTGAGGCTCGTGACGGGGAGGATGCCCAGCACCAGGTACACGATGGGCGCGGCGAAGTAGACGACGGCCGCGAAGCCGGACAGGTAGCTCCACATCGTGGCGAAGTACATGAGCCGCTGGCCCCACCCCAGCCGGCGCTGCAGCAGCGGGTTCTCCCGGAGCAGCACCTGCACCGTGCCCTGCGCCCAGCGCAGCCGCTGGGTGAGCATGGTCTTCAGGTCTTCGGGGGCCAGGCCGTGGGCGAGGACCTCGTGGTGGTAGACGCTGCGCCAGCCCAGGCCGTGCAGGCGCATCGCGGTGGCCATGTCCTCGGTGACCGAGATCGTCGCCAGCGGCATCACCGGCTGGGCCTCGCCGGGCCGGTCCACGGAGACCGCCTCGAGCACCTCCCGGACCGGTTCCACGGCGGCCAGGGGGGACAGGTCGCGGCGGGACATCCGGTCCACGGCGGAGGCGAGCTCGTCCGGCCACACCATGCCGTCCTCGGGGGGCAGGTCCAGGGCGGCGATCGAGGCGAGGTCCGCCTCGATCTGGGAGAAGTCCTGCGTGACGGTGCGCCGGGCCGCCGCGTCCACCTCGCGCTGCAGGCGGTAGGTCAGCTCGGTCAGGGGGACGCCGGCCTTCAGCTCGGCGCGGGCCCGCTCGGTGGCGGCCTCGACGTCGTCGAGCATGCCGGCAACGACGGGGTTCGCGGCCTCCGGGGACCGTCGCGCCCTCCGCAGGGCGGCCCGGGTGCGGGCGAGGGACTCCTTCACGTCCTGCTCGACCTCCTGGACGTAGCCGGAGAGGCCGAGCTGCATGAGCGCCTCGCGGCGCAGGATCGCGTTGGAGCCGCAGAAGAAGGCGGCGTTCCAGCCGTCCTTGCCCTGCTGGATGGGGCCGTAGAACAGGGGGGCCTGGCTGCCGAGCGGATCGTGGTCCGGCACGTTGACGAACCACTGCGGCGTCTGCACGAGCGCCACCCTGCGGTCGTTGAACCAGCCCAGGGTCCGGTCCAGGATCTCCGGGGCCGGGACCTGGTCGGCGTCGAGGATCAGCAGGAACTCGCCCTGGGTGAGCATCAGGGCGTTGTTGAGGTTGCCGGCCTTGGCGTGGCGCGGCCGGTCGGTCCAGTCCTCGCTGCGCGTCAGGTAGCCCAGCCCGTGCTCGGCGGCGAGCGCCTCGAGCTCGGGGCGGGCCCCGTCGTCGAGGATCCACGTGCTGTGCGGGTGCCGGATGGCCTGCGCCGCCAGGGCGGTGCCCATCACGAGGTCGAGGGGCTCGTCGTAGGTCGTGATGAACACGTCCACGGTGGCGCCCGCGGGCGGGGCGCCGGCCTCCCCGCGCCGCCGGAGCCGCCAGACGGTGAGCCCGAACAGCGAGACGTCGATCAGGCTGTACGTCTCGGCGAGCACCAGGGGAACGGCGATCCACCACGCCGACCAGTTCAGCGACTCGAGCCAGCGCCAGGCGATGTAGTTGACGCCCAGCAGGAGGGTCAGGACGACCAGGAGCCGGACGAGGAAGCGGTTCACGGGGCGGACCGGCGGCGGACGACCACGGCGGTGACGTCGTCGGTGCGGGTCTCCTCGCCGGCGAGGTCGAGGACCGCGGTGCAGGCGGACGCGGCGTCCTCGTGGCGGGAGACCACGTCCGCGACCGCTTGCACGGCGCCGTCGACGTCCTCGTACGCGTCGAGGAGGCCGTCGCTGACGACGACGAGGGCGTCGCCGGGCGCGAGCACGATCCGGCCGGGCACCCACTGCGTCCCGGGCACCGCCCCCACCGGGGGGCCGCCCGGGCGCAGCCGGTCGATCCCGTCCGCGCGCACGTGCAGTCCCAGCCCGTGGCCCGCGTCGACGTACTCCACGACCCCGTCGGCCGTGTCCAGGCGGGCGTGGAAGAGCGTGACGAAGGAGTCGGAGTGGGCGAGGTCGTGCTCGAGGTGCCGGCAGGTGTCGCCGAAGGCCTGCGCCATGTCCGGCTGCCCGGCCGCGGAGCGCAGCACGGCGCGCACGGTGGCGGCGATGAGCGCGGCCCCCATGCCCTTGCCCATGGCGTCGGCCAGCGAGACCTGGAGCCCGCCCTCGGTCGTGTACCAGTCGAAGAAGTCCCCGCCCACGCTGCGGGACGGCCGGCACGCCCCGGCCACGTCGTAGCCGGGCACGGCCGGGGCGGCGGCGGGCAGCAGGCTGCGCTGGACCTCGGCCGCGCGGCGCAGCTCCTCGGCGTCGGCCTGCTCCGCCCGGGCGCGCGGCCGGCGGAACATCGCCTCGATCCTGGCCTGCAGCTCCCGGGGGCTGAACGGCTTGCTGATGTAGTCGTCCGCCCCGCGCTCGAGGCCCTCCAGGCGGTCGATCTCGCCCGGGCGGGCCGTGACCATGAGCAGGTAGGCGTCCGAGAACTGCCGGACCCGCCGGCAGACCTCCAGCCCGTCGAGGTCCGGGAGGCTGAGGTCCAGGGTGATGAGGTCGGCGCCGTCGCGGCGCACGGCCTCGATGCCCTCGAGGCCGGTCGCGGCGGTCGTCACGGTGAAGCCGCGCATGCCGATGGTCTGGGCGAGGAGGTTGCGGATGTCGTCGTGGTCTTCGATCACGACGGCACGGCGACCCTGGGGGGAGGGGGTCATGGACCCATTAAGCCGCTATTCTTTGCAATTGTCATCCCGACCCCCCGAGGGTGACGCACCCAGTCGGAAGAGTTCCCCGTGGACCGCTTGCTCACCGTCCTCTCCCTCGACCGGATCAGCTTCCACGAGCTGTCGATGCGCCGGCGCGTGCTCCTCAGCCAGCTGCCGCTGTTCGTCACGACCGTCGCCCTCGTCGCCGGGATCTGGGTGGTCCACGAGCCGCTGCGGGGCGACCTGCGGGTGCAGCTGGCCCTGGCGCTCACGGTGGCGCTGACGGCCCTGTGCGTGCTGGTGCCGTGGGACCGGCTGCCCTACGGGGCGTTCCTGGCCGTCCCGGTCCTGGACTTCGTCCCCATCACCCTGCTGCGGGAGGGCACGCTGAGCACGGTGACCGGGGTGGGCATCATGGCCGCGTTCCCCGTCATCTGGCTCACCGGCTCCGGGCGGCTGCCCCGGGCGTCCGCCCCGCTGGGGTTCGTCCTGACCCTCGCCATGGTGTGGGTCCCGCTCCTGGTCCCGCCCCGGCCGCTGAGCGCGCAGCTGCTGACGGCCCCGCTGCTGATCCCCGTCATGCTGCTGGGCATCGGGCTCACCGTCCAGGTGCTGTCGAACAGCATGGAGCGCCAGAACGCCGAGCTCGGGGCCAAGGACGCCGAGCTGCGCCGGCTGCTGGGCGTGACCGCGCGGCGGGAGCGGCTGCTGAACACCGTCCTGGACACGGTGGACGTGGGCGTGCTGGCGATCGACGAGCACGGCCACGACATCCTCATGAACCGCCGCCAGCACCGGATCCACGAGCTCTCGCTGCCCGAGGGGGTGCGGGACGGCGCCGAGGCGGACCTGCGGGTCTACGCGGACGGGGACGGGACGCCGCTGCCCGTGGACCGGCGTCCCGCCCGCCGCGCGATCCGCGGCGAGTCGTTCTCCGACGCCCTGGTCTGGGCGGGGGAGCCGCCCCTGCAGCGGGTGCTCTCCGTGTCCGCCCGCGTGCTCCGGGACGAGGACGGCGGGGTCGAGGGCTCCGTCCTGTCGTTCAACGACGTGACCGAGCTGGTGGCGGCGCTGCAAGCCAAGGACGACTTCGTGGCCGGCGTCTCCCACGAGCTGCGCACGCCCCTGACGTCCATCCGCGGCTACACCGAGCTCTTGGCCATGGACGAGCGGCTCCCCGGGCACGTCCGCTCCGGGCTGGAGGTCGTCGAGCGCAACGCCGACCAGCTGCTCGTCCTGGTCGAGGACCTCCTCCGCACCGCGGGCCCCGTCCTGGCGCTGCAGCCGGCGGAGGCCGACCTCGTCCAGGTGGTCCAGCAGTCCGTCGCGGCGGCCGGGCTCCGCGCCGCGGAGGCGGGGGTGGACCTGCGGGTCGACGCCCCGCCCCGCCTCGTGCTGCCCTGCGACCCCGTGCGCCTGGGGCAGGTGCTCGACAACCTGCTCTCGAACGCCATCAAGTACTCCCCGGACGGCGGGCCGGTGACGGTCCGGGTGGCCCGGGCCGGGACGACCGTGCAGGTGCAGGTGGCGGACCGCGGCATGGGGATGCGCCCAGAGGACGCCGAGCACGTGTTCGGCCGGTTCTTCCGCAGCAGCAACGCCCGGATGAGCGCCATCCCGGGCCTGGGCCTGGGCCTGGCGGTCGTGCACGAGATCGTCGAGCGGCACGGCGGCACCATCCGCTGCGAGAGCGCACCGGGGGAGGGAACCGTCTTCACCCTGACCCTCCCGGCGGCCGGACCGGCGGGTGCGGAGGACCCCGGCCGGGCGGAGCAGGACGGATCACCGGCTGTACTCCAGGCGGACCGAGTCGTCGTCGGGCAGCACCAGGACCGTGCTGCCGGCGACCGTCCACTGCTCGGGCAGGAGGAAGTACCGGCCGCCCCGCAGCGTCAGGAGCCGTAGCCCGTCGTAGCGGTGGAGCGGGTCGTCGGGTCCGCCCAGCTCCTCCGTACGGACCCCGGGCAGGCCGATGTGCAGGGGCTTCTCGCTGTAGACGACCGCCCGCGGCATCGTCCCCAGCTCCTCCTCCAGGTCGTGGGCCAGGGCCCGGCCCATGGCCTCGGCCACCGACGACGTGCCCCAGAACACCAGGAGCGCGACCACGGACACCAGCGCGAAACCCCGCAGGAGCGGCCGCTCCGGCGCGGCGGGCCGCTCGTCACGGGCGGTGACGCGCCGCCGGAGGCCGGCGGCCCAGGCGGCGGCGAGGACGCACAGCGCCATGGCGAAGGGGATCACCCAGGCCTCCTCCTCCGGGACGGCGCCGCCCAGGAGCCGCACCGCGACCGCCAGCCCGATGAAGAACCACGTCCCCCGGCGCGCCCACCGCACCACCGGGGCGCGCCCGGAGCGGCGGGCACCGGCGGAGGACCGGAGGAGGGGCCGCAGGCGGACGTCGCCAGGGCCGCTCCGGCGAGGACGAGCGTGCCGAGGCGCTGTCGGGAACGGAGTTGCATGGTGCACCGCCCAAGTGGTCCGTGGCGGCCGATCGCGCCCGGTTGCCTCAGCGTACGGCGGGTCCCACCCGCCGAACACGACTGTGACCAGGGAGGACGCGACTGTGACGGCCGGTCCGCGCCGCCCGTCGCGCGGGATCGCGGGGTGGGGGCCGGCGGCAGGGCGGGACGAGCTCGGGCGGGACGACGAAGGCTCCGGACCCAGGGGGTCCGGAGCCTTCTTCCGGTGGGAGCCTCCTGTCGGAATCGAACCGACGACCTTTTCATTACGAGTGAAACGCTCTACCGACTGAGCTAAGGAGGCGTGCACGCGGCCGTCCGGGACGGCCTCAGTGCAGGTGAAACTGTAGCAGAGAGCGCGGGGGCGTCCCCAATCGGCGGGGCCGGGCGCGGTGCGCGCGTTCCCCGGGAGTTCACCGGCTCTTCGGCTCCCCGGCCTTACCGGCCCGCAGGGCCGGGGCGCAGCATGGACGGACACGACGACGGGGCCGGCCGCTGCGGTCCGCCCGGAACAGGAGCAGCCCAGTGCGCACACCGGACGGCGGCATCGCGCCGGATCTCGAACTGGCCTTCCTGGACATGTCCGGAACCGTGTTCCACGACAACGGGATCATGGAGCGGGCCTTCGAGCGCACCGTGACCGGTCTCGGCGTCGACCCCGGCTCGGAGCGGTTCCGGCAGATGCTCCACCACGTCCGGGACACGCTGGGCCAGTCGAAGGCGGGAGTGCTCGAGCAGCTGTTCGCGAGCGACCCCCACCGGGCACGGCAGGCGGTCCGGGACTTCGAGCGCCACCTCGACGAGCTGCTGGCCACCGAGGGGGTCATTCCCGTGGAGGGCGCGGAGCAGGCCGTCACGGCGCTGCGCGAGGCGGGCCTGCGGGTCTGCCTGGCCACCGGCTACAACCGGCACAGCCTGAACACGCTCCTCGAGCAGCTCGGCTGGACGGGTCTCGCGGATCTCAGCCTGTGTCCCTCGGACGCGGGGCGCGGACGACCCTGGCCGGACATGGTGCTCACCGCCGTGCTGGCGCTCGACCTCGGCGACGTCCGCCGGGTCATGGTCGTGGGGGACACCGCCGCGGACGTGCAGGCCGGCCTGCGGGCCGGCTCCGCCACGGTCGTCGGCGTCCGCACGGGCGCGCACGACGCCGCGTCCCTGCGCGCGGCCGGCGCCCACGTGGTGGTCGACTCGGTCCGGGACCTCCCCGGACTCGTCCGCACGCCGGTGCCCGGCGCGCGCTGACGCCCACCGTGCCGGCACCGGTCGCCCGGGTCGCGGCGGATCAGGAGCAGGTCGTCCCCTCCGCGGGGAGCTCGCCCTCCAGCAGGTAGGCGTCCACGGCGTCCTGCACGCAGCGGTTGCCGGCCGTGTAGGCGGTGTGGCCGTAGCTGTCGTAGGTCAGCAGCCGGGCGCTGTCGAGCTGCTCCACGAGGGCCTCGGACCAGTGGTAGGGGGTCGCGGGGTCGTGGGTGGTGCCCACCACGAGGACGGGATCGGCGCCGGCGGCGTCGAGCGGCTCCGGCAGGCCCGCCGGGTCGACCGGCCATCCCTGGCACGCTGCGTCGCCGTAGCCCAGGTACGGGCCGAAGGTCGGGGCGACCCGCTCGAGCTCCTCCTGGTGCTGAGCCATCTGCTCCGCCGTGACCGTCCCGTCGGGCCGGTCGAGGCAGTTCACGGCCGTGAACGCCATGGTGGTGTTGCTCGTGTACCGGCCCTCGGCGTCGCGCCCGTGCGTGGCGTCCGACTGGGCGAGCAGCGCGGAGAAGTCGCCGTCGAAGGCGGCGCCCAGGGACTCGTTGAGCGTCTCGTAGCCGGTGGTCGCGTAGAGGGGCCCCAGGATGCCCTCGACCACGTTGGTGGCGGTGACCCGCCGGCCGTCGGCGGCGGTCACGGTCTCCTCCTCGACGGAGGCGATGAGCTCCTGGATCCGGGTCATCGCCTCGTCCGTGGAGACGTCGGCCACCACGCAGTCCCGGATCTCGAACTGGCACTGCTGCACCCAGTGGCGCAGGTTGTCCTCGAAGCCCTCGGCCTGGTCGGCGGTGGCCTCCATGTCGCTCAGGGTGGGGTCCACGCCGCCGTCGAGCACGAGCCGGCCGACCCGGTCGGGGAACAGGTCGGCGTACACCGCGCCGAGGTGGGTGCCGTAGGAGAAGCCCAGGTAGGTCGTCCGCTCGTCGCCGAGCACGGCCCGGAGCACGTCCATGTCCCGGGCGGCGCTCACGGTGTCCATCTGCGCCACGAGCTCGCCGGAGTCCTGCACGCACGCGGCGCCGAGCTGCTCGTACTCCTCCTGGATCTGCTCGACCGGCTGCTCCTCGGGGTCGAACATCGGCTCGGCGCGCCACGCGTCCAGCTCTGCGTCGTCGAGGCACTCGATGCCCTCGGAGCGGCTCACCCCGCGCGGGTCGAAGCCCACGACGTCGTAGGCCTCGCGCACGTCGCCGGTGACCGTGTACTGCGCGTAGAGCATCGCGTCCACCCCGGAGGCGCCGGGCCCGCCGGGGTTGAGGAGCAGGCTGCCGCGGGCGTCCCCGCCTGCGGGCAGGCGGGACATCACCACGGTGGTGGTCGCCCCGCCGGGGTCGGCGTAGTCGAGGGGCACCTCGACGTCGGCGCACTGGAGGTCGTCCTGCGCGCCGTTGGTCTTTACCTCGAACGTGCAGTCCTCCCAGGCGACGGTCTGCGTGTAGTAGCGCTGGAGCTCCTCGGGGGTGCCCTCGACGACGGCGCCGGTGGCGCCCCCGGAGGTCGGCTCGCCCGTGGCGCCGGCCCCCAGGGACGAGCAGCCGCTCAGGAGCAGGCCGGTCGCGGCCAGCGCGGCCGTGACGGGCAGGAGGGCGCGGCGTGAGGGGGCGGCACGGCGGGTCATGGGGCTCCTCGAGGGGGTGGGGGGATGGGGGTCGGGGCCGGGGTCAGAGCAGGGAGACGGCCATGGCTTCGAAGGCCAGCTGCGCGCTGACGTTGGTGCGGATCCGGTCCCGGGTCCGGCTGATCACGTCGATGCGGTGCAGCGTCCGCTCGGGGGTCGAGTTGGACGCGTGGTCCTGCAGCTGCTGGGCCAGGTGCTCGTTGACCAGGGCGGAGCCCGTGCGCAGCTGGAGGGTCAGGACGTCGCGGTAGAAGGTGGTGAGGTCGATGAGGAAGCGGTCGAGGGTGTCCGTCTGGATCCGCCGGGACCGGCGCTTCTGGTCGGCCTCGAGCCGGTTGAGGGCTCCGCGGATGGCCGGCGGCACCCGTCCGGACTCCGGCGCGCCCAGGGCCACGAGCAGCTGCTTGCGCTCCGCCTCGTTGCGGGACTCGGCGTCCGCCTGGGACTCCTCCACGGCGATCTTGTGCAGCCGGTCCGCGGCGCGCACGGCGTCCGGCACCCCGGACAGCTTCAGCGGCATGGACACGACCTCCTGCCGCCGGGTGCGGGCGTCGTCGTAGAGGGCGAGCCGCTTCGCGATCCCCACGTGGGACTGCGCCAGCCGGGCGCTCTCCTCCGCGCGCTGCCGGGGCACCCCGTGCCGGCGGATCAGCAGCTCGGCCACGTCCTCCACGGCGGGCACCTTCAGCGTGGCCGGGCGGCAGCGGGAGCGGATGGTCACGAGCACGTCCATCGGGCTCGGGGCGCACAGCAGCCAGATGGTGTTGGGCGGGGGCTCCTCGATGGCCTTGAGCATCACGTTCGAGGTGCGCTCCGCCATGCGGTCGGCGTCCTCGACCACCATGACGCGCCAGCGGCCCACCGAGGGCCGGTCCTGGGCGCGGACCACGAGCTCGCGGGCCTCCTCGATGGTGATCTGCGGGTTCTCCGTGACGAAGTGGGTGAGGTCCGCGTGCGAGCTGGCCAGGACCGTGCGGCACGCGTGGCACTGCCCGCACCCGCGCTCGGCGGGGTCCTCCTGCTCGCACAGCAGGGCCGCGGCGAACGCGAGCGCCGCGTTGGAGCGCCCCGAGCCGGGCGGACCGGTGAACAGCCAGGCGTGGGTGGGCCGGTCCTCCTGGGCGGCGCGCCGCAGCTGCGCCACCACGGCGTCCTGGCCCAGCAGCTGGTCCCACACGCTCACGCGCCCACCTCCGCGGCCCGGGCGGAGCGGGCGAGCCCGGTGAGGCGCTCGCGCACGGCGGCCGAGAGCTCCCCTGCCGGCCGGGTGGCGTCGAGCACCAGGTAGCGCTCCGGAGCCCGGCCGGCGAGCTCGAGGAACGCCGCCCGGTTCGCGTCGTGGAAGGCGTCGGGCTCTGTCTCCAGGCGGTCGCCCGCGGTGCCGTCCCGGGCCTCCCGGCGGGTCCGTCCCGTGCCGGCCGGGACGTCGAGCAGCACGGTGAGGTCCGGGACGAGCCCGGCCGTGGCCCACGCGTTGAGCTCCGCGACGCGGTCCAGGCCGAGGCCGCGCCCGGCGCCCTGGTAGGCGGCGGAGGAGTCGGCGAAGCGGTCGCAGACCACGGTCCGGCCGGCGGCGAGCGCGGGGCGGATGAGCTGGGCGACGTGGGCGGCGCGGGCCGCGGCGAAGAGCAGGGCCTCGGCGCGGGCGTCGACGGGCCCGTGCGCCGGGTCCAGCACGAGCTCGCGCACCCTCTCGCCCAGCGGGGTCCCCCCGGGCTCCCGGGTGCGCAGGGTGTCGTGCCCCTCGGCGCGCAGGGCGTCCACGAGCAGGCCGACCTGGGTGGACTTCCCGGCGCCGTCCCCGCCCTCGAACACCACGAAGAGCCCGCGCCCGGACGGCGCGGGGGAGGACGCCGCGGCGGAGGCGGGCGGCGGGGCGGGGGCCGGTCGGGAGGTCACGGTCCCAGCCTATCCACCCGCGCGGACAGCGCCGCCGGTGCGCGCGCGGCTGGGGACGCCGCGGGCCGATAGCCTGGAACCATGACTGCGCGCCCCGAGACCCCGCCCGCCCACGGCTCCACCGACCTCCGCCCGGACACCGTGCTGGTCGCGGGCGGGCGGCCCGCACCGGAGCACGACGCGCCGGTCGGCCCGTCCATCGTCCTCACCTCCACCTACCGGGGCTCCGCCGGGCTCGACGCCGAGGACCGCACCTACGGGCGGTTCAGCAACCCCACGTGGGAGGACCTCGAGGACGTGCTGGCGCGGCTCGAGCGGGCGGAGCTCCCCGCACTGGCCTACGCCTCGGGACTGGCCGCCGTCGCGTCGGTGCTCTCGCTCGTCCCGGCGGGCGGCCGCCTGGTGCTGCCCCGGCACAGCTACCAGGGCTCCCTGGCCCTGGCCGCGGACCTCGAGTCCCGCGGGCTGCTCACCGTGCGGACCGTGGACGTCACGGACACCGAGGACGTGGTGGCCGCGCTCGACGCCGCCGACCTGCTCTGGCTCGAGAGCCCCACCAACCCCATGCTGGAGGTCGCCGACCTCCCCGCGCTGCTCGCGGCGGCCCGCGAGCGCGGCGTGCTCACGTGCGTGGACAACACCTTCGCCACCCCGCTGCTCCAGCGACCGCTGGAGCACGGCGCCGACATCGTGGTGCACTCCGTGACCAAGTACCTGGCGGGGCACTCCGACGTCGTCCTGGGGGCCGCCGTCACCTCCGACCCTGCCCTGCGGACCCGGCTGAAGGGGCACCGCTCCCTGCACGGCGCGGTCCCGGGCCCGTTCGAGGCGTGGCTCGCGCTGCGGGGGATGCGCACCCTGGCGGTGCGGGTCGAGCGCTCCGCGGCCACCGCTGGGGAGCTCGCCCGCCGCCTCCAGCAGCACCCGGCCGTGCGCGAGGTCCGCTACCCGGGCCTGCCCGGGGACCCCGGGCACGCCCGTGCCGCCGCGCAGATGGACGGCTTCGGCTCGATCGTGGCGATCGTGCCCGCGGGGGACGTCGCCGCCGTCGAGGCGGCCGTGGACGCCCTGCGCGTGTGGACCCCCGCGACCTCGCTCGGCGGGGTGGAGTCGCTGATCGAGCGGCGGCGGCGGCACCACGAGGAGCCGCCCAGCGTCCCGGAGACGCTGCTGCGCCTGTCGGTGGGCATCGAGAACGTCGAGGACCTCTGGGAGGACCTCGACCGCGTCCTGTGCGCGATCGACCGGTAGGCTGGGCGGCGTGGACATTCCCTGGGTCTTCTTACTCGTGCGCTTCATCGACATCGCGCTGGCGCTGGTCGTCGCCGGCCTGGCCGTGTGGGCCTTCGTGGACTGCCTGACCAAGGCGCCGGTGCAGTTCCAGCGCGCCTTCAAGCGCACGAAGGGCTTCTGGCTCGCGCTCACGGGCGGCTCCCTCGCGTTCACGGTCTTCACGCTGATGCTGCTGCGGCCCAGCCTGTTCGTCCTGCTCATCGCGGGCACGGCCGTGGGGGTCTACCTGGCCGACGTCCGCCCGGCCGTGGGCCTGGAGTCCAAGGGCCCCAACAACTGGTGACCGCCGGGCGCGCGGCGCCCGGCCCCGCGACACGGGGCGCCCGTGACGCCGGCTTGTCCCGCGCCGCCGCCCGGGTGGAAGAATGGCCCCATGGCTACCGAATCAGCACCGCACAAGCTCGTCCTGCTCCGGCACGGACAGTCCGACTGGAACGAGAAGAACCTGTTCACCGGGTGGGTGGACGTGGACCTGACCGAGAAGGGGCGGGAGGAGGCCGTCCGCGGCGGTGAGCTGCTCGTCGAGAAGGGGATCGCCCCGGACGTCCTGCACACCTCGCTCCTGCGCCGGGCCATCACCACCGCCCACCTCGCGCTGGACCGGGCGGACCGGCACTGGATCCCCGTGAAGCGGTCGTGGCGGCTCAACGAGCGCCACTACGGTGCGCTGCAGGGCAAGGACAAGACCCAGGTCCGCGACGAGTACGGCGACGAGCAGTTCATGACCTGGCGCCGCTCCTACGACGTCCCGCCGCCCGAGCTGGAGGACTCGTCCGAGTTCTCGCAGGCCGGCGACCCCCGCTACGCGGACGTGCCGGACGCGCCCCGCACCGAGTGCCTCAAGGACGTCCTGGACCGCTTCATGCCGTACTGGGAGCAGGAGATCGTCCCCGATCTGCAGGCCGGCCGGACCGTCATCGTCGCGGCCCACGGCAACTCCCTGCGCGCCCTGGTGAAGCACCTCGACGGCATCTCGGACGAGGACATCGCGGCGCTGAACATCCCCACGGGCATCCCGCTCTACTACGAGCTCGACGAGAACCTCCGCCCGCTCGTGGCCGGCGGCGAGTACCTCGACCCCGAGGCCGCCGCGAGCTCGATCCAGGCGGTCGCCAACCAGGGCAAGAAGTAGTCCCGGAAGGCTCCCGCCCACGGACAGGGGCCGGGTCCACCGTGCTGGTGGACCCGGCCCCTGTCCTGTGCCCGGGCGCGGCTCGGCCGGCGCCCGGGCGGGGGCTCACTCGCCCCCGTCGCGGCCCACGTGGCCGTGGCCGGTGGGGCGGTCGGAGCTCGCCGGGACCCAGTCCCCGGTCACCAGGTAGGAGACCTTGCGGGTCACCGAGACCCCGTGGTCCCCGATGCGCTCGAGGTACCGGGAGCACAGGGTGACGTCCACGGCGGTGGGCACCGACGAGTCCCAGCTCGGCGCGGCGAGCGCGTCGAAGACGGACTGGTGCAGCTGGTTGACCTCGCCCTTGAGCGAGTAGATGTCGTCGGCGAGGGAGAGGTCCCGGGTCTGGAGCACCTGGATGACCCGGTCCAGGATCTGCAGGTCGAGGTCGAACATCCGGGTGAACGTCTCCACGAGCGGCTCGGGGATGACCGGCTCGGGATAGCGGATGCGCACCGCCTGGGCCAGGTGCCGGGCGAGGTCGCCGGCACGCTCCAGGGAGGCGCTCATCCGCAGCGCGCCCACGATCATCCGCAGGTCCGAGGCCACGGGGCTCTGCAGCGCGAGGATGTCGATCGAGCGCTCGTCGAGGTCGTTCTGCAGGAAGTCGATCCGGGCGTCGTTGGAGATGACCTCCTCGGCGAGCTGGATGTCCGCGTCGAGGAGCGCGTCCTTGGCGCGGGCGAGGGCCTCGCGCACCAGGGTCGCGATCTGGATGAGCTCCTCGCCGACCTGGTGGAGTTCTGCCTGGAAAACCTTGCGCACGGATGCGTCCTTTCGAGATGCGGCGGCGTCCGCGGCAGCCGCGGCCGGGGTGCGGCGCGGAGCGGGACGGATGACATGGGGGCCGGGTGCGAGCACACCCGCCGCCACCGTCACAGCCAGGAGTGAACTTTCGCTCATCTTAGGATGAACGTTGGTTGAACCTGTAGCTCGTGACGCCCGGCACGGGGTCCCCGCGCCCCCGAGTGCCTAAGCTGGTTCCGTGAGTCCAACTGCCATCGCCGTCGCCGCGGGTCTGCTCGGCTTCGCCCTCGGGGTGAGCGGTCTGATCGCCCTCCGGGTGAGCGGACGGGGCCGCCGCGCCCGCGCCGACGTCCAGGAGCCCACGCTGCCCGACGGCACCGCGGACGTGCTCGCGGTGATCGGCCGCGCCTACGTGGTGGTGGACGGGGTCGACGGCGTGGTGCGCGCCTCCCCGGCCGCCTACGCCTTCGGACTGGTCCGCGGGCACACCGTGGTGCACGAGCAGATGCTCGAGATGATCCGCCGGGCCCGGCGCAGCGGCGTGATCGAGGAGCGGCGGGTCGAGCTGTCCCGCGGACCGTTCCAGACAGGCGCGGTGGTGCTCGACGTCCGGGTGGCCCCCATCGCGGAGGAGTACATCCTGCTGCTCGCCGACGACCAGACGGAGATCGTCCGGGCGCAGTCGATCCGCAACGACTTCGTCGCCAACGTCTCGCACGAGCTGAAGACCCCCGTGGGGGCGATCGGGCTGCTCGCCGAGGCGATCGAGGACGCGGCCGAGGACGAGGAGGCCGTGCGCCGCTTCGCCCAGCGCCTGCACAAGGAGTCAGCCCGGCTGACCGCCCTCGTCCAGGACATCATCGAGCTCTCCCGCCTGCAGGGCGCGGACGTGGTCACCGAGGGCCGGCCCGTGGACCTCAACCAGGTGATCGCCGACGCCGTGGACCGCAACCGGTTCCCGGCCGAGAACAAGGGCATCGAGATCGCGGTGGGCGGGCGCGTCACCCGGCCCGTGTTCGGCGACCCCGACCTGCTCGTCACCGCGCTGCGCAACCTCATCGACAACGCGGTGCACTACTCCCCGGAGGGCACCCGCGTGGGCGTCGGCGTCCGGGAGCGGGACGGGATGGCCCAGATCTCGGTGACCGACCAGGGCCCGGGCATCCCCGAGGACGAGCAGGACCGGATCTTCGAGCGCTTCTACCGCGTGGACGCGGCCCGCTCCCGCCGGACGGGCGGCACCGGGCTCGGACTGAGCATCGTCAAGCACGTCATGTCCCAGCACGGCGGCGAGGCCACCCTGTGGTCGCAGCCGGGCCGCGGCTCCACGTTCACCCTCAGCATCCCCCAGATCGAGGGCGCCGACGACCCCGGGGGGACCGCGCAGCCGGCCCCCGGCGCGACCGCCCGCCCGGTGCCGCAGCAGGCACCACCCCGCCCAGACGCATCGACCCCACGGCCCGCCGCCCCCGCGGCGCGCGCCGGGAGCACGGAGGACCGACAGTGACCCGCATCCTGATCGTCGAGGACGAGGAGTCCCTCAGCGACCCGCTCTCCTACCTGCTGGGGAAGGAGGGGTTCGAGGTGGAGGTCGTCGACAACGGCGTGGACGCCGTGGCGGAGTTCGACCGGTCCGGGGCCGACCTGATGCTGCTGGACCTCATGCTCCCCGGGCTGTCCGGCACCGAGGTGTGCCGGCAGGTGCGGCAGCGCTCCTCCGTGCCGATCATCATGCTCACGGCCAAGGACGCCGAGATCGACAAGGTGGTCGGGCTCGAGCTCGGCGCCGACGACTACGTCACCAAGCCGTACTCGTCCCGGGAGCTCGTGGCCCGGATCCGAGCGGTCCTGCGCCGGCAGGGAGAGCCCGAGGAGCTCGTCTCGGCGACCGTGCAGGCCGGTCCCGTGCGGATGGACATCGAGCGGCACGTGGTCAGCGTGCACGGGGAGCGGGTGGCCATGCCGCTCAAGGAGTTCGAGCTGCTGGAGATGCTGCTGCGCAACGCCGGGCGCGTGCTGACCCGAGGGCAGCTCATCGACCGGGTCTGGGGCTCGGACTACGTGGGGGACACCAAGACCCTCGACGTCCACGTCAAGCGCCTGCGCGCCAAGATCGAGCCCGATCCCTCCGCCCCGCGGCACCTCGTGACGGTGCGGGGCCTCGGCTACAAGTTCGAGGGCTGAGCCGGCGCCCCGGCAGACGGAAGGGCCCGGAACCCCGAGGGGTTCCGGGCCCTTCCGCTCGTGCGCGCCGGTGGGAGTCGTCAGTGGCCGCTCTCCTGGCCCACCATCTCCTCGACGGGCACGGGCGTGTTGGAAGGGTTCGCCGGGGTGCTCGGCGCGCCGCCGGGGATGAACTCGGCGTAGCGGGAGAAGGTGTGGTCCAGGACCGGGACCCGCTCGGTGAGGGACTCGCCGCCGGCGGTGAACTCGGTCTCGACCATGAGACCCGGCTCGGCGCCGGCACGGTCCACGGTCACGACCGGGTCGTCCTGGTCGAGGTCCACGGTGCCGCCGGCGGGGATCTGCACCTCGGCGGTGGCGCCGTCGACGTCCATCGACAGCGTGACGTCCTGGTCGCCGTCGTTCACCAGGGTGCCCAGCACGCGACCCTCCTGGTCGGCGCCGGTGGCCACGATCAGCACGTTGGCCAGCTTGACGTCCCCGACCTGCTCCACGATGCCGTCCGCGGCCGAGTACACCATGGTCGTGGCCGGCGGGTTGATGTAGGCGCATCCGGCGGTGGTCAGCAGGGCGGCCGCGGCGGCGGCACTCAGGCCTGCGCGACGCAGCTTCTGGCGGGCGGCGATCTTCACGGCGCGTACTCCTCGGGAGCTCAGGACGATGTCCCGACCAGCTTATCCGTTTGCCGACGGATCGTCCGCATCGACGGGCCCCCGGTCCCCGCCCGCCCCGGATCGGCGAATCCTACACCGTGTTAGAATGGAAGTTCTGAAAGGGGTATTTCCATATGGTTTTTGAGGTTGGCGAGACGGTTGTCTACCCGCACCACGGCGCGGCGACCATCGAGGAGATCAAGACCCGCACCGTCAAGGGCGAAGAGAAGATGTATCTCAAGCTCAAGGTGACCCAGGGGGATCTGGTGATCGAGGTACCCGCGGAGAACGTCGACCTGGTGGGCGTGCGCGACGTCGTCGACGAGGACGGGCTCAAGAAGGTCATCTCGGTCCTGCAGGCGAAGGACACCGAGGAGGCCAGCAACTGGTCCCGGCGCTACAAGGCCAACCTCGAGAAGCTCGCCTCCGGCGACGTGCTCAAGGTCGCCGAGGTCGTGCGCGACCTCTGGCGCCGCGACCGCGACCGCGGGCTCTCGGCGGGGGAGAAGCGGATGCTGACGAAGGCCCGCCAGATCCTCACCTCCGAGCTGGCGCTCGCCAAGAAGATCGACGAGGAAGAGGCCGAGAAGCGCCTCGACGACATCCTGGCGTCCTGACCGACCCGTGAGCGGGAACGCACCACGGTCCACCACGGCGAACCCGCCCTCCCCGGAGGGCGGGTTCGCCGTCGTCGTCGTGGCGGCGGGCTCCGGCACACGACTCGGGCACGGCATCCCCAAGGCCCTGGTGGCCCTCGACGGCCGCCCCCTCCTGGAGCACGCGCTGCGGGGCATCCGGTGCGCCGGGCTGACCGGGCCCGTGCTGGTGACCGTCCCGGCCGGGGACGTCGAGCTCTCCGCGACCGCCCGGGCGCACGGCGCGCGACCCGTGACCGGCGGCGCCTCCCGCGCGGAGTCCGTGCGCGAGGCGCTGACCGAGCTCGCGCGGTCCGAGCCCGCCTCCACCGCGGTGCTCGTCCACGACGCCGCCCGCTGCCTCACCCCGCCCGAGGTCTTCCGCACCGTCGTGGACCGGCTGCGCGCCGGGGAGCGCGCCGTGGTCCCGGTGCTGCCTGTGGCGGACACGATGCGCCGGGTGGACGACGCCGGACGGTCGCTCGGCACCGTGGACCGCACGGTGCTGCGCGCGGTCCAGACCCCGCAGGGCTTCGACCTCGCCCTGCTCCGGTCGGTGCACCGCGCCGCCGCGGAGGCCGGGACGGACCCCGGGTCCGTCACCGACGACGCCTCCCTCGTGGAGGCGCACGCCCCGGGGACCACCGTGCTGACGGTGCCCGGCCACGAGCACGCCTTCAAGATCACCCGCCCGCTCGACCTGGTGCTGGCCGAGGCCGTCCTGCGCGGCCGCGCACCGGGCACGGACGCGGCGGTGCCCGTCACCGCCGCTCCTACCCCCGGCCCTCACCCCGATCTGCTCGACCCCGAGGAGCCCTGACCCGTGATCCTGCCCCGCACCGGCATCGCCGTCGACGTCCACGCCTTCGGGCCCGAGGGCACCCCGCTGTGGGTCGCGGGCCTCGAGTGGCCGGGGGAGCGCGGTCTCGCCGGGCACTCGGACGGGGACGTCGTGGCCCACGCCGCCGCCGACGCCCTGTTCTCGGCCTCCGGCACGGGCGACCTGGGCGCCAACTTCGGCGTGGAACGCCCCGAGCTGGAGGGCGCGTCCGGGGTGCGGATCCTCACTGAGGCGGCCCGCATCGTGCGGGAGGCCGGCTTCGAGATCGGCAACGTGGCCGTGCAGCTGATCGGGAACCGGCCGCGGTTCGCGCCGCGACGGGCCGAGGCCGAGGCCGTGCTCACCGCCGCAGCCGGCGCGCCCGTCACGGTCAGCGCCACGACCTCCGACCGGCTCGGGCTCACGGGCCGCGGCGAGGGCCTCGCGGCCGTGGCCACCGCGCTGGTCGTGCCCGCGGACGCGCGCCGGGCCTGACCGGGGCGCCACCGCCCGCCCTTATGATGGGCCGTGTGACTCTGCGCTTCTACGACACCGCCACCGCGACCGTGCGGGACTTCGCGCCCGCCCACCCCGGCGAGGCCCGTCTGTACTACTGCGGCGCCACGGTCCAGGGCATGCCGCACATCGGCCACGTCCGCTCGGCCCTGGTCTTCGACCAGCTCGCCCGGTGGCTCGCCCACCGCGGCTACCGGGTCACCACCGTGCGCAACGTCACCGACATCGACGACAAGATCCTCGCGAACTCGGCCGCGTCCTTCGCCCCCGACTACGCCGGCGACCACCCCCGCGAGCCGTGGTGGGCGCTGGCCTACCGGTTCGAGCAGGCGTTCAACGCCGCCTACGACGCCATCGGCGTCGGCCGGCCCACCTACGAGCCGCGCGCCACGGGCCACGTCCCCGAGATGCACGCCCTGATCCGCACCCTCGTCGACGCCGGGCACGCCTACCCGGCGCCGGACGGCTCCGGGGACGTCTACTTCGACGTCCGCTCCTGGGAGCGCTACGGCGAGCTCACCCACCAGTCGGTCGACGACATGCAGGACGCCCCCGACGCCGACCCCCGTGGCAAGCGGGACCCCCGCGACTTCGCCCTGTGGAAGGGGCACAAGGCGGGCGAGCCCGAGACCGCCCGCTGGGACTCGCCCTGGGGCGCCGGCCGGCCCGGCTGGCACCTCGAGTGCTCGGCCATGGCCGCGAAGTACCTCGGCGAGCACTTCGACATCCACGGCGGCGGACTGGACCTGCGCTTCCCCCACCACGAGAACGAGCTGGCCCAGTCGGCGGCGGCCGGGCAGCGGTTCGCGACGCTCTGGCTGCACAACGGGCTGGTCACCTACGCGGGCGAGAAGATGTCCAAGTCGATCGGCAACACCGTCTCCCCGGCGGAGATGCTCGCCGAGGCCCGGCCGCTGGCCGTGCGCTACTACCTCGGCCAGGCCCACTACCGCTCCGTGCTGGACTACCGGCCCACCTCCCTCGCCGAGGCCACGGCCGCGGTCGAACGGGTCGAGTCCTTCCTGCGCGCGGCCCGGGACGCCGGCGCCGACCTCGACGGGGCGGCCGGGGACGTGCCGCCCGCCTTCGGCGACGCCATGGACGACGACCTCAACGTGCCCCAGGCCCTCGCCGTCCTGCACGAGACCGTCCGCGCCGGCAACTCCGCGCTCGCCGACGGCCTGGACGCCGCCGCGCCCGCCCGGGCGGTGCGCGCCATGACCGACGTCCTCGGCCTGACCGCGCTCATGGACCTCGGGGACGCCGCCGGGAACGCCGCCGAGCACGCGGCCCTCGACGCCCTCGTGCGCTCGCTGCTGGCCCAGCGCGACCAGGCCCGCGCCGCCAAGGACTGGGCCCGGGCCGACGCCCTCCGGGACGAGCTCGCCGCCGCCGGCGTCGCGGTGCGCGACGCCGCCGGCGGATCCACCTGGTCCGTGGCCTGACCGGGCCGCACCACACCGACCGAACAGAGGAACCCATGCCAACCCCCAAGCAACGTCCCGGCGCGATCCGCAAGAACAAGAAGGGCCCGCTGGTCGGCACCGGCGGCCACGGACGCAAGGCCCTCGAGGGCCGGGGCCCCACCCCCAAGGCCGAGGACCGCCCGTACCACAAGGCGCACAAGATGAAGAAGGCCGCCGACCGGCGGCAGGGCCAGGGCGGCCGCTCCCCGGCCCGCACCCGCGGCAAGGTCCAGGAGGATCTCGTCACCGGGCGGAACTCCGTGGTCGAGGCGCTGCGCGCGGACATCCCCGCCAAGGCCCTGTACGCGGCGAGCAAGATCGACGTCGACGACCGCGTGCGCGAGATCCTGCAGCTCTGCGCCGAACGCGGGATCACGATCCTCGAGGCCTCCAAGGGCGAGCTCGACCGGCTCACCAGCGACGCCGTGCACCAGGGCGTGGCCCTGCAGGTGCCGGCCTACGAGTACCAGGACGCCGTGGAGGCGGCCCGGAAGTTCATGACCCAGTGGGAGAAGCGGCACATCCGCCGCCCCCCGCTGATGGTCGCCCTCGACGGGATCACCGACCCCCGCAACCTCGGCGCCATCATCCGCAGCGTCTCCGCGTTCTCCGGCAACGCCGTGATCGTGCCCGAGCGCCGGTCCGTGGGCGTCACGGCCTCCGCCTGGAAGACCAGCGCCGGCGCCGCGGCCCGCGTGCCCGTCACCAAGGCGGCCAACCTCAACCGCACCCTCGAGGAGCTCAAGGCCATGGGCTACTTCGTGGTCGGCCTCGACGGCGGCGGCGACGTCGAGCTGCCCGGCCTCGAGCTGGCCACCGAGCCGCTCGTCATCGTGGTCGGCTCGGAGGGCAAGGGCCTGTCCCGGCTGGTCACCGAGAACTGCGACCAGGTCGTCTCCATCCCCATCGACTCCACGATGGAGTCGCTCAACGCCTCGATGGCCGTGGGCATCACCCTGTACGAGGTGTCGCGACGCCGTGCTGGTTCCTGAGCCCCGGCGGCAGGACACCGGTCGGCCGTACGTCTCCCACCCCTACCCCCTCGGGGTCCACCCCTCTCCCGAGCGCGACGGCAGCGCGAACGTGGCGGTCTACGCCCCGGGGATCCCCGACCTGGACATCGTCTTCCGGTTGCCCGGCGGCCGCTGGCAGCGGCGGCGGCTCACCGGCCGCACCGGCGGTGTGCACCACGGGACGATCCCGCCGGCCGAGCAGCAGCGGCTCTCGGAGACGGGCTTCGACTACCTGCGGCACCGGGACGAGGCCCCGGCCCTGCCCGCCGGCACGGAGTACGGGTTCGTGCCCGCCGACTCGCCGGTCGCCTCCCGCCACCGCTCCCCGGACCCGGCCGCCCAGCAGATCCTGCTCGACCCCTACGGCAAGGGGCTGCGCCGCGTCGCCCCGCCGCCCGGCGTCGTCGATCCCGGCCCCGACGCCTACGGGGGCCGCTACGTCTCCGTGGTCGTCCAGCAGGACTTCGACTGGGACGAGGACCGCCGCCCGGCCACCCCGTGGCGGGACACCGTCGTCTACGAGGCGCACGTCAAGGGCCTGACCGCCCTGCACCCGGACGTCCCGGAGGAGCTGCGGGGCACGTACGCCGGGCTCGCGCACCCCGCGATGACCGGGTACCTCACGTCCCTGGGCGTCACGGCCGTCGAGCTCCTGCCGGTGCACGCCCACCTGGACGAGCCGCACCTCACGTCCCTCGGGCTGAGCAACTACTGGGGCTACAACACCCTGGGCTTCTTCGCCCCGCACGCCGGCTACGCGACCGAGGCCGCCCGCGCCCGGGGACCGCAGGGCGTGCTGGACGAGTTCAAGGCGATGGTCCGGGAGCTGCACCGCGCGGGGCTCGAGGTCTACCTCGACGTCGTCTACAACCACACGGCGGAGGCCGGCCAGGAGGAGCCCGCCTACTGCTGGCGGGGACTCGGCGACGAGGCCTACTACCGCCACGGCGAGGACGGCCGCTACGTGGACGTCACGGGGTGCGGCAACTCCGTGAACTTCGGCAACCCGCGGGTGGTGCAGATGGCGCTGGACTCCCTGCGCTACTGGGTGGAGCGCTGCCACGTGGACGGCTTCCGCTTCGACCTCGCCCCCGAGCTGGCCCGGGACGAGCGCCACCGCTTCACCCGCAACCACCCCTTCCTCGTGGCCGTCGGCGCGGACCCCGCCCTGTTCGGGACGAAGCTCATCGCCGAGCCCTGGGACGTGGGCATGGGCGGCTGGCAGACCGGTCACTTCCCCGAGGGGTGGGCCGACTGGAACGACCGCTTCCGGGACACCGTCCGCGACTTCTGGCTCACCGGCCCGCGCAGCATGAGCCTGGGCGGGGACGGGGGCAACGCCGCCCGGCTCGCCGGGGCGCTCGCCGGCTCCTCGGACATGTTCGCCGCGTCCGGGCGCAGCGCCCTGGCGTCCGTGAACTTCGTGACCGCCCACGACGGCTTCACCCTGGCGGACCTCGTCTCCTACGACAACAAGCACAACCAGGACAACCTGGAGAAGAACCGGGACGGGACCAACGACAACCACTCGTGGAACCACGGGGTGGAGGGCCCGGCGCGCGACGTGCGGATCCGGGCCGACCGGGCCCAGACCATGCGCAACGTCATGGCCACCCTGCTCTTCTCCCAGGGCGTGCCCATGATCACGGCCGGGGACGAGTTCGGCCGCACCCAGCGCGGCAACAACAACGCCTACTGCCAGGACAACGAGCTGTCCTGGGTGGACTGGCGGCTCACGCCGGCGGACCGCGCCATGCTCGCGGCCACCCGATCCCTGATCGGCGTGCGCGGGGAGTTCCTGGCCGGACAGCCGTCCCACTTCCCGACGCGCCCCGACGAGGTGATGATGCACTGGTTCGGCCCCGACGGGTCGGCCATGACCGCCGCCGGCTGGCAGACCCCCGGGGCCCGGACCATCCAGGTGCTGATCGGGTCCCGCGGCGGCCGGGTGGCGGGGCTCATGGTGATCAACGGCGCGAGCGCCGACATGGCGATCACCTTCCCGAACCTCGCGGAGCTCCTGCGGCCGGACGAGCAGGGGCACCCCCTCGCGAAGGCCGACGGCGTCTACTCCCTGGTGCACAGCACGGCCTCCGTGCTGCACGGACGCTACGGGACGCGCTACCGGGCGGGCCAGGCGCAGGGCGTGCCCGCCGGCTCGGTGACGCTCTTCCGGGTGCTCTGAGCACCCGGGTGCGCTGAGGGGCCCGGTGCGCTGAGGGGCCCGGTGCGCCGAGCTTTCCGGTGCGCCGAGCTGCGGCGGCCCGCGCGCAGGAGGGGCCGCACCCGTGGATCACGGGTGCGGCCCCTCCTGCGCGCCGCGCGGCGGCGGCTCAGGCGTTGGTCACCAGTCCCAGCTCGGCCTTGTCGGCGAGCTCGGGGTGGGCGGGCAGCAACCGGACGGTGTAGCCGAACGGGCCCGAGCGGTCCACGGTGATCGTGCCGCAGAACTTGTGCCGCCCCCCGCCGAGGTCGCCGACGGGGCTCAGGCCCGCGTACTTGCGCTCGTGGATGTGGTCCGTCTCCGAGACCCGGCCGTACCCGATCTCCGCGCACACGTCCTCCGGGCTCAGCGAGCCGAGGGACACGTAGGCGCACACCGTGAGCTCGTCCCCGATCTGGGGCTCCTGGGCCACGCCCTCGGCGTCCACGTGCTCGACCGCCACCTGGCCCCACGCCTGGCGCACGCGCCCGACCCACCGGGACTTCGCCCGGGCGGCCGCGTGGCCGTCCAGCGCCGCCCGGCGGCCCGAGACGGCGGCCGGGACGTAGAGGTGCTGCACGTAGTCCTCGAGCATGCGCTTGGCGGAGACCTGCGGGCCCAGCGTCGCCAGGGTGTGCTTGACCATGGCCAGCCACTGGTGGGGCACGCCGTCGGTGTTCGGGTCCGAGCCCTCCGCCGTCTCGCCGTAGAACCGCGGGGCCACGTGATTCTCGATGAGCTCGTAGAGGGCGGCGGCCTCGATGTCGTCGCGCTCGTCCGGGTGCGCGCCCTCGTCGGCGGTCGGGATGGCCCAGCCGTTCTGGCCGTCGTACATCTCGTCCCACCAGCCGTCGAGCACCGAGAGGTTCAGCCCGCCGTTGAGGGCGGCCTTCATCCCGGACGTGCCGCACGCCTCGAGCGGGCGCAGCGGGTTGTTCAGCCACACGTCGCAGCCCGGGAAGAGGGTCCGGGCCATCGCGATGTCGTAGTTGGGGAGGAACACGATCCGGTGGCGCACCTCCGGGTCGTCCGTGAAGCGCACGAGGTCCTGGATCAGGCGCTTGCCCTGCTCGTCGGCAGGGTGGGACTTCCCGGCGACCACGAGCTGGACGGGGTGCTCCGGGTCCAGCAGGATCCGCTTGAGCCGCTGCGGGTCCCGCAGCATGAGCGTGAGCCGCTTGTAGGTGGGCACCCGGCGGGCGAAGCCGATCGTGAGCACGCCCGGGTCGAGGACCGAGTCGGTCCAGCCCAGCTCGGCGTCCGCGAGACCGCGCTTCTTCCACGACGCCCGCAGCCGGGCCCGGACGTCCTCCACCAGGCGGGTGCGCAGCTCCCGGCGGACGGCCCACAGCTCGGCGTCGTCGACGCCGTAGATCCGGCGCCACCGCGCCGCCCGGTTCAGGTCAGAGCCCATCGGGTCGAGGGCCAGCTCCGCCATGCGGGGGTCGATCCAGGTCATGACGTGCACGCCGTTGGTGATCGAGCCGATCGGCACCTCGTCGGCGTCGAAGCCCGGCCACAGCCCCTGGAACATGCCCCGGGAGACCATGCCGTGCAGCTTGGCCACCCCGTTGGCCCGCTGCGCCAGGCGCAGGCCCATGACGGCCATGTTGAACTTGGCGGGGTCGCCGCCGTCGTAGTCCTCGGCGCCCAGGGACAGGACCTTGGCCGTGGGCACGGACGGGGCGAGACCCGCGTTGAGGAAGTGCTCGATCTGCGCCTGCTCGAACCGGTCGATGCCCGCGGGCACCGGGGTGTGGGTCGTGAACACGGTGGCCGAGCGCACCGCGGTCAGGGCCTCGTCCCACGTCATCGGCTCGGTCCCGTCCGCCGGGTCCATGAGCTCCGCGATCCGTTCGACGCCCAGGAACCCGGCGTGGCCCTCGTTGCAGTGGAAGACCTCCGGGGCGGGCGCCCCGGTCAGCCGGGAGAAGGCCCGCAGCGCCCGGATCCCGCCCATCCCGAGGAGCAGCTCCTGCTGGAGCCGGTGGTCGCCGCCGCCGCCGTAGAGGCGGTCCGTGACGTTGCGGGCGTGGTCGTCGTTGTCCGGGATGTCGGAGTCGAGCAGCAGCAGGGGGACGCGGCCGACGTCGGCCCGCCAGATGTGGGCGGACAGGGAGCGGCCGTTGGGCAGGGGCAGGGTGATCCGGACCGGGTTCCCGTCCTCCTCCCGCAGCAGCGTCAGGGGCATGCCGTCCGGGTCGAGCACGGGGTAGGACTCCTGCTGCCACGCGTCGCGGGACAGGGACTGCTTGAAGTAGCCGTGCTGGTAGAACAGGCCGACGCCCACCACCGGCACGCCGAGGTCCGAGGCGCTCTTGAGGTGGTCGCCGGCGAGGATCCCCAGCCCGCCCGAGTACTGGGGGAGCACGGAGGTGACACCGTACTCGGCGGAGAAGTAGGCGATGGACCGCGGGGCGTCCTCCGCCTGCGTCTTCTGGTACCACAGGTCGTCGGTGAGGTAGCGCTCGAGATCGGCGTCCAGCTCCTCGATCCGGCGCACCGTGGCCGGGTCCTGGGCGATCTGCTGGATCTCCTCCCGGGTGAGGGAGCCGAGGAGCTTGACGGGGTCCCCGTGGACCGCGTCCCAGGCCTGCGGGTTCAGCTCGGCGAACAGCTGTTCGGTGGGCCGGTGCCAGGACCAGCGGAGGTTCCTCGCGAGTCGGCTCAGAGGGGCGATGGACTCCGGCAGCACGGTGCGCACGGTGAATCTACGGATTGCCTTCACGCCGTCAGACTACCGGTGCGGCGGCGCCGGACGGCGGTGCCGCCGCCCATCCGTCCCCCGGCGCGCCGCACCGCCCGACCGGGGCCGTGACACTGGGACGGCGACACCGTCCCACGGTTCCACAGCGGGCTTAACGATCGCCGGGTTTGTCGCTAACGTGGTCCAGGTGAGCCAAGCCAACACGCCGCCCCCGTCCGACCCGGCCTCGAGCCCGGCCGGCGCGCCCGCCCCCGACCCCTCGACGACGACGCCCGCCCTTCCCGGTGCCGGGACCGGTGCCGCCGCGGCGCCGGCCGAGCAGCCCGCGAAGAAGGCACCGGCGCGGCGCAGAGCGTCCACCGCCCGGAAGGCCCCGGAGCCCGAGGTCACGGCGCCCGTGGCCGACGAGCCCGGCATCGCCGTCGTCCCCGCGGCGGAGCCCAAGCCGCGTGCCAAGCGGACGTCCACGGCCAGGACGGCCGCGGCGAAGTCAGCCGCAGGGACGCCTGCGGCCAAGGCCGCCGGCACGAGGACGGCCACCGCCAAGAAGGCCACCACGCCGCGGAAGTCGACGACCACGCGCCGGAAGGCCGCCGGCTCGGCGTTCTCCCGCGAGGACCTGGTCTACGGCCGGATCCCGGTCGTCGGCGTGAGCCCCGTGGTCGAGGACGGCCGCTTCCCGGCGAAGGCCGTGCCGGGCGAGTCGATCCGCGTGGGCGCCACCGTGTTCCGTGAGGGCCACGACGCCCTGGGCGTGACCGCGGTGCTCTACGACCCGCAGGGCGCGGAGGCCGAGCGCGTGCCGATGCGCCTCACCACTCCCGGCACCGACCGCTACGAGGCGTGGCTGACGCCGTCGTCCGAGGGCGCCTGGACCTTCGCCGTGGAGGGCTGGGGAGACCTGTTCGAGACGTGGCGCCACGCCGCCGAGATCAAGGTGGGTGTCGGCCAGGACGTCGACCTCATGATGGCCGAGGGTGTCGTGCTCTTCGACCGCGCCGCCGCGGAGCCGGGCCGCCCGGACTCCGACGCCGAGCTGTTCCGCGCGGTCTCCCGCACGCTCGGCAACGGGGAGCTGCCCGCCGAGCACCGGCTCGAGGCCGGCACCTCCGCCGAGGTCCTGGCCGTGGTCGCCGAGCGGCCGTTGCGCGACCTCGTGACCGAGAGCCGCCGCTACCCGCTGAAGGTCGAGCGCGCCGCCGCCGGCCGCGGGTCCTGGTACGAGTTCTTCCCCCGCTCCGAGGGCGCCGTCTTCGACGCCGAGTCCGGCACGTGGGCCTCCGGCACCTTCCGGACCGCCGCCGAGAGCCTCGACCGTGTCGCGGCCATGGGCTTCGACGTCATCTACCTGCCCCCGATCCACCCGATCGGCACGGCGCACCGCAAGGGCCCGAACAACACCCTGGTGGCCGGTCCGCAGGACCCGGGGTCCCCGTGGGCCATCGGCGCCCCCGAAGGCGGGCACGACGCGATCCACCCGGACCTCGGCTCGTTCGAGGACTTCGACGGCTTCGTGGCCCGCGCCGGGGACCTGGGCCTCGAGGTGGCCCTGGACCTCGCCCTGCAGGCCTCCCCGGACCACCCGTGGGTCACCGCGCACCCGGAGTGGTTCACGACCCGCGCCGACGGCTCCATCGCGTACGCGGAGAACCCGCCGAAGAAGTACCAGGACATCTACCCGATCAACTTCGACAACGACCCCGAGGGCCTGTCCCTCGAGGTGCTGCGGATCGTGGAGCTGTGGATCTCCCACGGGGTGAAGATCTTCCGGGTCGACAACCCGCACACCAAGCCCCTGTGGTTCTGGGAGTGGCTGATCGGCACCGTCAACGCCAAGCACCCCGACGTCGTGTTCCTGGCCGAGGCGTTCACCCGCCCGGCCATGATGCAGGGCCTCGCCCGGGTCGGCTTCCAGCAGTCCTACTCGTACTTCACCTGGCGCAACACCAAGAAGGAGATCGAGGAGTACCTCGAGGAGATCAGCCACGAGACCTCGGCGGTGTACCGGCCGAACTTCTTCGTCAACACCCCCGACATCCTCACCGAGTACCTGCAGTTCGGCGGGCCTGCGGCCTTCAAGATCCGTGCCGTCCTGGCCGCCACCGGCTCGCCCCTCTGGGGCGTCTACGCCGGCTACGAGCTCTACGAGCACGTGGCCCGGGCCGGCGCCGAGGAGTACGTCGACAACGAGAAGTACGAGTACCGGCCCCGTGACTTCGCCGGCGCCGAGGAGCGCGGCGAGTCCCTCGCCCCGTACCTCACGCGGCTCAACGAGATCCGGCGCCGGCACGCCGCGTTCGGCGACCTGCAGAACCTGACGGTGCAGTCCACGTCCGACGACGCCCTGGTCGCCTACTCGAAGACGAAGACCGTCCGGCACGGGGGCTCGAGCTACAAGGACACGGTGATCGTGGTCGTGAACGTGGACCCGCACGCGACCCGGGAGGGCACCGTGTGGCTGGACCTGGAGACCCTGGACCTGGACGACGCGGACTTCAACGAGGACGGCAGCTTCTGGGTGGACGACCTGCTCAGCGGGAACTCCTGGAAGTGGGGCACGCACAACTACGTGCGCCTGGACCCGCACTACGACCCCGCGCACGTCCTGCACGTCCGCCGCAACGTCAAGTAGGGGCTCGACCGCACCCCGTCGGGGCCCTCCCGGGCGACGTCCCCGGGAGGGCCCCCTCCGCAAGCTCCGATGGCCTCCGTCCCACCTGTCCGAAAGGCGGCACCCCCGCATGAGCATCTCGCCGTACTCGCTCAACGCGCCCGGCATCTCCCACGACCCCGACTGGTTCCGCAAAGCGGTGTTCTACGAGGTGCTCGTCCGGGCGTTCTCCGACGCCAACGGTGACGGCTCCGGCGACTTCTCCGGCCTGATCGACAAGCTCGACTACCTGCAGTGGCTCGGCATCGACTGCCTCTGGCTGCCGCCGTTCTTCGAGTCCCCGCTGCGCGACGGCGGCTACGACATCTCGGACTACTACTCGGTGCTCGACGAGTTCGGCACGATCAGCGACTTCAAGCGCCTCGTGGCCGAGGCGCACGCCCGCGGCCTGCGGGTGATCATCGACCTCCCGCTCAACCACACGAGCGACCAGCACCCGTGGTTCCAGGCCTCCCGCGAGGACCCCGAGGGGCCCTACGGCGACTTCTACGTCTGGTCGGACACGGACGAGCTGTACCAGGACGCCCGGATCATCTTCGTGGACACCGAGGAGTCGAACTGGACGTTCGACCCGATCCGCCGGCAGTTCTTCTGGCACCGTTTCTTCTCCCACCAGCCGGACCTCAACTTCGAGAACCCCGCCGTGGTGGAGGCCGTCCACGACGTGGTGAAGTTCTGGCTCGACATGGGCATCGACGGCTTCCGGGCCGACGCGATCCCGTACCTGATCGAGGAGGAGGGGACCAACTGCGAGAACCTCCCCGGCACCCACGACTTCCTGGTCGAGCTGCGGCGCATGATCGACGACCAGTACCCGGGGCGCGTGGTGATCGCCGAGGCGAACCAGATGCCGCACGAGGTGGTGGAGTACTTCGGGAGCGAGCAGGACCCCGAGTGCCACATGTGCTTCCACTTCCCGATCATGCCGCGGATCTTCTACGCGCTGCGGGACCAGAAGGCCGCCCCGATCGTGGAGACCATGCGGGAGACGCCGGACATCCCGCGCGGCACCCAGTGGGGCACGTTCCTGCGCAACCACGACGAGCTGACCCTCGAGATGGTGACCACCGAGGAGCGCCAGGCGATGCTCGGCTGGTACGCCCCCGACTCGCGCATGCGCGCCAACGTGGGCATCCGCCGCCGCCTGGCCCCCCTGCTGGACAACTCGCGGGCCGAGATCGAGCTGATCCACGCCCTGCTCCTGTCCCTGCCGGGCAGCCCGTTCCTGTACTACGGGGACGAGATCGGGATGGGCGACAACATCTGGCTCGACGACCGCGACGCGTCCCGCACCCCCATGCAGTGGACCCCGGACCGCAACGCCGGGTTCTCCAAGGCGGACCCGGGCAAGCTGTACCTGCCCGTGGTGCAGTCGCTGGTCTACCACTACAACCAGGTCAACGTGGAGGCGCAGCTGGCGTCGTCGTCGTCCCTGCTGCACTGGATGCGCCAGATGCTCGCGGTGCGCAAGGCGCACCCGGCGTTCGGCCTCGGCTCGTACGTCGGCGTGGAGACGGACCACGACTCCGTGCTCGCGTTCCTGCGCGTGCTCCCCGACGAGGAGGCCGACGACGGGCGCGGCGAGACCGTGCTGTGCCTGTTCAACCTCGCGCACACCCCGGCGTGCGCCCGGATCCGGTTGCCCCAGTTCGCGGGCCGCGGGCTGCGCGAGCTCTTCGGCGGCGACCTGTTCGGCGAGGTGGACGAGGCCGGGGAGTACCGCATCACCCTCGGCAGCCAGGACTTCTTCTGGCTGCGCCTCCGGGCCGCTCCCCGCGACGACGGCACGTCCCCCCAGACCACGGCCATGCCGATCATCACCGCCACCAAGTCCTGAGCGCGTCCGTGCGTCCGGCCACCTCCTCGCCCGTCCCGGAAGGACCCGATCCCATGACCGACCAGCACCCCCACGAGCTCCTCGACCTCCTGCGCCGGTGGCTGCCGCGGCAGCGGTGGTTCCCCTTCGCGGACGGCGGTGCGGGCACGGAGCTGCGGGTCGTCGCCCAGCTGGCCCTCCCGGACCAGGAGGGCGCCGGCGCCCGGCTCCTGCTGGTCGAGGCCTCCGAGGGGGCGCGCACCGAGCTGCTCCAGGTGCCGCTGAGCTTCCGCGCCGCGCCCCTGGAGGGCGCCGAGCGCTTCCTCGTCGGCGAGCTGGCGCCCGCCGCGGCCGAGGACGCCGGGACGGGCGTCCCGGCGGAGGAGACCGCCACCCCGCGCCGGGCCGCGCGCTTCCTCCGGGACCGGGCCGCCCGCGCCGGCCGTGCCGTGGCCCACCGCACCGGGCTGCCGCTGCCCGGTGCGGAGGACGCCGTGGCCGGCCCCTGGGTCTACGACGGGGTCGGCGACCCGGCGTTCGTCGGGCCGGTCCTGGGGCTCATGCAGCGCGCGGAGCAGCTCAGCTCGGGCCCGCTGGGGCTGACCGTGACGGGCGCGCACGCCGACGTGCTGCGCGTCCCCTACGCGGTCGAGACGCCCGCGCAGGTCCGCGTGATCTCGAGCGAGCAGTCGAACTCCTCGGTGATCCTCACCCCGCCCGCGGGCCGGGCGGACGCCGACGCCGTGATCGTGAAGTTCTTCCGCGTGCTGGGGGAGGGCGACAACCCGGACGTGGAGGTGGGTCGCGAGCTCACCGCGCTCGGCTGCCCCGCGGTGCCGAGCACCTTCGGGTGGCTCGACGCCCGCTGGCGCACCGGGCTGAGCACCGTGCAGGGCCAGCTGGCCGTGGCCACCGAGTTCCTCGCCGGCTCCGCCGACGCGTGGGGCCGGGCCGTCGAGGCCGCGGAGCAGGGCACGGACTTCACCGAGGAGGCCCGCGAACTGGGCCGCACCACCGCGCGCGTGCACCGCGACCTGGGCCGCGCGTTCGGCGCGGACGTCCCCGACGACGACGCCCGCGCCCGCCTCCTGAACGACCTCGGCGGACGCCTGCGCTGGGCCCGCACGGAGACCGGCTCCCTGTTCTCGGAGCACTCGGCCGCCCTCGACCAGCTGATCACCTCCCTCGACGACGTGCCGGAGCTGCCCCCGCTGCAGCGCATCCACGGCGACTACCACCTGGGCCAGGTCCTGCAGACCGAGGACGGGCAGTTCAAGGTGCTCGACTTCGAGGGGGAGCCCCTGCGCGCCATCGAGGAGCGCACCCGGCCGGACGTCGCCCTGCGCGACGTGGTCGGCATGCTGCGCTCCTTCGACTACGCCGCCGCCTTCGGCGCCCGTGCCGGCGCGGCGGACGCCGAGGCGTGGGGCCGGCGCGCCGGCGACGCGTTCCTGGCGGGCTACGAGCAGGGCGCCGGGCACCCGGTGGACCGCGGTTCCCCGCTGTTCCAGGCGCTGTGGCTGGACAAGGCCCTGTATGAGGTCGTCTACGAGCAGCGCAACCGCCCCGACTGGGTGGACGTCCCGGCAGCGGCGGTTCGCCGTTCACTGGAGAGCCTCCGGTCGCGTAGCGTGAACCCTGATACCGCCGGTGCGGACCCCGCCCCCGGCACCGACCACGACGACGACAGCTCCCGCTCCGCGCGGCTCATCCCTGCGGCAGCGGGAACGGAAATCGAGGACGCAGTGAGCGCCAGCACTCCGCAGGACCGATCCGACCCCGTCCAGAAGTCCCGCGCCGTCCCGGCCGGCCACGACGTGGCCCCTGCGGGACCGGTGCACGTGGCCGAGCACGTGCTGGCCGCCGTGTCCGAGGGCCGCCACCACGACCCGCACAGCGTCCTGGGCGCGCACCTGAACCCGGACGGCAGCGTCACCGTGCGCACGCTGCGCCGGTTCGCGACCGCGGTCGCGGTCGTGACGCAGGACGGCACCTTCGAGCTCGAGCACGAGTGGGGCGGCATCTTCACGGGCGTGGTCCCCGCGCACGAGCCGGGCCGGATCCCCGACTACCGCGTGGACGTGACCTACCGGGACCTGGAGCCGCAGCGGCTGGACGACCCGTACCGCTTCGGGCCGACCCTCGGCGAGCTGGACCTCCACCTCATCGGCGAGGGCCGCCACGAGACGCTGTGGACCGTCCTCGGCGCGCACGTGCGCCGCTACCCCTCCGCGATGGGCGACATCACCGGCGTGGCCTTCGCCGTGTGGGCGCCCAACGCCCAGGCGGTGCGGGTCATCGGCGACTTCAACGGCTGGGACGGCAGCGAGCACGCCATGCGCTCCCTCGGCTCCTCGGGCGTGTGGGAGATCTTCGTCCCGGGCCTGGGCTCCGGCGCCACCTACAAGTTCCGCATCCTCGGCCGGGACGGCGGCTGGCGCGAGAAGGCGGACCCCATGGCCTTCGGCACCGAGGTGCCGCCGTCCACGGCGTCCCGCGTCTTCGAGTCCGACTACGAGTTCCAGGACGACGCCTGGATGGCGCGCCGGGCGGCGACCGATCCGCACAACGCGCCCATGAGCGTCTACGAGCTGCACATCGGCTCGTGGCGCAAGGGCCTCGGCTACAAGGACCTCGCGAAGGAGCTCGTCGAGTACCTCACGTGGCAGGGCTTCACCCACGTGGAGTTCATGCCCGTGGCCGAGCACCCGTTCGGCGGGTCCTGGGGCTACCAGGTGACGTCCTACTACGCGCCGTCCTCCCGCTTCGGCAGCCCGGACGAGTTCCGCTACCTCGTGGACAAGCTGCACCAGGCCGGCATCGGCGTGATCGTGGACTGGGTCCCGGGCCACTTCCCGAAGGACGAGTGGGCACTGGCCCGCTTCGACGGCGAGCCCCTGTACGAGCACGCCGACCCCCGCCGCGGCGAGCACAAGGACTGGGGGACGCTGATCCCCGACTACGGCCGCAACGAGGTCCGGAACTTCCTGGTGGCCAACGCCTCCTACTGGCTCGAGGAGTTCCACGTGGACGGCCTGCGCGTGGACGCGGTCGCGTCCATGCTCTACCTGGACTACTCGCGCAACGAGGGGGAGTGGGAGCCCAACGTCTTCGGCGGCCGCGAGAACCTCGAGGCGATCGCGTTCCTCAAGGAGGCCAACGCCACCGCGTACAAGCGCACCCCGGGGATCGTCATGATCGCCGAGGAGTCGACGTCCTACCCGGGCGTGACCCGGCCGACCGACGCCGACGGGCTGGGCTTCGGGCTCAAGTGGAACATGGGGTGGATGAACGACACCCTCGAGTACATGGCGGAGGACCCGGTCAACCGGTACTACCACCACAACAAGCTCACGTTCTCGCTGGTCTACGCGTTCTCGGAGAACTTCCTGCTCCCGATCTCCCACGACGAGGTCGTCTACGGCAAGGGCTCCCTCCTGCGCAAGATGCCGGGCGACCGGTGGCAGCAGCTCGCCAACGTCCGCGCCTACCTGGCGTTCATGTGGGCCCACCCCGGCAAGCAGCTGATCTTCATGGGCACGGAGTACGCCCAGGAGTCCGAGTGGTCCCAGGAGCACGGCCTCGACTGGTGGCTCTCGGAGACCCCGCCGCACAAGGGCGTCCAGGAGCTGGTCCGCACCCTCAACGGGATCTACCGGGAGACCCCCGCGCTGTACGAGCGGGACAACAACCCCGCGGGGTTCGAGTGGATCGACGCGGCCGACGCCGGGCGCAACACGCTGTCCTTCACACGCTGGGACGAGCAGGGCAACCCGCTCGTGTGCGTGGCGAACTTCGCTGGCAACCCGCACGAGAACTTCCGGCTGGGCCTCCCGTGGGCGGGGGAGTGGGTCGAGGCGCTCAACACGGACTCCGAGCTCTTCGGCGGTTCGGGCGTGGGCAACCTCGGCAAGGTCACCGCCACCGAGGGCGCCCACAACGGCAACCCCGCCTCGGTCGAGCTGACCGTCCCGCCGCTCGCCGTCCTGTACCTCAAGCCGGCCGAGCACTGAGCCGGCCCCGGCCGTTCCCGCGGGAGCCGGCCGGAGTCACGGGAAGGGCCCGGATCCTCGGATCCGGGCCCTTCCGCCGTCCCGGGACCGGATGCGGGGCGCCCGGAGAAACCGCCGGCGGGCGGCGGCGGCGGGTCCGGGAGGCCGGTTTGCACGGGCCGCGGAAACCGAGTAACTTCATCCAAGTCGTCGCGGCGAGGAACTCCTCCGGGAGATCCACGGGGCGGCATCCCCCACCGAACGGTCCCGACCGAGCAGCCAGCGAGTTGCACGGGAGCGGAAGAGTGTTAGGGTGGGAGATTGTGAGCTTCGCTGGAAGGCGGCGCCGTCACGATCAGGTAACCAAGAGTTCACCTGAGATTGACCGGGGTCGACCGGAAGGGCTAAGGTTGCAGAGCACTCCGGCAGCAAGGTGTCAAGCGAGACACGGCTGATCGGTCTGTTGTTTGAGAACTCAATAGTGTGCCATGTTTGTTGATACCGGATGTTTTATTCGGTTGATTGGTTGTCGCCGTCCTGCCTCCGTGGGGTGGTGGCGACATTTTCAGCCGGGGTTTGATGTTTTCGTTGTTTTTTTGACGGAGAGTTTGATCCTGGCTCAGGACGAACGCTGGCGGCGTGCTTAACACATGCAAGTCGAACGATGATGCCCAGCTTGCTGGGCGGATTAGTGGCGAACGGGTGAGTAATACGTGAGTAACCTGCCCTTGACTCTGGGATAAGCCTGGGAAACTGGGTCTAATACTGGATACTACCTCTTACCGCATGGTGGGTGGTGGAAAGGGTTTTACTGGTTTTGGATGGGCTCACGGCCTATCAGCTTGTTGGTGGGGTAATGGCTCACCAAGGCGACGACGGGTAGCCGGCCTGAGAGGGTGACCGGCCACACTGGGACTGAGACACGGCCCAGACTCCTACGGGAGGCAGCAGTGGGGAATATTGCACAATGGGCGGAAGCCTGATGCAGCGACGCCGCGTGAGGGATGACGGCCTTCGGGTTGTAAACCTCTTTCAGTAGGGAAGAAGCGAGAGTGACGGTACCTGCAGAAGAAGCGCCGGCTAACTACGTGCCAGCAGCCGCGGTAATACGTAGGGCGCAAGCGTTGTCCGGAATTATTGGGCGTAAAGAGCTCGTAGGCGGTTTGTCGCGTCTGCTGTGAAAGCCCGGGGCTCAACCCCGGGTCTGCAGTGGGTACGGGCAGACTAGAGTGCAGTAGGGGAGACTGGAATTCCTGGTGTAGCGGTGAAATGCGCAGATATCAGGAGGAACACCGATGGCGAAGGCAGGTCTCTGGGCTGTTACTGACGCTGAGGAGCGAAAGCATGGGGAGCGAACAGGATTAGATACCCTGGTAGTCCATGCCGTAAACGTTGGGCACTAGGTGTGGGGGACATTCCACGTTTTCCGCGCCGTAGCTAACGCATTAAGTGCCCCGCCTGGGGAGTACGGCCGCAAGGCTAAAACTCAAAGGAATTGACGGGGGCCCGCACAAGCGGCGGAGCATGCGGATTAATTCGATGCAACGCGAAGAACCTTACCAAGGCTTGACATTCACCGGACCGCCCCAGAGATGGGGTTTCCCTTCGGGGCTGGTGGACAGGTGGTGCATGGTTGTCGTCAGCTCGTGTCGTGAGATGTTGGGTTAAGTCCCGCAACGAGCGCAACCCTCGTTCTATGTTGCCAGCACGTGATGGTGGGGACTCATAGGAGACTGCCGGGGTCAACTCGGAGGAAGGTGGGGATGACGTCAAATCATCATGCCCCTTATGTCTTGGGCTTCACGCATGCTACAATGGCCGGTACAAAGGGTTGCGATACTGTGAGGTGGAGCTAATCCCAAAAAGCCGGTCTCAGTTCGGATTGAGGTCTGCAACTCGACCTCATGAAGTCGGAGTCGCTAGTAATCGCAGATCAGCAACGCTGCGGTGAATACGTTCCCGGGCCTTGTACACACCGCCCGTCAAGTCACGAAAGTTGGTAACACCCGAAGCCGGTGGCCTAACCCCTTGTGGGAGGGAGCCGTCGAAGGTGGGACTGGCGATTGGGACTAAGTCGTAACAAGGTAGCCGTACCGGAAGGTGCGGCTGGATCACCTCCTTTCTAAGGAGCCGTTGACCGCCGTGTGGTGGTCGCCCCCGCCCTAGTGCCCGTCCGTGGTGCTGGTGGGGTGAGCTCATGGGTGGAATATCAACGAGCAAGTGGCCGCACTCCTCCTGTGCTTCCCGGGTTCCGATCCGGCGGGTGTGGGGGTTGCCGGCCGGGTCGGGTCCTAGTACCTGTCCCATCGTGGTGGACCCTGTGGGGTTCGTGCGGTGTGGGTGGTGGAAGAGAACCGGTCCGGTGGTGGGTGTGGTCCGTGGCGCACTATTGGGTCCTGAGACAACAGGCCCCGTCCCCTTTGGTGGGGGGTGGGGGTGTTGTGTCGCAGGTTCCCGGCGTCCTGCCGGTGGTCGTGTCCCTTTCGGGGGCCGCTAACCACCAGTGTGCGGGGTGTGCGGGTTGTTGTTTGAGAACTGTATAGTGGACGCGAGCATCTTAAGAACAGGTGCCGCAGGCAGCCGGACGGCTTCCTCTTCCCGCAAGGGTTGGGGGTGTGTCTGGTGGGTTGTGGTGCCGTGTTCGTGATTGATCGCCGAGATACCGCTGCCGTGCCCCGTTGGGGTGTGGTGGTGGTGGTATCGGTGTGTTCTGTGATCATGTGGCAAGTTTTTAAGGGCGCACGGTGGATGCCTTGGCATCAGGAGCCGATGAAGGACGCGGTAATCTGCGATAAGCCTCGGGGAGCTGATAAACGAGCTGTGATCCGAGGGTCTCCGAATGGGGAAACCCCGCCGCGTGTTATGCGTGGTGACCCGCACCTGAATTCATAGGGTGTGTGGAGGGAACGTGGGGAAGTGAAACATCTCAGTACCCACAGGAAGAGAAAACAACAGTGATTCCGTCAGTAGTGGCGAGCGAACGCGGAAGAGGCCAAACCGATGGTGTGTGATACCCGGCAGGGGTTGCATCATCGGGGTCGTGGGGCGTGTCGTCCTGGGTCTGCCGGCCCGGGCGTGTGAGTGCAGGGCGATAGTCGAACCGGTGTGAGTGCCGGACCGGAGAGGGTGAGAGTCCCGTAGACGAAATCGTTGCTGCCGCACGGTACGCGTACCCAAGTAGCACGGGGCCCGAGAAATCCCGTGTGAATCTGCCAGGACCACCTGGTAAGCCTAAATACTACCTGATGACCGATAGCGGACCAGTACCGTGAGGGAAAGGTGAAAAGTACCCCGGGAGGGGAGTGAAATAGTACCTGAAACCGTGTGCCTACAAACCGTCGGAGCCCTACAAGGTGACGGCGTGCCTTTTGAAGAATGAGCCTGCGAGTTAGTGTTACGTCGCGAGGTTAACCCGTGAGGGGTATCCGTAGCGAAAGCGAGTCTGAATAGGGCGAGTGAGTGGCGTGATCTAGACCCGAAGCGAAGTGATCTACCCATGGCCAGGTTGAAGCGCGTGTAAGAGCGCGTGGAGGACCGAACCCACTTCAGTTGAAAATGGAGGGGATGAGCTGTGGGTAGGGGTGAAAGGCCAATCAAACTTCGTGATAGCTGGTTCTCCCCGAAATGCATTTAGGTGCAGCGTTACGTGTTTCTTGCCGGAGGTAGAGCTACTGGATGGCCGATGGGCCCTACAAGGTTACTGACGTCAGCCAAACTCCGAATGCCGGTAAGTGAGAGCGTAGCAGTGAGACTGTGGGGGATAAGCTTCATAGTCGAGAGGGAAACAGCCCAGACCACCAACTAAGGCCCCTAAGCGTGTGCTAAGTGGGAAAGGATGTGGAGTTGCTTAGACAACCAGGAGGTTGGCTTAGAAGCAGCCACCCTTGAAAGAGTGCGTAATAGCTCACTGGTCAAGTGATTCCGCGCCGACAATGTAGCGGGGCTCAAGTACACCGCCGAAGTTGTGGCATTGCACCAATGATACCCAACCGGTCTTCGGACCGGTTCAGGTGGTGCGATGGGTAGGGGAGCGTCGTGTGGGCAGTGAAGCTGCGGGGTGACCCAGTGGTGGAGCCCACACGAGTGAGAATGCAGGCATGAGTAGCGAATGACGGGTGAGAAACCCGTCCGCCGGATGATCAAGGGTTCCAGGGTCAAGCTAATCTGCCCTGGGTCAGTCGGGACCTAAGGCGAGGCCGACAGGCGTAGTCGATGGACAACGGGTTGATATTCCCGTACCGGCGAAGAACCGCCCCTATCGAACCGGGGACACTAACCACCCGAACCGGGCCATGCGGTGACCATTGGTCGCCGCCGGCACCGGGGAGCGTGGGACCTGAACCGGGGAGGTAAGCGTATTAACAGGTGTGACGCAGGAAGGTAGCCGAGCCGGGCGATGGTAGACCCGGTCTAAGCGTGTAGGGCGATCCGTTGGCAAATCCGCGGATCATTGAGCCTGAGACGTGACGGGACCCCCATTCGTGGGGGGATTCGGTGATCCTATGCTGCCGAGAAAAGCATCGACGCGAGGTTCCAGCCGCCCGTACCCCAAACCGACACAGGTGATCAGGTAGAGAATACTAAGGCGATCGAGAGAATCATGGTTAAGGAACTCGGCAAAATGCCCCCGTAACTTCGGGAGAAGGGGGGCCCCGACCGTGGACACCACTTGCTGGTGCGAGCGGGTAAGGGCCGCAGAGACCAGGGGGAAGCGACTGTTTATCAAAAACACAGGTCCGTGCGAAGTCGCAAGACGATGTATACGGACTGACTCCTGCCCGGTGCTGGAAGGTTAAGAGGACCTGTTAGCCTCACGGCGAAGCGGAGAATTTAAGCCCCAGTAAACGGCGGTGGTAACTATAACCATCCTAAGGTAGCGAAATTCCTTGTCGGGTAAGTTCCGACCTGCACGAATGGAGTAACGACTTCCCCGCTGTCTCAACCATGAACTCGGCGAAATTGCAGTACGAGTAAAGATGCTCGTTACGCGCAGCAGGACGGAAAGACCCCGAGACCTTTACTATAGTTTGGTATTGGTGTTCGGTGTGGCTTGTGTAGGATAGGTGGGAGACGGTGAAGCGGGCACGCCAGTGCACGTGGAGTCAACGTTGAAATACCACTCTGGTCACTCTGGACATCTAACTTCGGCCCGTGATCCGGGTCAGGGACAGTGCCTGATGGGTAGTTTAACTGGGGCGGTTGCCTCCTAAAGAGTAACGGAGGCGCCCAAAGGTTCCCTCAGCCTGGTTGGCAATCAGGTGTCGAGTGTAAGTGCACAAGGGAGCTTGACTGTGAGAGCGACAGCTCGAGCAGGGACGAAAGTCGGGACTAGTGATCCGGCGGTACATTGTGGAATGGCCGTCGCTCAACGGATAAAAGGTACCTCGGGGATAACAGGCTGATCTTGCCCAAGAGTCCATATCGACGGCATGGTTTGGCACCTCGATGTCGGCTCGTCGCATCCTGGGGCTGGAGTTGGTCCCAAGGGTTGGGCTGTTCGCCCATTAAAGCGGTACGCGAGCTGGGTTCAGAACGTCGTGAGACAGTTCGGTCCCTATCCGCTGCGCGCGCAGGAAATTTGAGAAGACCTGTCCTTAGTACGAGAGGACCGGGACGGACGAACCTCTGGTATGGCAGTTGTACCGCCAGGTGCACCGCTGCTTCGCTACGTTCGGAAGAGATAACCGCTGAAAGCATCTAAGCGGGAAGCTCGCTTCGAGATGAGATTTCCATGCACCTAGTGTGTGAGAGGCCCCCAGCTAGACCACTGGGTTGATAGGCCGGAGGTGGAAGCACGAACCAACGACGTGTGCAGCCGACCGGTACTAATAAGCCGACAACTTACACCACACCCCCACCCCCAACACGTGTTGGGAACATGGGTGGGGTCACCACAGAACACCGCGTCCACTATACGGCTCCCAACCAACAACCCCCACGGTTGTCGGTGAAGACCCACAACTGAATACCGCCCACCACGGGCGGACAACCACAGTGACTTACCCACCCCGTACACCGGCCCACGGCCGGCACGCCCCAGCGGCGCACGGGGTCGGGCACCAGAGTTACGGCGGTCATAGCGTGGGGGAAACGCCCGGTCCCATCCCGAACCCGGAAGCTAAGACCCGCAGCGCCGATGGTACTGCACCCGGAAGGGTGTGGGAGAGTAGGACACCGCCGGACCACACCACCAGGGTCGAGCCCCCGCACCACACGGTGCGGGGGCTCCCCGCATTTAACACCCCGAACAACAACAGAGCAGGCCCCCACCGGCAACGGTGGGGGCCTGCTCTGCTCTGTACGGGCCCGGGAGGGTCAGCCGACGATCTTGCCGGGGTTGAAGTTGCCGCCCGGGTCCGCCGCGGCGAACAGGCTGCGCAGGAGCTGCACGCCCTCGGGGGAGACGTCCTGCTCCATCCAGGGGCTGTGCTCGAGTCCCACCCCGTGGTGGTGGGACAGCGTGGCGCCGGCGTCGATGAACGCCTGCTGGATCGCGCTCTTGATCACGGCGTACTCGGCGTGGGGGTCCTCGCCGATCTCGTAGCCGAAAGTGAAGTAGAGGCAGGCGCCGGCGTGGTACGAGTGGGACATGTGGGACATGATCCACCCGGTCTTGCCCTGCGCCTCGAAGGCCCGGTGCGCGGCGTCATAGACAGCCTGGTGCACCGTGGTGAGCTTGGACCATGGTGCGGCGGTCTCGGAGACGTCGCCGATGGTGTTCTGCTCGAGCAGGAAGTCGCGCAGGTACGGGGTGTCGAACTTCTTCTGGTCGTAGAGCGCGCCGGGGCCCGCACCGAGCACCAGGGCGCCCTGCTTTTTGACGATGCCGGCCACGGCCTTCTTCCGGCGTTCCACCTCGGGCTTGGCGCCCTCGAAGCAGACGTAGGCGATGCACATGGCGTCGGTGTCCCAGCCGCGGCGCCGCATCAGCTCCCACAGCACGTCCTGGCCCTTGGCCGTGACCTTCTTCTTCAGCGTGGCGGGGGCCTTCTGGGTGGAGAGCGAGAACGCGGTCTCGTGCGCGTCGGAGACGCGGGCGAACGTGGTGCTGATGCCGGACCGGGCGATCTCGCGCATCGCAACGAGCGCCTGCTGCCACGTGGGGAACATGTACGCGATGACCTCGCGGTGCTCGGCGATGCGGTGCACGTGCACGTCCAGCTGGGTGATCACGCCCAGCCTGCCCTCGGAGCCGATCATCATCTCCCGCAGGCTCGGACCCGTGGAGGTCGAGGGGAGGGGGCGCAGCACCACGGTGCCGCCCGGGCGCACCACGCGCAGCCCGCGCACGATGTCGGCGATGTCCCCGTACTTGTCCGACTGCATCCCCGAGGAGCGTGTGGCGGCCCAGCCGCCGAGGGTCGAGTGCGTGAAGGAGTCCGGGAAGTGGCCCAGCGTCCACCCGCGGGCGTTGAGCTGCTCCTCCATGTCCGGGCCCAGCACGCCGGCCTGGATGGTGGCCAGCCCCGACGTCTCGTCGAGCGAGAGGACCTGGTTCATCCGGCCCAGATCAAGGGAAACGATCGTTCGTTCCTCGTGGGGATCCGGCTGGAGACTCCGCGAGATGCTCGTGCCGCCGCCGAAGGGGATGACCACGAGGTCGCGCTCCACCGCGAGCCGCAGCACCTGGGCGACCTCCTCCTCCGTGCCGGGGTACACGACCACGTCGGGCACCCGCGCGAAGTCCCCGGCCCGGGTGAGCAGCAGCTCGGTGACGGACTTGCCGGCCCAGTGCACGATCCGCAGCTCGTCGTCGAGGGTCAGGTGCTCTGCGCCGGTGATGGCGGCCAGCGCCTCCAGGAGGGGCTCCCCGGCGCGGGAGGCGGGGACGCTGACCGTGGAGAAGTCGATGGTGTCGCGCTGCCGGGGCCGCAGGTCCACGTCCAGGGCGTTCTTGACGAACGGGGCGAAGGCGGGCTTGTTCGCGTACTCGAAGTGCACGCCTTCCTCGCCCCACCCCCACCACTTCATGTGCTTCACGTGTGCCATCTGCGCAGTACTCTCCTGGTTCTCGGGGGGTGACGGTGGTTCAGGCGTCGATGCGCGGACGGTGCTCGGCGTAGAGCGCCCGCACCGAGGCCTCGATGCGGTCGTTGAAGGACGAGGTGGGCTCCTTCTCCCGGGCGACCAGCGGCTCGCCGACGGCCACCACCACGCGGGGGCGGCCGCGGCGCGGCCAGCGGGCGCCGCGGGGCATCGCCTCGTAGGCACCGATCAGGGCGACGGGGACCACCGGCACTCCCACGGCCTTGGCCAGGCCGGCGGCCCCGATCTTGAAGGACCCCATCTTCCCCGTGCGGGACCGGGTGCCCTCCGGGAAGATCAGCAGCGGGACGCCGGCCTTCAGCAGCTGCTTGGACAGCCCCCGGTTCGCTCCGGTGCCCGTCCGGTCCACCGGGAAGGCGTTGAAGATCAGCTCGGTGAACATGCGCTTGTGCGGGGCGGTGAAGAAGTAGTCCGCGGCCACCCCGGTGGCGAGGTCCCGGCGGATGCGGCGGGGCACCGAGCCCAGGACGAGCGGCGCGTCGAGGTGGCTCGAGTGGTTGGCCACCACGATGCACGCCCCGTCCAGGGCGTCGGCCGCGGGGTGCGTCACCACGGTCCGGCGGACCGTGCGGTACGCGAGGCCCTGCAGGAACACCCGCTGGGCGATCCGGCGGGCGAGGCGGCGCCGCGGGTCACGGAAGCGGTCGGGGCTCAGCTGCGCGGAGGACGCGGGCGGGGCCTCCGGCGCGGCCTCGGGGGAGGAGCCGGCGCTGCCGCCGTCGATGGAGCGCTGGACCGGGACCGGGTCCTGGGGGTCGCGGCGGGTCACGAGCCGGCCGCCCGTTCCTTCTGGCGGGCCGAGGCGACGAGCCCCGAGATCCGGCGCACCGCGGCGCGCGGCAGGTGCCGCAGGGCGAACCCGAGGAGCCGGTAGCGCTTGGTGGGCATCGAGAGCACCTTGCCGCGCGCGACGTCGTCGAGAGCCTCCTCGACCACGCGCTCGGGGCTGAGCCACATGAAGGAGGGGATCGAGGAGCCGCTGATGCCGGCGCGCTCGTGGAACTCGGTGCGCACCCAGCCGGGCAGCAGGGCGGTGACGTGGACGCCCGTCCCGTGGAGCTCCACGGCGAGGGCCTCGGTGAACGCGGTCGTGTACGCCTTGATCGCCGAGTACGAGCCCATCGTGACCAGGCCCGCGGTGGAGGAGACGTTGATGATCCAGCCGGAGCCGCGCGCCGTCATCGCCCGTGCCGCGGCCGAGGAGAGCACCAGGACGGCCCGGCACATGACCTCGAACGCGCGGTCGTGGGCGCCGGTGTCCGGATCGGCGAAGCTGGTCTTCACGGAGAACCCAGCGTTGTTCACGAGCACGTCCACGGGTCGCTCGGGGTCCTCGACCCGGGCGGCGACGCGGTCCACGTCGGTGCGGTCGGAGAGGTCCGCGGGCAGGACCTCGACCGGCACGCCGTGCTCCGAGCGCAGCCTGGAGGCCGTCTGCTCGAGGCGGTCCGCGTCGCGGGCCACCAGGACGAGTGCATTTCCCCGGCGGGCCAGGGCTTCGGCGAACGCGGCGCCGATGCCGGACGTCCCCCCGGTCACGAGAGCGGTAAGCATGAGATCTAGGCTACACTACGGTAGCCGTAGCGCAGCCGGGTGCGGTCCGCTCGAGGGGCGTCGTCGTCGCCCGCCGGGCAGGGCCCGCCCGCAGCCCCCCGCCCGCTCCGCACCGGCGGCGGACCAGCACACCACCGGAGGAACACCGTTGACCGAGACCCCCACCACGCGCGTCCTGCTGACGGGAGCCACCGGCTTCCTCGGGCAGGCGGTGCTCGAACGGCTGCTGTCCGCCCACGAGGGTGTGCACGTCACCGCCGTCGTCCGTCCCAAGGGCAGCATCAGCGGTGAGCAGCGGCTGCGGCAGCTGCTGCGCAAGCCCGCCTTCCGCACCTGGCGGGAGAGCGTGGGCGACGACGAGGCGAAGCGGGTCTTCGCGGAGCGCACCGCGGTCCTCGAGGGGGACCTGTCGGCACTCGCGGGCATCACGGAGCCGTTCGACGTGGTGATCCACTCGGCCTCCACCGTGTCCTTCGACCCGCCCATCCACGAGGCCTTCAGCACCAACGTCGGCGGCGCCACCGGTCTCTACGACGCGCTCCTGGCCTCCGGGCAGGACCCGCACGTCATCCACGTCTCCACCTGCTACGTCGGCGGGATCGCGAAGGGCCTGCGCCCCGAGGCGGCCGTGGACCACGAGGTCGACTGGGCCGCCGAGTTCGAGGCCGCCCAGCGGGCGCGCGAGGAGGCCGAGATGGCCTCCCGCACCCCGGAGCGGCTGCAGGCCATCATCGACGCCGCCACCGCGGACCACGGCAAGGAGGGGCCCAAGTCGGTGGCCCGCGCCGCGGAGGCCGCGCGCGAGGAGTGGGTCCGCACCCGCCTCGTCGAGTACGGGCGCACCCGGGCGCAGTCCCTCGGCTGGACCGACATCTACACCTTCACGAAGGCCCTGGGCGAGCGGGTCGCCGAGCAGAAGTGGGCGGGCGCCGGCCACCGCCTCTCCGTGGTGCGTCCGTCCATCATCGAGTCCGCGCTGCGCCACCCGTACCCCGGCTGGATCGACGGCTACAAGGTGGCCGACCCGCTGATCATGGCCTACGCCAAGGGCGCCCTGCCGGAGTTCCCGGGGCTGCCGGACTCCGTGCTCGACGTCATCCCCGTCGACTTCGTGGTCAACGCGATCGTGGCGCTGGCCACGGGCGGGCACCGCGCCCCGTCGGGCGCGGCCACCCCCGACGGGCAGGCGGACCCCGCCCCCGCGTACTACCAGGTCTGCTCGGGCGCCTCGAACCCGCTCCCGTTCCACCAGATGTACGAGAACGTCCGCTCCTTCTTCCTCGCCCACCCGCTCGAGGACGCCGACGGCAAGCCCATCCGAGTGCCCGAGTGGAAGTTCCCGGCCAACAACGCCGTGGAGCGCTCGCTGGCGGTCAAGGAGCGGCTCTCCGCCGTGGGCGGCCGGATCACCTCCGCGCTGCCCGCGACCTCCCGCACCCGGGAGTGGTCGACCTCCCTGCACCGGATGCAGTCCGGCCTCGGCTCCCTGCGCACCTACGTGGACCTCTACCAGTCCTACACGCGCACCGAGATGATCTTCGACGACGCCAGCACGCGGCAGCTCAACGACTCGCTGCCCGCCGGCACGCCGGAGGACCGGACCTTCGACGTCCGGTCGATCGACTGGGCCGACTACTGGAAGAACGTGCACCTGCCGGCGCTGACCACGATGACCAAGGCCTACGGCCGGCTCCAGGCGGCGTCCAAGCGGCGCGGCACGACCCGGCGGGGTCTCAGCGAGGGCACGGACGTGCTCGCGGTCTTCGACCTCGAGGGCACCGTCCTGGACTCCACGGTCATCCGCCAGTACCTCCAGCTGCGCCGCCGGACGCTGCACCTGGCGAAGTGGCCCGCGGAGGTCGCCGACCTCGTCTCGAGCGCCCCGACCTACCTCAAGGCCGAGAAGCGGGACCGGGGGGAGTTCATCCGGGCGTTCATGCGCCGCTACCAGGGCGTGCCCGCCGGGACCGTGCGGGAGCAGGTGGCCGGGCCGCTCGGCGAGGACATGCGGCGCCTCCTGCGCCCCGGGGCCCTGAGCCGGATCGAGGAGCACCGCGCCGCGGGGCACCGCACGGTGCTGGTCACCGGGTCCATCGACCTGCTCGTGGAGCCGATCGCGCACCTCTTCGACGAGGTCGTGGCGGGCCGGATGGACGAGCGCGACGGCGTGATGACCGGCTACCTCGCCGCTCCGCCCCTGGTCGACGAGGCGCGGGCCCAGTGGCTCAAGAAGTACGCCGAGCAGGGCGGCTACGACCTCTCCCGCTCCTACGGCTACGGGGACTCCCACGCGGACGCCAGCTGGCTGCTGCTCATGGGCCACCCGTACACGGTCAACCCCGACCTGCCCCTGTACCGGCTGGCCCGGAAGAACCACTGGCCCATCGAGGACTGGAAGACCGCCTGAGCGCTCCGGCGGCGGACGGCGAGCAGGAGGGCACCGATGGGCGACGACGACCGGACCGATCCGCGGACCGTCACCACCGACAAGAAGATCACCGCGGCGGCACTGGCCCTCCTGCGCGAGGGCGGACCGCACCGGGTGACCATCGAAGCGGTCTCGGCGGCCTCCGGCGTGGCCAAGACGTCGATCTACCGCCGCTACGCGAACAGCCTGGAGATGCTCGAGGGGGCCCTCGAGGACGCCGTGGCCACGTACTCGCCGCAACGGCCGAGCGCCCCGGCGAGCTGGGACGAGGGCCTCGCCGAGGCACTGGACTTCCTGCTCCACGACATGGGCATCGGGGTG